>DASWHK010000044.1:0-21604 GCA_036398215.1 Acidobacteriota bacterium | reverse complement strand
CGGATCGTCCCGCGCAGCATCGGATAGCGGGCCTCGAGCGCGTCGAGGACCGTGCGCTGCGTGACCGCGCCCTCGACCTCGACCTCGACCTCGCTGCCAACGCCGGCCAGCGTGCGCAGGTGCGCCGGAAGGACGACGCGGATCACGGCAGCGTCTGCACCTCGACCGAAAGCACGGCCGGCAGATCGCGGACGATGGGCGTCCAACGGTCGCCGGCGTCGGCCGAAGCGTACACCTGGCCGCCGGTCGTGCCGAAGTAGACGCCGCACGGATCGAGCCCGTCGACGGCCATCGCGTCGCGCAGCACGTTGACGTAGCAGTCGCGCTGCGGCAGCCCCTCGGTGAGCGCATCCCACTCGTTGCCGCCGCTGCGGCTGCGATAGACGCGCAGCTTGCCGTCGGGCGGAAAGTGCTCCGAGTCGTTCTTGATGGGAACGACGTAGATGGTCTCGGGCTCGTGCGCGTGGACCTCGATCGGAAAGCCGAAGTCGCTCGGCAGGTTGCCGCTGACCTCGTGCCACGACTCGCCGGCGTCGTCGCTGCGCATCACGTCCCAGTGCTTCTGCATGAACAGCACCTGCGGGCGCGACGGGTGCATCGCGATGCGATGCACGCAGTGGCCAACCTCGGCTTCGCCTTCGGGGAGGAAGTTCGACGTCAGCCCCTTGTTGATCGGCCGCCACGTCTTGCCCGCGTCGTCGGTCCGGAAGGTGCCCGCGGCCGAGATGGCGATGTACATGCGCCCGGGATCGCTCGGGTCGAGAAGGATCGTGTGCAGGCACATCCCGCCGGCCCCGGGTTGCCATCGCGCTCCCGACTCGTGCCCGCGCAGTCCGGCCAGCTCGTCCCACGACTGACCGCCGTCTGCCGAGCGAAACAGCGCCGCGTCCTCGACGCCGGCGTAGACGGTGTCCGGGTCGGTCAGCGACGGCTCGAGGTGCCAGACGCGCTTGAACTCCCAGGGGTGTTGCGTGCCGTCGTACCACTGGTGCGTGGTGAGCGGTTTGCCGGTCTCGGCCGAGGTGTCGTAGACGAACTTGTTGCTCTCGCCCTTGGGCATGCCGTCCGGCGTGGTGGTCGGTTCGCCGGGCGGTGTGCCGGGCTGATGCCACGTCTCGCCGCCGTCATCAGAACGCTGGATGACCTGCCCGAACCAACCGCTGGTCTGGGAGGCGTACAGGCGGTCGGGATCGGCGGGCGATCCCTTCACATGGTAGATCTCCCAGCCTGCGAAGTGCGGCCCGCTGACCTCCCACCGCTGGCGCTTTCCATCGGACGTCAACACGAACGCGCCCTTGCGCGTCCCCGCCAGTACTCGAATTCCGCTCATTTCACGCTCCTGTTCCAGGCTTCAAGCCGGTGCCGCATGAGGATACCGCCTCTTCCTGAAGCACGTGGGGAACGCGCGCCGCGGGCCCATCCATCCCGGCGCAACGTCTACAGCATGGTCGTTCGGCGCAGCCCGCAATCGACAGGAACCCTCGCCGGTGGCGTCGATCGGGTCTCAGCCCCCCACAATACGACCTGCAAACATCATCGTATTTACGGTACGGAACACTAAGGTCAGCGGGCCCGAAGCCCGCCGCCGCCTGTTTCCACGGCTTCTCCCGCTTCTTCCAGCACCGCGGTGACGACCTCGGCGGAGAGTCGGAAGTCGGCGCGCATCTGTCTTTCGAGGATGTCGGCAAAGTGGTCGATTCGGGTTGGCTTCGCGCAGGCGACCCCCGGGCCGACTGGAGTGCACCCCCGTCGTGAGGATATTTTGGAGATGAGGGGCACATCCAGCCCGAGCGTGGCGAAGTGATCGAGGCCAATGATCGAGACCGTGAAGCTGAAGTCAGGAATACCCATCAGCCTCGCCGCGGGGCTCCTCGCCGCCGGGCTCCTCGCCGCCGAGCGCTTGGCCGCCGGCGCGCTCGCGCTCACCCCTGGCCGCGCTCCGGCTGACGCGTTGAACGCAGTGCGTATGGTGCGACGCCTCCTCCGGGTGACCACATGACCGTCGCCGCCACCCCACGCCCGCCCGGCAAGCTCGCCCGCTTGCGCTCGATGGGCCGCAACGAGCTCCTCCACCGCGTCCGCGAGCGCCTCGGCCGCGAGGCCGACCGGGCGCGGGCCCGGCTGCTGCCGGCGGCGGCCCCCGGCGACCGTTTCGTCCGCGAGCTGGCGGCCGGCGGCCACGATACGCGCGGCTCGGCGGCGAGGCGCTACCTCGAGCAATCGGCGGCACCGCGCTTCTACCTGCCGGTGTCGAGCGCCGCCCGCCGGCGGCTGTTCGAGACCGTCCGGGAGCGTTTCCCCGAGGGCGTCGACGCCGGCCTCGACGAAGCCCGGCGCCTGGCGGAGGGCAAGGTGCCGTTGCTGGGGTTCGGCGAGGTCGATCTCGGCCCGCAGATCGACTGGCATCGCGACCCGGTCTCCGGCGTCCGCTGGCCGCGGCGCTTCGCGGCCGACTACGACCTCGCCTCGGCGGACAACCCGGCCGATCCCAAGGTCATCCACGAGCTCAACCGGCACCAGCACCTGCCGCGGCTCGCCAAGGCCTGGGCGCTCACCGGCGAGCATCGCTTCGCGGCGGCGGCCCTCGATCAGCTCGACGCCTGGATCGACCAGAACCCGGAGAGCCAAGGCATCAACTGGAGCTCGAGCCTGGAGATGGCGATCCGCGGCCTGTCCTGGCTGTGGACCATCTTCCTGCTGCTGCCCTGCGCCTCTCTCAGCGAGGAGCGCAGCCGGCGGCTGCTGGGATCGCTGTTCACCCAGCTCGACCACGTCGCCCGCTACCCATCGCGATACAGCAGCCCCAACACCCACGTGATCGGCGAGGCGGCGGCCCTGTTCGTGGCCGGCGAGACGTTCGCGGACCTGCCGTCGGCACGCGCCTGGAAGCAACGCGGCCTCGAGCTGCTGGCCGCGGAGATCCTCCGCCAGGACGTCGAAGGCGTCCACGCCGAGCTGTCCTGCGGCTATCATTGCTACGCGGTCGACTTCTACCTGCAGGCGACGGCGGTCGGCCGCGCCAACAGCACCGTTTTCCCCGAGCGCTTCCAGCGGCGGCTGGAGGCGGAGATCGCCTTCATCGCCAACCTGACCCGCGCCGACGGCACACTGCCGGCCCTCGGCGACGACGACGGCGGCCGCGCCCTGGCCCTGGCGTCGCAGGACTACCGCTCGTTCGCCGACGCCCTGAGCACCGGCGCCGTCCTCTTCGAGCGGCCCGACTGGAAGTGGGTGGCCGGGGAGCTGCGCGAGGAGACGGTCTGGCTGCTGGGGCCGGCGGCGGTCGATGCGTGGAAGCGGATCGAGGCCAACCGCCCGCTGCGGCGCCACGACTACCGGCCGGGGGCCGGTTACTTCGCCCAGCGCAGCGGCTGGGGGCCGCGCCAAGCCCACCTGGTCTTCGACTGCGGCGGCCTCGGCTTCCTCGGTGGCGGCCACGGCCACGCCGACGCGCTGTCGATCGCCCTGCATGGTCCGGAGGGCGACATCCTCGTCGACCCGGGGACGTTCGTGTACAACCTCGCCCCGGCCTGGCGGGATTGGTTCCGCTCCACGGCGGCCCACAACACCGTGGTCGTCGACGGGCGCTCGCAGTCCGAGCCGGCCGGTACCTTCCGCTGGGGCCCGCGCGCCGGCGTCTCGCCCGGCACCGGCTTCTCGGCGCCTTTCATCGAGCACCTCGAAGGCGAGCACGACGGCTACGCGGGGCTCCCCGGGGCGCCGCGCCACCGGCGCCGCATCCTGCAGGTCGGCGGCGAGTACTGGCTGGTGCTCGACGACCTGCTGGGCGCCGGCGAGCACGACCTCGAGCTGCTCTACCACTTCCCGCCGGAGCGTCACCCGCTGCGACTGCAGGAGGATCCTGGCGGCGGCGGGCTCGCGCACGTCACCAGCGACGCGGCCGGCAGCCTCTTCGGAATCACCGTCTGCGGCTCCTCGCCGCTCGCCGCCGAGGTCATTCACGGCCGCGAGGAGCCGCCGCAAGGCTGGGTCTCGCGCCGCTACGGCGAGCGCTCGCCGGCACCGGTCCTGCGCGCCGCCCTCGCCGCCCCGCTGCCGGCGCGCTTCGTCTCGGTGCTGGCGCCCGGCGGATCGGCGCTGGCCCGTGGCCGGGACGAGCGCCGCTACGGCGCCCTTCCCCCCGGCCGCTTCGCGACCGATTCGGACGGGGCCGCCGCGGACGGCCGTGGCGAAATGGTCATCCGCCGGTACGCCGCCGGCGACGCCGGCGACGTCGTACTGAGCATCGAGCGTCGCGGCCACACGGACTGGCTGCTGGTCTCCTCCGGCGACCACGACGTGCAGATCGGCGAGACCCGGTTGCGCGGCGAGGCCGTGTGGCTACGGGTCCGCGAAGGAGAGATCGAGCGTTTCTTCGCCCGCAACGCCAGCTTCGTCGAGCACCGCGGCGAGCCGCTGCTGGAGAGCGAGCGCCCGGTCGCCTGCTGCGCCCGCGAGGCCCGAGGCAATAGAAGCCGTCCGGGCGGCACCGAGTCGAGTTTGGGCGCCTCCGGCGACAACCCGGTCAAAGCAAACGCCCCAGCGGCCCCAGGTCGAGGTTGAGCTCCTCGGGCGACAGCCCGAAGCGGCGCGCCATGTCGTGAAGCGCCTCCTCGAGGCGCATCAAGGCTAGGCCGATGTCCTCGACCTGCTGGTCGGTGAGGGTCTCTTCCTCCATGCGGCGGAGCGCCTGGCGCTCCAGCAGGGCGCGGATGAACTCGGCCAGCGTCAGCACCAGCCGGGCGACCGAGCGTTGCACGTCCTCGGGGTCCGGGTTCCAGCGCGGCGGGCCGCCGGCGGCCGTCAGCCGCTCGACCTCGCGGCGCAGGGCCTCGAGCTCCTCGACGTCGAGGCTGCTGGCCGGCGGCTGGCGCGCTTCATCGCTCACCAGACGACCTCCTGAACGAGAGAGGCTCGTGCGCCGGCGGCCGGAGTCGCGCATCTTGCCTCATGAAGCCCGGCTCGCTCGTCCACATCTCTCACACGTCCACATCTCTCACCGCCGTTCCGCCACGGGCGTAGCAGCCACCCCCGGCGCGAATGCATAGGGCGGCCAGGGGCCGCTGAGCGTCAGGCGCCGGCCCTTCGCAGCCAGCGCCGGGCGGTGGGTCTCGCAGACCTCCCGGTAGCGGGCGATGTCGTCGCGGCCGACGAGGTCGTGGGCGCTGGCCAGCAGCGGGGCGACGTCGTGGCGCCGCAGGCGCTCATCACGCACCAGCGGTCGCAGCGCCCGGCGGAGGTCGGCGAGCTCGGGGATCGACTGCGACCTCTCCCGGGCGGCGCGACGGGCTGCGAGGTAACGGGTCCCCGGTCCGGCGGCGTCGTCCGCCACGGCGGGATCCTCCATTCGGCTGCTGGCGCGTTCGGCGGCTGCGTTGGACTCGCCCTCCGCCGCGGGCTCGCCGCCCGCCGCGGGCTCGCCAAAGAGCCGCAGGGTCATCTGCACGCAACCGGCGACCCGCTCGAGCGCCGCGGCGAGCTCGGCCTGGCGGCCGGCGACCGCCTCGATCAGCTCCGGCTCGCCGGCGAACGCCTCCCCGAAGCGGGCCGGCAGCAGCGCGTCCACCAGCGCGTCCAGGCGGCGCACGGTCTGGTCGTGGCGCTCCAGCGCCCGGCGGTCGAGCTGCGGCCAGCTCTCCGCCTCGCCGCCGACGACACCGAGGCTCCCACAGGGAATCCAGCGCAACGGCTCGCCCGCGACCCCGACGCCGAGCGGACCCGACGGCGCCGCCCGGGCGATCGCGTAGACCGCCAAACGGCTCATCGGTTCTTCGGCGGCGGCGACTTCGGCGGTGGCGACTTCGGTGGCAACTTCGGCGGTGGCGACTTCGGTGGCAACTTCGGCGGCGGCGACTTCGGTGGCGACTTCGGCGGCGGCGACTTCGGCGGCGACTTCGGCGGCCGCGACTTCGGCGGCGACTTCGGCGGCCGCGACTTCGGCGGCCGCGACTTCGGTGGCTGCGACTCCGGCGGCGGCAGCACCCGGTCGGCGGCGCACAGCAGCGCCGAGATGCGCAGATAGATCAGCTCGACGTTGGCGAGGCCGAGGACCACCTCACCGCTCAGCACGACGCCCTGGTTGAGCAGGTGGTCGACGAGCTCGAGCAGCGAGCCGTCGGCGTCGTCGAAGATCTCGGCGGCCAGCGGCTCCCGCTCCGCGGCGGAGTCGGCGCTCCTCTCGCGTTCCCCGGAGGCGTCGACGCGCGGCTCGCGGTCCGCGGTCGGATCGACGCGCGGCTCGCGTTGCTTCGCCGATTCCGCACGCGGCTCGCTCACGGGCCCGCCGTCTCCTCCGCCGGCCGCGCGAAGTTGTAGGGTGGCCAGGGGCCGGTCAAGGTCACCTCGCAATGATGCCGCGCCAACCGCTCGGCGGCCTCCCGTACCCGCTCCTCGAAGGCCTCCGTGCGCTCCTCGGCGACCAGGAAGACGGCGTCGAGCAGCAGCCGGTCGGCGGCTTCCGGGGTCGGCGCCCGCAGGCGGCGGCGATCCGCGGCTTCCCGCGAGAGTGCGGCGAGGACCTCGTCGACGTCCTCGCGGGCGCGGGCGGCGAGCTCGCGAGCAGCGTCACGCTGCCGCTGCTTGTGGCGGAGGAACTCCTTGCCGGAGACCCCGCCGCCGCCGCGCAAGCTCGCCGTCTCCTCGGCGAGGGCGCGCCGGGCGGCGGCCTCGTCAACGCGAATGCGAACGCCCCACTCCCGCCGCCCCGTTACCCGCTCGAGGATCTCGCCGATCTGCTCGCGACGCTCCTCGAGGTCGCGCACCGCCCGTTCGTCGCTGGAGAACATCGTGAACAGCTTCATGGGCACGACGGTGGCGGCCTCGGCGAAATGCTCGACGACCCGCTCGTGGGCCACCGCGCGGGTCGAGACCCAGCCGAGGTCGTCGAGCCGCGACTCGACGGCGGCGGCCCCGTACTCGGGCAGCGGCGCGTCGGCGACCACCAGCCACAGGCCGTCGTCGACCGGCAGCGCGCGGGCCGGCGACAGGCCGGGAAGGCCGGCGGGCGCATCGTCCAACAGCGGCGGCGCCGAGGCCGAAAGGAGGCAGTAGACGTAGGTGGCCCTGCCGGAGTCAGTCATCGTCTTCGTCGTATCCCGCCTGCTCTTCGCCGCCCGCGAAGCTCACCTCGACCCCGACGTCGGAGCCGAAGGAAAGCGCTTGTTCCGGGCCCTCGCCACGCAGCTCCCGCAACCCCTCGAACACGTAGCTCTCGACCTCGGCGAACTCCTCCTCGCTGATCTCGCCGAGCTCGAGCTGCATCTGTGCCAACAGCAGCCGCTCGCGCAGCGAGCCCTCGTCTTCCTCGAGCTCGCTCTCCGCCACCTCGCGGATACGGTCAAACACGAAGGCCAGGCCGCCGACTAGCAGCCTGTCGAGGATGAACACGCGAGGGCGGCTTCCATCACGAGCCTTCGCTGGACGCGCGCTCGAGCTTCAGCCGGATGTTGACGAAGTTGTAGGGGGGCCACGGGCCGGTGTACTTGAAGCTCAGGTGGGGGTGCTCGCCGGCGATCTCGCTGACCAGCGAGTCGAAGTCCGACTCCCGGCTACGGGACACCAGAAAGGCGGCATTGAGGATCATCTTGTCGCCGATCGGCTTGTTGACCCGCGACGCGGCGCACACCTCGCTGAGCCCGCTCATGATCCGGGCGATGATCTCCTCGGACCGCTCCTCGAGAAGCGAATCCACCAGCCGCCCGTATTGCATGCGGGCGAAGTAGGTCGAGCCCTCGCGGGAGGAGATCTCGCGGCGCAACAGCCGCACGCTCTCGTCCTGCTTCTCGATCTCCTCGATGATCTTCTCCTGGTCCCAGAGCACCTTGAGGCCGTACTCGACCTTGCCCTTCATCTTCTTGAGCACGTCGCGGAAGGCGTCGTGGGCGCTGCGCAGCAGCTCGACGATGTCGGCGTCGGTCTTGAAGACGGTGCCGAACGACATCGGAATGACGGTGAACTCCCGCATCACCGTCTCGTTGACGCGCTCGTGAGCGAGGACGTTCTCGCGGGTCGGCTCGTAGACCTCCAGGGGCGCCTCGGAGGCGACGGCGGCGATCCCTTCGTAGTTGACCGTCTGCACCTCGGCGGGCTCGGGGCCGATGCCGATGCGACCGAAGCCGTGGACTTCCGGCGTCGGGATGATGCAGTAGACGTACCTGCCAGTGGCCGGCCCGCCGGAGCCGCTAGCGTTGGGCTCGTTCCCGCCGGCTGCGGTCTTGCTCATGTCACGCACCGTTCCCGTCGACACTCCCGGTGCCGAGCTCGTCGCGGATGGCGGCCTCGAGCTCGCGGGGCGCGCAGGGCTTGGTGATGACGCTGTTGCACCCGGCGGCGATCGCGTCCTCGTGGGTCGTGGGAAGCGCGTGGGCGGTGACCGCGATGATCGGGATCGCTCGCGTCCGCTCGTCCTTTTTGAGGATCTCCGTCGCCTCGAGGCCGTCCATCTTCGGCAGCCGCAGGTCCATCAAGATGATGTCGGGCCGCAGCTCGAAGGCCCGGTCGAGCGCCTCTTCGCCGTCCTCCGCGGTGGCTACCCGGTAGCCCCGAAAAGACAGGTAGTCGGCGCAGCTCTCGCGGCCGTCGCGGGCGTCGTCGACGATCAGTACCATCGGCGTCGGAGCGGTCTTGTCCTGCGGGGTATCGGCCATCACGAGCTCGGTAACCTCCGTGGGATGGTCAGCTTGAACGTCGAACCCTCTCCCGGGGCGCTCTCCAGCTCGATCTTGCCCCCCAGGACCTCGGCGAGCCGCCTGGAGATCGACAGGCCGAGCCCGGCGCCGCTCTTGTCGGTGGTAAGCGGATGGGCGCTGTGCCCGAAGGCTTCGAAGACCGCCTTCTGGTTGTCGGCGGAGATGCCGATGCCGGTATCGACCACTTCGATGGTGACCAGGTCGCGGGTCTCGTCGTGCCGCGCCGCCAGCGACACCGATCCGTCGGCGGTGAACTTGAGGGCGTTGGAGAACAGATTGATGACGATCTGCTTGACCTTCCCCGGGTCGCTGCGCAGCGGCGGGATCTCGCGGGAGACGTCGACGCAAACCTCGAGATCGCTGTCGGCGACCAGCGGCTCGAACTCCGCGAGCACCGCTTCGACGAGATCGGAGAGCCGGAACTCCTCGATGGTCACCGGTATCTTGCCGGCCTCGATCTTGGCGATGTCGAGAACGTCGGTAATGATCGTCGTCAGGTGGTTGGCGTTGGCGGCCACCCGCGACAGCTTGTCGTGCTGCTGGGGCGTCAGCTCGCCGTAGACGCTCTCCAGCAACAGCGAGGTGTAGCCGAGCATCGCGTTGAGCGGCGTCCGCAGCTCGTGGGAGACGTTGGCGAGGAACTGCGACTTCATCGCCGACGCCCGCTCCAGCTCGAGCGCCTGGCGGCGGAGCAGCTCGTTCTGCTCGGCGAGCTCGGCGGTCGCCTCGCGCACCTTCTCTTCCAGCTCGGCGGAGTGGCGAAACACCTGCTCGTAGAGGCGCGCCTTCTCGGCCGCCTCGCTGCGGTCGTGCAGAACGGTCACCACCGCGCTCTCGCCGGAAGCCTCGGCGTAGGTGGTGCCGATGGCCTCGATCGGCAGCTCGGCGCCGCTCTCCGGGTCGGTGAGCTTGAGCTCCGCGCGCCAAGGCTGCTTCGCGCGTGTATAGACGTTCGACAGGAAGGACGACAACATCGCGTCGTTGGCCCGTACGCGCCGCTCGGCGGCGTGGTCGGACTCGTCGCCGACCGTGAGGATCCGTGCCGCCGGCGGGTTCATCAGGACGACCTCCCCCTCGGCGTTGGTCACCAGGATGGGGTCGGCCACCGAGTTGAGGATCAGGTCGAGCCGGTCGCGCTCGCCGCGTGCCTCGGCTTCGGTCTTGTGGAGCTTCTTGTAGTTGGTCTGCAGCTCGTCGAACGCCCTGTTCAGGTCGGTGACGTTGCGCAGGATCGCCACCTTGCCCATCTCGCCGGAGCGAATCTGCAGCGGCGTGCTGATGAGCTCCAGCAACAGGTCGCTGCCATCCACGGGATCGACGAGCAGCAGCTCGCGGCGGCGGGCGTCATCGAGCTGGGATAGTGGCGCGAGCGAGGCCGAGAACATCAAGTTGTTGAGTGCCACCGCGTGGCGGCGTCCCTCGCTGGCGTCGGCCTCGGCCACGAGAAGGTCCTCGGCGCCCCGGTTGGCGATCAAGATCCGTCCTTCGGGGTCGGTCAAGAGGATGGGGTCGGTGACCGCTTCGATGACGCCGTACAGCCAGGCGCGCTCGCGTTTCAGCCGTTCGCCCCAAGTCGGGCGACCGTCGCCCCCCTGCATGAGCTGACCCAGCCGCATGCCGAGGACCGACGCCGCCCACTCGACCGCGTCCTCGTCGATGCCGCCGTCGTCCGCCGGCGTCAGCAGCAGCACCCCGCCCGCCTGCGTCTCGTCGCCCGGAAAGACCGGGGCGGCGGTGATCGGGCCGGGGCCCAGAAGCATGTCGCCGGCCCGCTTTCCCAGCTCGGCGGCATCGAAGGAGGCGAGGTCCTTGCCGGTGATCACCCAGGAGAGCGGCGTGTCGTAGTCACGGCAGTCGAGCCTGACGCTCGCCACGGCGTCATCCGGCACCCCGTAGCCGGCGACGCCGACGAGCTCGCGCTCGGTGTCATCGACGCGCGCGAACAGACCGCGCTCGATGCCGGCATGAGCGGCGAGCCATTGCAGGGCGCCGGAACCGCACGCGCCGATGTCCGGAGCCGCGCGCAGCCGGTCGACGAGGTCCAGGCGTGCCGTGGCGTCCGTTCCCTCCGGGCGCCCGCGTGACAGCGAGGTCCGTGCCGCTTCGACCAAGGCCTAGCTCCTCTTGCGCGGCGGGCGCTCCCGAGTTTCTTCCAAGTGGCTCTCGGCGGCGGCGAGCTGGGCCCGCAGGGCTTCGTTTTCCGCCATCAGCGCCTTCTGGCTCATGGAGCCGAGGCCGGGGGCCGCGGCCGTCGGCAGCCCGCTCACCGCCTCGGAGTACTTGAGATAGGTATCGATGCTGGCGACGACGATGCGGGCCTCGACGGTGATCAGATCGATGCCGACGAGCGAGACGCGCACCCAGGCGTCGATGACGATGCCCTTGTCGAGCACGCGATCCAGCACATCGATGAGGCTGGAGCCACCAGCGGACCGTTCCACCCTTTCCAATGCCATGTTCACCCCCGGACGTACTCGTCCTCGGACAGGCTGCTACCCGTTGCTTTTTGACCGGCCACTCCGACGGCGGCCTGAAGTCTTTTTGCCCTGCGCCTGTAGCTCGGCCAGTTTTGCTTCCAGTCTATCGACTTGCTCGCGCAAACTCTCGTCACCCATGCCCCGCTGGGGCGCAGCTTCCCCGAGCAGGCGCTGGTCGCGGCGCCACCAATCGAGCCCGATCTGCTCCGCCTTGTCGATGGAGCACACGACCAGACGGATCCTGATGGTGAGCAGCTCGACCTCGGCCAAAGATACCCTGATGTCACCGGCGACCACGAGGCCTTTGTCGAGGACGCGGTCGAGCAATTCGACAAGACCGGTCGAGCGACCGAACCGCGGTTCCAGACCCGATGCCATGCGGAGCTCCTCTGGCTCGCAGGAGCTTCGCTCGCTCCCGCCTGCGATAGCGACTCTGAAACAAGCGCGGCCGCATGTAAAGGCCCAAGAACGGGCTGGCCACGCTGGCACGAGGGCTCCACTGCGACGGAATGTCGCTTCCGTCCCGGATCTCGCCCCCGGCCGGCATCGTAGCAGGAAGCCCTCTGCGGCGCTCTGCGCGCATGGCACGCATCTTGCTCTCTATCGCGGCGAGACAGGCCCTTGTACCGCCTCGTCAACCACTACGACGCCCACCTTGCTAGCTGACGGAAAGAGCTCCCCGTGTGCGCGATTTGCGGATTGATCAACTTCGACGGCAAGCGGCTCGAGCCGTCGGCGATCGTCGCGATGACCGACTCGATGACCCATCGCGGCCCCGACGACGACGGCTACTTCATCGACCGCAACGTGGCGCTCGGCCACCGGCGGCTGAGCATCATCGACCTGGAGGGGGGCCAGCAGCCGATCCTCAACGAGGATGGCTCCCAGGTGATCGTCTTCAACGGCGAGATCTACAACTACCGCGAGCTGACCGCCCGGCTCCGCGCCGAGGGCCATCGCTTCGAGACGCGCTCGGATACCGAGGCCATCCTCCACGCCTACGAGCAGTACGGGGTCGACTGCCTCGAGCACCTGCGCGGGATGTTCGCCTTCGCCATCTGGGACCGCCGCAAGCAGCGGCTGTTCATGGCCCGCGACCGGCTGGGCATCAAGCCCCTCTATTACTACCGGGGCCGCGGCTTCCTGGCCTTCGCCTCCGAGATCAAGGCGCTGCTGACGCTTCCCGAGGTCCGCGCCGCGGTCGATCCGGCGGCGCTCGACCTCTACTTGTCGCTGCGCTACGTCCCCGGGCCGCGCACCATGTTCCGCGACATCTTCAAGCTGCAACCCGGGCATTTCCTGCTCCACGACGGCACCGAGATGCACGTGCGCTGGTATTGGGACATCGATCACGAGGGCGCCGAGAGGCTGCCGGCCGCCGCCTGCCGCGAGCGCTTCGAGACGCTGTTCCACGACGCGGTGGAGGACCGGCTCATCTCGGAGGTGCCGCTCGGGGTGATGCTCAGCGGCGGCCTCGACTCGAGCGCCGTGCTGGCGGAGATGACCGAGCAGGCGGGCGGCCGGGTGAAGACCTTCAGCGTCGGCTACGAGGCCGACTCGGCGGCCGCCGACGAGGCCAACGAGCTGCACTGGGCGCGCCGGGTGGCCGACCATTTCGGCGCCGACCATCACGAGTTCAGGCTCCGGGCGGCTGATTTCGGCGACTTCCTCGACCGGCTGGTCTGGCACCTCGACGAGCCGCTCGCCGACCCCACCTGCATCCCCCTCTACTTCATCTCCAAGCTCGCCCGCGAGCACGTCACCGTGGTGCTCTCGGGCGAGGGGGCCGACGAGACCCTGGCCGGCTACGGGATCTATCCGCGGATGCTGGCGCTCGAGCGGCTGTACCGGGGGCTGCCCGGCTTCCTGCGCTCGCTGGGCCCGGCGGCCGCCGAGTGGCTCGACGACCCCCGCGCCCGCTGGTATCTGCAAGGCCTCGAGAGGCCGCTCGAGCACCGCTATCGGGGCGTGGCGCGGGGGTTTCTTCCGGAGCTCAAGGCCGAGCTGCTCGGCCTGGCGGCCCCCGAACGGGCCGAGGAGCGGCTGGACTCGCTGCTCGCCGACTACTGGGAGCGAAGCCGCGGCGCTTCGCCGCTCGATCGCATGCTCTACCTCGACACCAAGGTCTGGCTGCCCGACGACCTGCTGCTGAAGGCCGACCGCATGACGATGGCCAACGGCATGGAGCTGCGGGTGCCCTTCCTCGACCACCGCCTCGTCGAGCTCAGTGCCCAGGTGCCGACTTCCTTGAAGACGAGCTGGGGCGAGAGCAAGCGGCTGTTGCGCCAGACCGTCGGCAAGCGGCTGCCCCCGTTCGTCCTCGAGCGCGCCAAGATGGGGTTCCCGGTGCCCACCGGGCCCTGGCTGCGCAGCCATCTGGAGGCGCTGATCCACGAGCGGTTGCTGGCCGACGACTCCGCCTGCAGCCGCTACATGGACCCCGCGGTGATCACCCGGATCGCCGCCGAGCACCAGCGCCACGAGCGCGACAACAGCCAGGAGCTGTGGACGCTGCTGGTCTTCGAGGCCTGGCACCGGGTTTTCGTAGATGCGCCGTCGGTGACGGCCAGCGAGCACGCGCCGATTCGAGTGGATCCCGGCATGATTCCTCGGTTGCAGCCATGATCGAGGGTCGCGACATCATCTGCTTCGCCAACGACTGGGACAGCGACCCGCTGAGCAAGAAGCACGTCATGACCCGGCTCGCCCGCCACAACCGGGTCCTGTGGGTCAACTCGCTCGGCGTCCGCAACCCGACGGTCTCGGCGCGCGACGCCCGCCGGGTCTGGGAAAAGCTGCGCGGCTTCCTGCGCGGCTGCCGCCAGGTCGAAGACAACCTGTGGGTCTTCACCCCCGTGGTGATCCCCTTCCATGGCAGCGCCTTCGCCCGCTCGATCAATCGCCGCCTGCTCGCGTTCATGCTGCGCCGCGTCTGCCGCCGGCTGGGCTTCGAGCGGCCGATCACCTGGAGCTTCGTGCCCAGCTCCAGCGGCGTGGTCGGGCGCCTCGGCGAGCAAATGGTCCTCTATCAATGCGTCGACGAGTACTCGGAGTTCCGCGGCGCCGACAAGGGGGCGATCCTGCGGATGGAGCGCGAGCTGGTCGAGAGATCGGACCTGGTGATCGTCTCGTCGGAGCCATTGCTGGAGGCCAAGCGGCGCTTCAACCCGGCCACCCACCTGGTCACCCACGGGGTCGAGGTCGACCACTTCCGGCGGGCCTGCGACCCCGGCACCGCCGTTCCCGAGGCGTTGCAGCGCCTGCCGCGCCCGGTGATCGGCTTTTTCGGTCTGCTCGCCGATTGGGTCGACCTCGAGCTGATCCGCCGGCTGGCGATCGAGAGGCCGGCGTGGTCGATCGTCATGATCGGCAAGATCGATACCGACGTCTCGGCGCTGCGGCCGCTGCCCAACGTCCACCTGCTCGGCCCGCAGCCGTACGCGACGCTGCCGGCCTACTGCAAGGGCTTCGACGTGGCGCTGGTGCCCTTCGTGGTCAACGAGCTGACGCTGGCCGCCAACCCCCTCAAGATGCGCGAGTACCTCGCCGCCGGCCTGCCGGTGATCTCCACCGACCTGCCGGAAGCGCGGCGGCTGACGGGCCTGGTCCGAATCGCCCACGGGCACGGGGATTTCATCGCCGCGATCGAAGACGTTCTCGAAAGCGGCGGCGGGCCGCGCGCCTCGGTATCGGCGGCGATGGACCGCGAATCGTGGGACGCGAAGGTCGAGGAGATGTGCCGACTGGTCGCCGGCGCGGCGCCATCCATAACCAGAAAGGCAGCCCGAGAATGCCTGGCAAGCTGATCCTCTCCTTGATGCTGGCGGCGCACGTGCTGGGGCCGTTCGTGCCGCCGGCGCCGGCGCTCTCGGCGGCCGACGAGCTCGATTACTGGACCACCCACGCGACCGTCAAGGTCCGCCCCCATGACCCGCCGCGCGCCCGAACCCCGGCAACGATCGCCGCCGCCCGCAACGAGTTCGAGTCTCTTCAGGTCGTCCTGCACAGCGCCCGCGACATCCACCACGTCGACGTCGAGGTCTCGTCGCTCACCGGCCAGCAGGGCGCCCGGATCGCCGCCGGCCACCTGACCGTCTATCGGGTCGACAGCGTCGACATCGAGGTGCCATCGTCGCGCCAGAGCGAGGCCGGCGAGTGGCCGGACCCCCTCGTGCCCCGCTTCGACCGCTACTCCGGCGAGCGGCGCAACGCATTCCCCTTCTCGATCCGTGGCGGCCGCAACCAGCCGATCTGGATCGAGGTCTACGTGCCCATCGGCGCCCGGCCCGGCCTCTACGAGGGCGAAGCAACGGTCACGGTCGCCGGCGAGATCGCAGCGGTGATCCCGCTGCGGCTCGAGGTCTGGCCGTTCACGCTGCCGTCGACCGCCAGCCTGCGGACGTCGTTCGGCTTCAGCGGCTTGACGGCGCTCCGCCAGCACGACGGCGATCTCGTGGAGGTCAGCCGGCTCTATGCCCGGGCGGCGCTGCTGCACCGCATCAGCCTCCATGGCGGCAGCTGGCGGACGCCCGAGGTGGTGCGCATCGGCCGCGGCTTTCGCCTCGACTGGGACGACTACGACGCCGAGATGGGCGGCTTCCTGGACGGCACCGTGCTGGGGCCCGACGACCCGCTCCCGGGCGCCAGGGTGACTTCCGTCGACCTGCGCACCCCCGGATCGCTGAACGGCGTCGAGGAGCGACTCGCCTACTGGAGGGCATGGGCCGAGCACTTCCGCGACAAGGGCTGGTTCGATCGGCTCTTCTTCTACCTGTTTGACGAGCCCCAGGGCGAGGAGGACTACGCCCGTATTCTCGAGCTGGGACGCGAGCTGCGGCGCGCCGACCCCGAGATCCGCACCCTGCTGACCGAGCAGGTGGTCGACAGCCTGCGCGAGGTCGTCGACATCTGGGTGCCGCTGCTCAACTGCGTCCACGCCAAGCCCGACTTCAGCCCCTGGTGCGAGGGGCCGGCCTCGCCGGCGCAGGCCCCGGACATCGCGACGTTCTGGGCCTACCAGTCCTGCGCCAGCCACGGCTGCAACATCGTCGGCGGCGACTACTTCGACGACTGGCCGAGCTACGTCATCGACGCGCCAGCGGTCGCCAACCGGGTGATGCAGTGGATCGCCTGGCGATATCGCATCGAGGGCGAGCTCTACTACAACACCGTCGAGGGCTACGGTGACGGCGACCCCTGGGTCGACGTGCGGCTGTACGGCGGCAACGGCGAGGGCACGCTCTTTTATCCCGGCACGCCCGAGCGGATCGGCGGCCATAGCGAGATCCCGATCGAGAGCGTCCGCCTCAAGCTCATCCGCGACGGCCTCGAGGACTACGAGTATCTGGTCCTGCTCGCCGCCGCCGGCGACCGCGCATACGCCGACCGGCAAGCCGAGTCGGTCGCCGCGACTCCCTTCGGCTGGGATGCGAACCCCGAGGTCCTGCTCGGCGCGCGACGGCGACTGGCGGAGCGGATCATCCGCCTCCAGGGTGCAAACCGTGCAGGCACGCTGCCAAGAAGTGCCGGGCCGGCGGCGGCAGCCCCCGGCGCGACGGCGCGGCGCTGATCCGATCGTCCCGCGAAACCGCCCCCCATTGCCCCTGATCGCCCGAATTCAAGCCCGGATCGGCTGACGAAGGCCTTGGCACGTCGGTTGCATCACTCCATGTGCGCCGGGCCGGGCGACGAAGCCGGCGGGCCTCGTTGCCGCGGGCCCGGCCATTCAGCGCGGCGCCGAATTCCCGGGCCGCGACGAGCACGGACCAAGAACTGATGCGTGGCTGGGGCCGCAGCAACGGGCCCGCAACTGACAACCGGGCACGGTCAGCGCGAGAGGGTGTTTAGGAGGGAAACAATGGGCAACCCTAGCGGAGCGCCAGCGAGACAGCGACAGGGTGGCGAGTTCTTGTGCGCAAATCGCCAGGTCGAGCAGATCAAGGAGATCGCCGAGCACGTCGCCGACAAGGATGTCCCGGTGCTGATCCTCGGCGAGTCGGGGGTCGGCAAGGAGGTCGTGGCGCGCCACATCCACCAGCAGTCCGAGCGCCGGGAGCGGCCGTTCGTCAAGATCAACTGCGCGGCGCTGCCCCATGGTCTGCTCGAATCCGAGCTCTTCGGCCACGAGAAGGGGGCTTTCACCGGCGCCACCCAGCGGACCGTGGGCCAGTTCGAGGTCGCCGCCAATGGCACCGTGCTGCTCGACGAGATCGGCGAGATGGACCCGGTATTGCAGGCCAAGCTCCTGCACGTTCTCCAGGACAAACAGTTCAAGCGCGTCGGCGGCAAGCACCCCATCGACATGCAGGCGCGCGTCATCGCGACGACCAACAAGAACCTCGATGAGGCGGTCGCCAAGCGCGAGTTTCGCGAGGACCTCTTCTTCCGCCTCGCCGTGATCACGCTCGAGATTCCTCCCTTGCGCCGCCGGCGCGAGGACATCCTGCCGCTGGCCCACCACTTCCTGGCCACCTACTCCGAGCAATACGGCTCCCCGGTCGACGAGCTGCCCGAGGGGCTGAGCGCCGAGTTCCTCGAGTACCACTGGCCTGGCAACGTCCGCGAGCTGCAGAACCTGATCCGCCGCTACGTCCTGCTGCCCGACCACCATGACGTGATGTCGGTGTTCGAGAGCCGTCGCCTGCGCGGCGCCGCCGACTCGATGTCGACGGCGATCAACGACCCGCAGGCGTCCTTGATCGACATCGGCGTCGAGGCGGCCGAGCGGGCCGAGAAGGAGGCGGTCCTGAGGGTCCTCGAAGAGACCAACTGGAACCGCAAGGAAGCCGCCCAGCGCCTCAACGTCTGCTACAAGACGCTGCTCAACAAGCTCAACAAGTGGCGCTTCCACGAGCAAGGCGCTGAAGTCGAAGTGGGGTGAGCTCGCGATGGCCGCTCCCGACACTAGGAGGCCGTGGTGAAACTCCGATGGGTCTGGCGCGTGGACCTTGCGGGAGAGGGCAAGGAGAGCCGACGCAGGCGATGCCGGAGCCATCGTCGAGGAGGCTCGACGCGGCCATCGCCCGCAAGCCCCACGCGCCCGCTTCACTGCCCTCAGGATGGGGGCGCGGCGGCTCCCGCGACCCCGGGGTTGTGCGCCGCCGATCTTCTTCCCGACGCAAAACGGGCCGGAGACCAGCGTGGTCCCCGGCCCGTCCCCTCCCGGACCGCTACGCAGTCTCGCTTACGGTCATTGCACGACCTCGAACGCGTCGACCCAGATCCACGATCCGCCCGAGGCAGGGTTGCGCTGCGCGGTCGCCTCAATCACCAGCTGGTGATCGCCCGCCGGCAAACCGCTGATCGCGTACATCCGCGACTGGGCGCTGCTCCCTTGCGACCGGCGCAAGCTTTGCGAGTGAAGGCCCGAAGCTGCGACCGGTGCTGCGTAGGTATCGACCTCGGCGACGAGCTGCCCATCGAGGTAGACGCGAGCGATTCCCGACCATTCGTCGCGGTAGGCGAGCCAGGTCACCGCGGTGCCGTTGAAGTCGAGCGTCGCGCGGGCGCCGGCTTCCATCGACAGGACGGCGCGGCCACCGCTGTGCACGGAGGAATTGTTCGCGTGCCAGCCGGGGGTGAAGCCGATTCTCGGGTCATTCTCCTCGATCAGCACCGTGGCGCCGGTCGGGCCGCCTCCGCCGCCTCCGCCACCGCCGTCATCGCCGCCGCCATCGCCACCGCCGTCACCGCCATCGCCACCCGAGGTGGTACCCCCGGCGATCTGGTCGAAGGCGTCGACCCAGATCCAACTGCCTCCGGAGGCGCCACTGCGCCGGCCGGTGGCCCGGATCTCCAGCTTGTGGGCGCCGGACGTCAGCCCCTGAACGGTGTACATGACCGCTTGCGCCTGAGCGGGAGTCGCGTAGGTATCGACGCTGTCGACGAAGGAGCCGTCGACGTACACCTCGCCGATCCCCGACCATTCATCGCGGTAGGCGATCCAGCTCGCGCCGGTGCCGACGAAGTTGAAGGTCACGCGGGCGCCGGGGTCCATCGCCAGCTTGGCGCGGGCCGCGCTGTGGCCCGCGGAGCCGTTGTCGAACCACGTCCCTTCGAAGGTCACGCCGGCTCCATCCTCCTCGACGCGGGTAACGCCGCCGGGAGGCGGCTGAGGCGCGGGGGAGCCGCCGCCGTCGTCCCCACCGCCGCCGTCGCCGGGGTCGGTGCCGCCGCCGCCGTCATCGCCGCCCCCGCCGGCAGTGCCGGCCGACGACAGGCCGTCGATCAGGTAGGCGTCGGCGTACTCCGTCGGGTAGCCGCTCTGCTGCATTCCGAAGTTGCTGCTGAACACCATCTTGGTGCCGTCGCGGCTGACGCTGGGTCGGGGAGTGTAGTTGTAGCCGTTGAGCGGCCGGCTGCGATGGTGCGCCAGCCGCCGGACCGCCGATCCATCGAGCCTCACCTGCAGGATCTCGTTGGTATAGGTCGGCCAGGCGCCGTTCAGGGGATCGGGGTCTCCCGGGGCGTAGGTGGCGACGTAGACCCAGCCGCTGTTGTCGGTCGCCGCGACGTTGACCGCCAGGTTCCAATTGAAGGTGACCAGGCAGGTCTGATTGGCATCGGACAAGCGGATCTTGACGACGCCGTTGTCGCACACCGGCGCCGGGTCGGCGGCGTTGGCCCACAGCAGCACGCCCTGACCATCGGCGTCGCGTCCCACGTCCATGTGTCCGCCGGCGCGGGCGAGCTGGCGCTGAAACCGCATGTCGCGATCGAACAGCTCGATGCCGTTGTAGCGGCCGTTGCCCGCCTGCAGCCAGGTGACCGTGACCTGGTCGCCCGGCGTGATGTAGACGCTGTCGATCCCGCGACCGCCGGTGTTCAGCACCGCGCCCTTGCGGCCGGTGCTGATCTCGTAGACGAAGACCTCGCGGTTGTCGCCGACGAAAACGAAGTGGTCGCCGTCGAAGCAGATGTCCGACTCGCCCTTGCCGCTGATGCTGCCGTACTCCGAGAAGGTGTGGACCACCGACGTGGCGCCGCTATCGACGTTGTGCTGGCTCAAGCGGTTGCCGGAGACGAAGTACAGCACCCTGGCGTTGCTGCGCGACCAGCGCGGCTCGCTCGAGGCGGAGATCGCCGCCGGCAAGAGGCGGATGAAGTTCCCGGCTCCGTCATGCAGGCCGAAGTAGCTGCCGTGCTGGAGGATGAGCCGGGAGTTGTCCTGGTTGAAGGGCGCGACCGTCGCGTACTCGGTCATCACGAAGGGAAGGCTGACGCCGGACTGCGGCGAGCTGAAGGCGTCCGACAGGCGCTTCACCGGCGTCCCGAAGATGGCGTCGGTGTACGTCTGGCCGGAGCCGACGGGGATTCCCGAGTAGGAGAGCGGCGGATACGAGTTCGTGTCGCTCAGATGGGCGAACGCCACCCCCATGGAAAGGAGCCAAACGACGGCTCCGAGAAACGGCCTGGATCGTCTGTGGTTGTTCATCGAGGGCCTCCTGTGGCCGGGACGACCAAGGGACCCTCCCGTTTCCCTTGCAGCGTTGTGGGTTTCATCGCGAGTTCGGGTCGCGCCGGCGCCTACGCCGGGCGACGTTCAAACGGCTCGGGTGCAGGTCACCTCCTGGACGGCATTTCGGTGGGGTCGGGCGCCGGGCGCACCGCTGCTCATGGCGCGCCGGGCGCACTTCGGGCTCGTGTCGCGGAAGGAAAGAACCCGGTCGCCGGGCGCACCGCTCCTCACGGCGCGCGGCGCGCACGTCGGGCTCGTGTCACGGAAGGAAAGGTCGGGGGTGCGCGAAGCGCCGCCCGTGGGGGTGGGGGAACGAGGGTCTCGGGGCCGGCGAGAAACGCCGGTGCCGACGAGGTCGCGGACCGGGACGCGGCGCGAACGGCCGCTGGAACGGTCGCGGTCTGGAAAAAAGAGCGGCGCGAACGCCGCGCGAGCTACGTCGCTGGCATGCCGATTGCAGGTACAAACCAGCAGCAAGAGCACCCACATGCTCTCGTCCTCACCTTCACCGCGGGGGCGGATAGCATGGTTGAAATACAACGTAGGCAGGCCCGTTACGGCCTGCCTACGCTCTTGTCCGGTGGGCAGGTCCCCTACGACCTGCTCACCCTGTTCTTGCGTGGGCGATGTGGGCGAATGCCCGTTACCTCGCCCACGCTCTGGTCACGTGGGCGGGGTAGGCGGTTTCCCACCACCCCGCTCACGTCGTTTGCCGGCTGCGCAGGTCCCCTACGACCTGCTCAGCCGCTCGATTGTCGGGACAGGTGCAGCCTCCCCTCACCTGCGGGACGCTGCAAAGCCCCTGCGAGGACACGCATGGTGGCGCGGGTGGACGAAGCCGCTAGCCCCGCCCGTGGGGGTCTTCAGCGTCCGCCCGACCCGGACTGGAACGTCGCCGGCTGCAAACCATGCAGGACCCTCGTCGCTCCCGAGGCGACGGTTGCCTGGCGACAGCTCCTGGAGAGACCCCGCCGGTCCCTGCC
>DASWHK010000043.1:0-38705 GCA_036398215.1 Acidobacteriota bacterium | reverse complement strand
CGGGGCCTTCGACGGCGACCACGAGGTGCACGAGGAGGTCCTGACCTGGCTGCGGCCCACCGCCGAGTCGCTCCCCGATGGCTACCGCGAGGCGCTGCTGCTGGCCGATTTCGAGGGCCTTTCCCAGCGGCAAGTCGCGGACCGGCTCGGCCTCTCACTGTCGGGCGCCAAATCCCGCGTTCAGCGGGCGCGCAAGCTGCTCAGACAGCGGCTGGAGCAGTGCTGCGAGCTGGCGCTGGAGCCCGGCGGCAAGGTGGTCGACTTCCGGCGCCGCCGGGCGTGCAACTGCTGAGCTGCCACACTCCGCTGTATCGGCCGCTCGTAATTTGGGACGTTTCGTGGTTGTCGGGTATGCGGAACGTGGGGATCGGATCCGAATCATCAGCGCCCGCGTAGCCAGTCGGCGCGAAAAGAGAGCCTATGAGGAAACGAACGGATCCTGACGACTGGGAGCTTCGAGATCAGTACGATTTCTCCCAGGGAGAGCGCGGCAAGCACGCGGCCTGCTTAAGCCTGGAAGCCGCCTCCGCCCGGCCTCCGTTACTCGCAGTCGCTGGTAGACGCGACGCGCGGTCTCAACCGGCGCGCAGCACCTCGACCGGATCGAGGGTGATTGCGCGTCGTGCCGGGCCGAGGATCGCCAGCGCCGCGACGACGCCGAGGAGCAGGGCGGCGAGGGCCCAGGACAGCGGATCGAGCGGGCTGACGCCGTACAGGAAGCTCTCGATGACGATGCCGAGGGCGAACGAGCCGAGCATTCCGAGGAGCAGGCCTGCCAGCACCACGCCCGCGGCCTCGCGGGCGACGGCCGCCAGCAGCACGCGCGAGTCCGCCCCCAGCGCCACGCGGATGCCGAACTCCCGCAGGCGCTCGTCGGCGGCGACGCCGACCACGCCATAGAGGCCGACGGCGGCGAGGAGCGCCGCCAGCAGGGCAAGCCAGCCGCTGAGCGATGCGATGATCGCCGTTCCCCCGTAGGAGCGGCTCACCGCGTCTTCGTGCGCCTGCAGGCCGGTCACCCGGACGCTGTCGTCCAGCACGGCGGCGATCGTCCGGATCGTGTTCCCGAGCTCCGTCGCGCCGGGTCGGGCGCGAACCATGATCGTCGCCGACGAGGGAATCGAGGCCTCGCCGCCGAACGGCCGATAGACCATCGCCTCGACGCCCTCCCGGAGGCTGCTCCGGGAGAAGCGCACGTCGGCGGCGACGCCGACGACGCGGTAGCGGAGCCCGGGGCCGCTCTGGCGCGGGAACTCGACGAGCTCGCCGAGCGGGTCCGCATCGCCGAACAGCCGCCGCGCGGTCGAGGCGCCGAGGATGACCGACCGGCTGGCCACCGCGGCCAGGTATTCCTCGCCGGTGAACGGGCGGCCGGCCAGCATCGGGATCTCGAGGACGTCGAAAAAGCGGGGATCGACATCGGTCATCAATATGCGCTCTTCGCCGCCGCTCTCGCCCGCCCGGCGGATCGAGGAGGTGATGCCGCCACCGACGAACGGAACCCTGAACGCCAGCGACGCCTCCTCGACGGCGGGATCGGATCGGAGCCGCCCCAGCATCTCCCTGTAGTACTCGGCGCGGCCGAGATCGTCGTAACGAGCGCTTCCGGGGCCGACCTCGAAGACCGTCACGCCGTCCGGGTTGAAGCCGAGGTCGATCGCCGAAAGGGCGCCGAGTGCTCGGTTCGTGAGCAGCGCGCCGATCAGGAGCATCAATGTGGCGGCAAGCTGGACGGTGCTGAGCGCGCCACGCAGCCGGCCACGGCCGCTCGTCGCGGCCGACCCTGCCTGAGTCAACCAACGGGCGGCTTCGATGCGCGCGACGGCGAGCGCGGGCAGGGCCCCGAACGCCAGGCCGACCGTGAGAGAAAGGACGGCGGCGAACGTGAGGACCCGGAGATCGAGCAGCATCGTTCCGGAAAACTCGGGAATCCGGCGGTCCACGACGCGCATCAGCGCGAACGCCAGCCCGGTTCCCACGGCGCCGCCGATGAGCCAAAGCGTGACGCTCTCGGTGAGATGCTGTCCGATCAGGCGCCCAGAGCTGGCGCCGAGCGCCTTGCGCACCGCCACCTCGCCGCGCCGCCGCAACCCCTTGATCACCAGCAAGTTGGCGACGTTGGAGCAGGCGATCAACAAGATCAACCCGACCACGGCGACCAATGCCCAGACCATCGCGGCGGCCTGCGCCGGCACCTCGCCGACGTTCGGGTACACCCGGAAATCGATCTCGTGGAACTTAGCGTTCGCCTCCGGATACTGCTCGGCGAGCCAGTCGCTGAATGAGTCGATCTCGGCCTCGACCTGCTCCCAACTCACGCCGGAGTGGCGGCGGGCCACCATGTAGATGAAATCGCTCGTGCTGCCGCGGTCGCTCATGTCCCCTTCCCCGCCGTTGACCCACAGCATCGTGGATCCGGGAAGCCAGAGGTCATCGCCGGCCGGGCCCCGGCTGACTCCATGGAAGCCGCGAGCGGCCACGCCGATCACGGTGAACGGATGCCCCCCGATCAGCATCGTCTCACCGAGCACGTCGGGTGAGCGGTCAAAGAGCGTCGTCCACAACCTGTAGCTGATCACCGCCACCGGCTCTCCAACCCCCTCACCGTGCTCCTCGGCGGTGAACGTCCGCCCCAGGTGAGGCTGCATCCCGAGCACTTCGAAGTACGCGGGAGAGACGTATTGTGGATCGAGCGATAGCGGCGATGAGCTGCCGACGACGACCTCTGCGTTACCCGTCGTCACCTGGCCCGCAAACCCGGAGGTCGAGGTCAGACGCGACGCGACGTCGTCGAGGTTCGGATACGAAAGACCGCTCATCATGCAGCCACCGGGACGAGGCGACTCGCCGCAGGCCCATACCATCGCCACGTCTTCGGGGTCAGCGATGCCGGGAATCGGGCGGAACAGGACCGAGTCCGCGATGCTGAATGCGACGGTCGTCGCGCCGATGCCCAGCGCCAGCGTCACGATCGCCGCCGCCGTGAAGACCGGTGAGCGGGCGAACGAGCGGAGGGCAAGTAGCGCGTCGCGGCGGATCGACTCGAGGACGCCTCCCCTCCGACCCCCTTGCGGGCCGTGCGGCGGGTCGCTCGGGCGCTCATCACCGCCGCTGCCGAGCAGCGCGCGCACGGCATCCCACCAGTACCACAGACGCGCCGCCAGCCAACCTCGGGTGGCGCGCTGCTCGCTGTACTCCTCCGCCAGATCGCCGAGCGCGAACTCGCGGAACTCCTGCTTGACGCGGAGGGCCAACAGGGCCTCAGCAAGCCGTGGTGGCCTCGAGGCCTTCATCCCTCGGCCTCGTCCAGGCGGCGACCGAGCTTCGCCGCCAACCCGGCGCTCATGTCGCGCACCTCGCTCCAAGAGCGATCGATGGCTTTCAGGCCGGCAGGCTCGAGCCGGTAGAACTTCTTGCGCCGGCCGCCCCGTTCGGGCGTCGGCTCCCCCACCCACGAGCTGACCAGGCCGCGGTCCTCCAGCCGCCGCAGCGTCGTGTAGATCGCCCCCGTAGTAAGGCTGCGCCCGGTGCGCTCGCGGATCTCCCGCCGAATCGTGGCACCATACGCATCCTCGTCGAGCCGCAGCACGGCGAACAACAAGAGCTGCTCGAGCCTTCCCAGTTGATCGGCCATCAAGCCCTCCGATTGCGCGTGGCCCGCGATTACCAAGACAGTGTATGAGATTTATAACCACTACTCTGTATCACATAAACTCAGGTCACACAACATGCGCCTTCGCGCGGAAATGAAAGCGAGCCGCCCCGGACCTTCACCAGACCCGCACAGCCTCTCGAGCCAGGTGGCCGACGAGCAGAAGATCGTGCTCACGCTGAGGTGACGATAAGCGAGGTCTGTGCTTCCGGCGGCCTGATCGGTAGCTGGAACCCCTTTCCGCTGTGGCTCACGACACGCGGCCGTTCTCCCAGTACCATGTAGTAGCTACATAATGCAGGAGGTACATAATCCTGCGTGTTCCTAGACCGGCAAGAGAAGGGCTCGAGCGCCTGATCCGGCTCGACACCGCTCCTCGGCTGCGAGCCAGGGTTCTCCCGCTGACGCGGACGCCGGCCTCCTCACCACCTTGCGATCGATCGGGCCGCGCCGTTACCTTCGTCGCATGACTGATCGCCCGTTCCGTCCTGCGTACCTCGATCTCCTCGAATCCGGTGAGCTCGACGGGCGCGTCGAGCGGGCGCTCGAGGAGCTGCGCGACTGCCGCGTGTGCCCTCGCGACTGCGAGATCGACCGCCTCGCCGACGAGGTCGGCGTTTGCCGGTCGGGACGCCACGCGCGGGTGGCGTCGTTCTTCCCCCACTTCGGGGAGGAGGACTGCCTGCGCGGCTGGAACGGCTCGGGGACGATCTTCTTCGCCTGGTGCAACCTGCGCTGCGTGTTCTGCCAGAACTACGACATCAGCCAGCGGCCGGCGGGCGAGGTCGCGGGGCCGGAGGACATCGCCGCGATGGCGCTGGACCTGCAGGCGCAAGGCTGCCACAACATCAACTTCGTCACCCCCGAGCACGTCGCGCCGCAGGTGATCGAAGCGGTGGCGGTGGCGGCCCGCCGCGGGCTACGGCTGCCGATCGTCTACAACACCTCGGCCTACGACAGCCTGCGGAGCCTACAGCTGCTCGACGGCGTCGTCGACATCTACATGCCCGACTTCAAGCTCTGGAGCCGCGCCACCGCCAAGCGGTTACTGCTGGCCCCCGACTACCCGGAGGTGGCGCGGGCGGCGATTCGCGAGATGCACCGCCAGGTCGGCGACCTGCAGCTCGACGAGCGCGGCCTGGCGCGGCGCGGCCTCCTCGTGCGTCACCTGGTGATGCCCGGCCTGCTCGACGAGAGCCGCGAGATCTTCGCCTGGCTGGCCCGCGAGCTGGGCCCGGCAACCTACCTGAACCTCATGGGCCAGTACTACCCGGCCGGCAAGGTCACCGACCAGCCCGAAAAGTACGCCGGCATCGCCCGGCGCCCCGCCCCCGGCGAGCTACAGACGGCCTTCGAGCTGGCGGCCGGCGCCGGGATCCGCCGCTTCGACGAGCGCCGCAGCCTCGGGCGCTGAGCTAGCAGCCCGTCAACGCTTCGACCCGACGACGATCAGGGCGACACCGCCGATGATCGCGATGATCCCGATGATCGGCGGCAGTGGGATGGTCTCGGTGTCTTGCTCGTAGATCTCCAGGGGGCCGAGGTCCACGACCTCTTCTCTCGTCGTGTAGGTGATTCCCTGATACACCAGCGCGACGACGCCGATGACAAGCAGGATGATCCCTACTACCGTTGCCGGCTTCATGGCGTTGCTCCTTCCTGTGTCGGGAGTTGCCACCTTGACAGAGGCTAATGCGCAGCAAGGGGCGCGCCAAGGGCCGCCGTTCTGCAGAGCGTCTATCGGGGCACACAGCCGGGATCGCTTTCGGGAGGGCCGGCGGTGTAGCCTCCAGGACTTGGCCGCCGCCGTCCTCGGCAAAGCGGCCGTACCAGGAGGCTCTCCGATGATGTACTCGAGGGCAGCGACTGTGGGAAACGTGAAGCGCACCTTTGCAATGGCTTGGGCGATCGGCTTTCTCGCGGTGGCTAACCCCGCCGTGGGCACGGTTCACACGGTGACCGACTTCGGCGATAGCGGCGGCGCGGGCCAGCTCCGCACGCTCCTGAACACCGCCAGCCCCGGCGATACGATCTTCATCCCGCCCGGTACCGTCGTGCTGACCGGAGCATCGGGCGAAAACCTGAACAGCAGCGGCGACCTGGACCTGACGAGGGACGTGACGATCGTCGGCGCCGGTGCGGAGCTGACCGTCATCGACGCCAACGGCGTCGACCGCGCCCTACACGTGCTGAGCGGCGTCGTCGCCACCGTTTCGGGAGTGACGCTGCGCAATGGCAAGGTCGACCTGGACGCGCCGGGCGAGCCGTCGGGTGGCGGCGTCTTGAACCGCGGCGACCTCAGGCTCGCCGGCGTGGTCGTCGAAAGCAATTTCGCAGGCGGCGGGGGCGGGATCGCCAACTTCGCCGGGACATTGACGCTCGTTGGCTCGGCGGTGCGCGCCAACTCGTCGACAGGAGTCACGGCCAACGGTGGCGGCATCGCGAACTTCGCCGTCGCCATCATCGAAAGCTCATCGATCACCGGCAATCGAGTCTTCGGGCCGTCGTCCAGCACTCTCGGCGGAGGGATCATCAACCTCGGCACACTGGCCGTCAGCAACAGCACGATCTCGGGCAACACGGCGAGCGGCAACTTCGGCGGCGGAATCTACCAGACCCCGTTCGCCGTCTTGATGACGCTGGTCAACGTGACCATCGCCGACAACTCGGCGGGTTTGTTGGGTGGCGGGCTAGGACACGTCGGCGGCAAAGTCACGATGGTGAACACGATCATCTCCGGCAACCGTGCGGGCGGCGTCTCTCCTGATTGCTTCGGCATGATCGATTCGCTCGGCCACAACCTCATCGAAGTGGTTACCGGCTGCACGCTCGCCGGCATCGCCACGGGGAATGTCCTGGGCCGAAGCGCCCGCTTGTGGCCCCTGGCATCCAACGGCGGCCCCACTCAGACGCACGCCCTTCGTAACTCAAGCGCCGCCATCGACGGCGGCGACAACGCCGCCTGCCCTGCCGCCGACCAGCGCGGCGTCGCGCGCCCTCAAGACGGCGACCGCAGGGGCGCGGTCATCTGCGACATCGGGGCCTTCGAGCTGGAACGCTGAACGGTCTACCGTTCGACCTCGGCCAGCAGCTTGAGGACATCGCCGCGATGGCCCTGCACCTGCAGGCGCAGGGCTGCCACAACCTCAACTTCGTCACCCCCGAGCACGTCGCGCCGCAGGTGATCGAGGCGGTGGCGGTGGCGGCGCGCCGCGGGCTACGGCTGCCGATCGTCTACAACACCCAGGGCGACGCCGGGTTTCGGCGGTGCGGCTGCGGTGCCGCGTCCTTCAGAATGCCCTCAGATAGGTCAGCTTGGCGACGCCCGTGCGGTGCGTCCAGCGGCTGTCACGCGGGTCGACGAAGCCGGTCCTGTAGCCGGTGTCGAAGACCAGGAACAGGTCGCTTCCCGGCGTATGGATCCAGTCGAGGCGGACGTTCGCCTGTACGGTGCGCGAATCGCTGTCGTACTGGATCAGCGCGTTGGCGAACAGGTCGCGGCTGGCGGCCAGGGCGATGCGATGGGTGAGGATGGTGGTCGAGAAGTCGCCGTTGGCGAGCGGCAGCGAAACATCGCGGTGGTCGCCGCCGAAGGCGAGCGACAGGTGCTCGCTCTGCTTCCAGACGATCTCGCCGCCGGCCACGCGGATGGTGCCGCTCCAGAAGTCGCCGAGCTCGAGCTGTACGCGGCCCGAGAGCCAGCGGCTCTCGTTGGTCCGCAACCCGATCGAGGCGTCGGAGAAGCGGTAATCGCCAGCCGCCAGCGTGACGTCGTCGCGGATGGGAAACGGCTCGAAGAGGCGCTCGAAGTTGCGGTTGAAGCCGCCGATGATCCGGTCGCCGCTTTCGAACGTGAACGACGCGTTGAGGTCCTGGAGCTGCGACTGCAACACGCCATCCTGACCCGCGACCTCGTTGCCGCCGACGGTGACCGACAGCTCGCGCGCCCAGCCGCTCCCCTCGAAGCGCGGGCGGAACCCCGCGTTCGCGCCCCAGCGGACCAAGTCGTCGCGGCGCACGAAGCCGATGGCGGGGTCGAAGCCGGCGCCGATGTCGGTGTAGGAGACGCCGGCGGAGTAGCGGTTCGTGGAAAGCTGCAGCTCGGCGTGGCCCGCACCGACGCCGCCGCCGTCGCGCTCGGCGTCCCATTCCTTGGCGAACCAGCCGCGCACGCTGCTGCTGGCCAGGAAGCGCTGCTCGAAGTCGACGCCGGCGACGCGGTCGCCGAGCGTGTCGTTCTGCAGGTTGGTGAAGATCGCGCCGACGCTGCCCCGCCGTCCGAGGTCGCGGCGGACCCGGCCGACGAAGTTGTTGGCGCCCCTGCCCTCGTCCGTTTCGTCCTCGTCCTCGGACCTGGCGTTCTGCGTCTGCAGGTCGAGAATCCCAATCGACCAGGGTCCCTGCTGGCCGGTGACCCGGCCGCCGCCGATGATCTCGTTGTCGATGCCGATACGCCGCGAGAAGAAGACCTCGGTCTCCCGCGGGTTGCCGAACTGGAACAGCCCGGCGCGCTCGAGAAAGAACTCGCGTTTCTCAGGGAAGAACAGGCCGAAGCGTGTCAGGTTGATCTGCACGTTGTCGGCCTCCACCTGGGCGAAATCGGTATTGACCGTGATGTCGGCGGTGAGGTTCGTGGTGATGCCCCACTTGACGTCGAGCCCCGCGTCGGCGACGAAGTCGGCCTCCACCGGCGCGGCAACGCTCTCGCCGCCGAGCAGGCCCCACGGCTTGATCTCCAGGTCGTTGCCGCGCCGCAGCCCGCGCAACCCCTGCAAGGTCGCGTACTGCGACACCTGGTAGATGCCACCCCGATAGTCCTGCGAGATGTGGGGCAGGAACACGTCCTCGTTCTTGCGGCGGATCGCCCGGTAGAAAGCCACCCCCATCTCGACCTCCTCGGCCTCGCGGAAGCGGATCGTGGTGGTGGGGATGGCGACCTCCAGTGCCCAGCCCCACTCCTCGACCCGCGCCGCGCTCTCGTAGATGCCCTCCCAGTTCCAGTCGCTGCCCTCGAGGCTCTCGTCGTTGAACCAGGCGTCGCCCTGGGTGCCGAGGGCATTGAGCTCGAAGATGTAGCCGTTGCGATTGTCGTTGTAGGTATCGAGCGCGATGATCACGCGATCGTCCTGATCGATGCGGCCCTCGCGGTGCAATATGCTGCGGCGGATGGCGGACGGGTCGCTGTCGTAGAGCATGAAACCGAAGTAGAGGTTGTTGTCGTCGTAGGCGACCCGCACCTCGGTGGGCTCGGACGCCGGGGCCCCGTCGACGGGCGTCCGCTGCCGGAAGCCGGTCAGCGGCGTGATCTGCTCCCAGAACGGCTCGTCGAGAACGCCGTCGATGCGCGGCGGCTCGTCGAGACGACGCGCCTCGAAGACGAGCGGGACAGCCGCCGGAGCTTGCCCCGTCGACGGAAATCGGTCGGACACCGGAGCTTGCCCCGGGGGGCTGCCGAAGGCCGAGGAAATCAGGAAGAACGACAGCAGCAAGCCGCCGATCGGGTAGCGCACGGTGGCCTTCACCTCTTCGGGGATGCGAACGGGGCAGCGGGCCCGGCGATTGTAGCGGATCGTGCCGGCCACCCGAAGCGCCCGCGAGAGGGCGAGATCACCATCGGGAGGCTTGAACCGCGTTACCGTTCGACCTCGGCCAGCAGCTTGCGGATGGCCGCGAGTGTCAGCGCCTGCTGCTCGCGGCGGCTGATGGCGGCGAAGCGGTCGAGGGGCTGGAAGGCGTACCAGCCGAACTGCGCGTGGTTGCCGCCCTCGATCCGCACCCACTCGGTCGACGCTGCGGACCGGAGGAGTGCTAGCCTTCCTCGTCCTGGCCGAGATAGCGGTCGATCGTCGCCTCGAGCATCTTGAAGTCGATCGGCTTGCGCAGGTAGCTCTTGGCGCCGAGCTCGATCGCCAGCTCGAAGGCCTTTTCGTCGAAGTGGCCGGAGAGCACGATGACGGCGACGTCGATGCCGGCGACGCTGATGCGGCGCAGGACCTCGAGCCCGTTGAGCCGCGGCATGTCGAGGTCGAGGAGCACGAGGTCGGGTGGCTCGCGCTGGAGCCGGCGCATCGCCGAATCGCCGTCGTCGACGGTGCTCACCTCGTAGTCATCCTCTCCCAGGAATCTCCTGAGTACCTGCTGTACGTCGGGGTCATCATCGACGACGAGGATCCGTCGGGGCATTCGCCATCCTCCTGACTGGATGTTTGGTCACGCGGCGTTGGCTCGAATCTGCCGTATCGTGGGCAGGTGCGCAATGAAGGCGTCGAAAATCTCCGGATCGAAGTGTACTCCTCGACCCGTCCACATGGACTTGAGCGCTTCTTCCTCGCTCATCGCAGCCCGGTAGACGCGGTCGTGGGTGAGGGCGTCGTAGACGTCGGTGACCGCTACCAACCGAGCGGCCTCGGGGATGGCCTCACCCTTGAGCCCGCCGGGATAGCCCGAGCCGTCCCACTTTTCGTGATGGGCGTGGGCGATGTCGCGCGCCAGCTTCAATAGGGGCAGATCCGACCGGCTGAGGATCTCGGCCCCGATGCCGGCGTGCTTCTTGACGGCCTCGAACTCGTCGTCGGTCAAACGGCCGGGCTTGAGCAGGATCCGATCGGGAACGCCGATCTTGCCGATGTCGTGCATCGGCGCGGCGAGCCGTAGCTGCTCGGCGAAGTCCCGGCCCCAGCCCAGCGCGCTGGCCAGCGCTTCGGCGTAGAGCCCCATGCGGCGGACGTGCGCCCCCGTCTCGAGGTCGCGGAACTCGGAGGCGGTCACCAGGAGCAGCGAGATCTCCTCGCGCGTCCTGCTCACCTCCTTGGTCCTCGCGGCCACCTCTTGTTCGAGCCCCTCCTGGTAGGCGCGATCGAGCTGTTCGAGCCGCCGGCGCTCGAGGGCGTTCGCCACGCTGATGATGATCTCGTCCTCCTGGAGCGGCTTGATCAGGTAGCCGTACGCGCCTTTCTTCAGCGCGTCGATGGCGACGTCCCGGTCGTCCACCGCCGTCGCCAGGATGACGGCGATGTCCGGTTGGCGCCTCTTGAGCTCGCTCAAGAGGTCCAGCCCCGACATCCCGGGCATGTTGATGTCGGAAATGACGACGTCGAAGCGTTCCATCTGCGCCCGTTTCAACGCCGATATGCCGTCGCTTGCGACGACACACTGGTAGCCCCCGGCTTCGAGCCACCGGCAGATCACGTCGCTGATGTACTCCTCGTCGTCGACGACGAGCACCAGCGCGGGTTCTTGGAGCGGCATCACAGAGCGCGACAATGCTTTGGCCATTCTTTGGAGAATACTGGACCTGTTTATCCCAATGAAAGCAGTTTCGACGCAGGAATGCGTTGAACCTGTTCGTCCAGAGCTTGCCGAGAGCGAGCTTTTCCGCCCTCTAACCGTCGCAGATGCCCCCGGAACACCGGAATGGATGAGAATGAGGATCCCCGACGATCGCGGAGCCTGCTCTCGGAACGGGCCGTGGTGGAAGCTCACGCACCCCCTGCTATCGCTCGTAGGACTCGAGACGAGCCGGCCCCGACAGGGGAATCAGGTAGCTCAGCGGGTCTTCGACGATGGCGGCGCGGGCCTCCTCGAGCGACCGCGCCCCCGCGTAGCTGACCGCCGAGCGCAGGTGGCCGCGGATCCGCTTGACGATGTCGACGACGCTGCCCCGATAGGGAACCTGGATCTCCTGGCCCTCGGCGGGCGTCTCGAGGGCCTCCTCGACGGCCTCCTCCTCGCTCTCATAGAGGGCCTGCAGCACCGCCTGCGGCGACGTCATCCCGCGGTAGATCTTCATCTTCTGGCCGGTTGCCGGGTTCTCGATCAACATCCCCGGGGCCTCATCGGTGCCCGACAGGGCGCTCCCGAGCATGACGGACGAGGCACCGCACGCCAGCGCCAGGAAGATGTCCTTGTCCTGGCGTACGCCGCCGTCGGCGATGATCGGAACGCCCTCCCCCACCGCGCACCAGGTCTCGCGCACGGCTTGCAGCTGCGGTACCCCCGCGGCCGTCTCGATCCGGGTGCGGCAGCCGCGCCCGGGCCCGACGCCGACCTTGATGGCGTCGGCGCCAAGCTCGACGAGGAATCGGGCGCCCTCCGCGGTGCCGACGTTGCCACAAACCAGCGGCACGTCGGCGTGTCGCTTGCGGAAGGCCTCGACGGCCCGCTGCATGACCTCGGAATGGCCGTGGGCGATGTCGATCAGCAGCACGTCGACGCCCGCCTCGACCAGCGCCGCGGCGCGCTCGAGAAAGTCCCCGGTTGCGCCGATCGCGGCGCCGACCCGCAAACGTCCCTTGGCGTCGGTGCTGACGTGCGGTCGATGGTGGTACAGGATCGCGTCGCGCTTGGTGATCAGGCCGCGGATTCGCTTTTCCTCATCGATCAGCGGCAGCTTTTCGATGCGGTTCGCGAACAGCATCTGCTCGGCCTCCTCGAGGCGGATCCCCGGCGGGGCGGTATGGAGCCGCTCGATCGGCGTCATGAACTCCTCGACCTTGCGGCCGTCGTCGACCTCGAACCACGGGATGTCGCGGGCGGTGAGCAACCCGGCGAGGATGCCGCTGCCGGGCGACTCCTCGATCAGGGCGCTGAAGCCCTGCTGCTGCATCAGATCGAGCGCCTCGCGGAGGGTGGCGCTGCGCGGCAGCGTGAAGGGTTGCTCGACGACGTAGCCGTGGCTGCGCTTGACGTCGTGGACCTGGTCGGCCTGCACGTCGATCGGCATGCCGCGATGGATGAAGCCGAGGCCGCCCTCGAGGGCCATCGTCTTGGCCATGGGGGCGCCGGTGACGCTGTCCATGTTCGCGGAGACCACCGGCAGCTCGAGGCCGACGTCCCGGGTGAGCCGGCTGTGCAGCGACACCTCCCCGCGGGAGCCGACGACGCTCTTTTGCGGCCGGAACAGAAAATCGTCGTAGGTCCGGCCGATGAACTCCGCTTCGAGGTTCCTGCTCATAGGCGATCATCATACCGCTACGATCAGGGGGCCCCGGAGAATCCGCTAGCGCCAGTCCCAGCGGAACACGCGCATGGTAAGGACGCTGGGTGTCTCCGGCGGATGGTTGGCGGGATCCAGCAGGTCGGTGTCGAAGCTCCAGTTGCGAATCGGGTCCGTGTAGACAGGATCGCCGCGCCGCCACGGCCCGGTGGCGTGCTGCGAGAGCCAGAGGGAGACCAGGCTGCCGCGGAAGCGCAGCTCGCGTCCCGACCAGTCCTCGAGGAGCCGCACCAGGTTCTCGAGGCCGCCGCCGTACTCGCCCGGCAACGTCTCCGTGTGCCCCGCCATCAACGCGGCGTTGACGGTGGTCGGGGAAGCAACGCGACTGGCCAGGCTCTTGCGGCTGTAGGTGAGGTCGTTCACCCCCCAGGCGCCGCTCAACACGGTGATCGCGTCGGCCATTACCGCCGCCGGCCGCTGGTCGACGCTGTTGTAGTTGCCGTGGATGTACACCGGGTTTGCGGAAACGATCGTCAGCGAGTCCGGAAGCTCGGCGCCGCTGGTCAGCTTCACCGCGAACTCGGTATTACCTCCCGCGTAGGGGGGCAAGTAGCCCTCCCATTCCGCGGGCCAGTCGCGATCTTCTCCGCCGAGCTGGCAACTGGCGACGCGCTGCAGCCGGTCCACGTAGACGGCCGCCTCGTAGGGGTCGAGCAGGCCGAGCGTCACCGCCAGATCCAAGTCGACGATCGCCGCCGTGATGTGCAGGGCGGCGATCAGGACATTCGGCAACGGGCCGCCGCAGGCGCTGATCGCCGAATCGACCGCCATCACGACGTCACCGACGATCTGCCCCAGCAGCCCGGGATTGCTGTCGGCGATGGCCTGCAGATGGTCGCGCGTCTCCCACGCGGTGGGCCCCGTTACGTCCCAGTCCGGGATGCCGTTGCCGGGCCGAAAGGACCCGATGTAGACGACGCTGGGGCCCCCAGGGTAATCGGGCAGCTCGGCAAGCTTCTCGACGTCGACCTCGACGGTCAACATCTCCTTCTCCTCGCGCTGGTCGTCGATCACCGTGAAGGTGAGCGCATCGAGCAGCGGGATGGGGTTGCCGAGAGCGTCGAAGCCCTGCCCATTGAGGATATTGATGCTCATCCCCGACTTGTAGAAGATCTTCGTCGCCAGGTCCTCGGGCGTATCGTCGTCGTAACCCGGCTCGATGATCTTTCGAGGATTCCGCGGGTCGGGGATCGTGATGTTGAGACGTTGCACCCCGTGGTCGCGCGATCGGACGTTGCCGTCCCAGCGGCGCAGGGCGTCGTTCCGCCAGGACTCGGAGCGGGAGTCGAGGCCTGCCATGGCGGGGAAATCGCCGGCGGCGTTGCTGATGCGGACGTCGCCGGACGGCGGCCAGGGCTGGTCCTTACGGAGGTTGTAGATGTCACCGGCCGCCGTAATCGATGTCGACGTCAAGGTCGATCCCGGGGCCAGGTAGAGGTCGCCGTTACCGTGCAGGCGGCCGTTGAGGAACATCGGCGAGTCGGGCATCAGCTCGAGGTCCCGCTCGTAGAGGACGGCGAACTCGTACACGGGGATGATGTCGACGAACACGCCCAGGCTCATCGAGGCGCGGCTGGCGGGGGGAGCCACGGTATCGATCGTCACGTCCACCTCGAGGGACTGGCTCAAGGCCTGGAGCCCCTGGAAGTAGCCGGTCTGCAGAGGTTCGAACATCGGGGCGCCCGAGCTCACCAGGTCGAAGTCGCTGAGCTCGGTGCCGTTGATCACCGGCGGCTCGATGAGACCCAACTCCGCTTCGGTGGGTAGCCGGCCGAGGGAGCGCACGAGGTCCGTCACCTCCCCGAGCGTCGATCCGGCGGTCCCCTCGGCAGCATAGTAGGCGCGCCACGAGTCGCGATAGTTGGCGGCCAGGGAAGTCTCGGTCAAGGCCACCTGCACGGCGGCGGCGCCGATCGTGGCCATGATCAGCATCGTCAGGAGAACGAAGACCAGAACGGCGCCTTGCTGGTCCGGTCGCAGGGCGAGCTTCTCCCGCGCCGGCGAACAGGTGTCCGCGCAAGGGCTACCGCATCGGGGATGAACCTGCGTGGGCGCACACGTGTACTGCAACCTCCCGGACTGCATGGCGACGGTCCCCTTTTTCGCTGCTACGAGATCGTCAACGACCGGGGCGCGACGCGCGTCCGAAGCAGGACACGCGGTCGATCACCCAGGTCGATCCGCTCGTTCTCCGTGAGGAGAACCAGCTCGATCTCGACGGCGCGAATGTTCGCCTGTTCCTCCGGATCCGCAGGCTGGAAGCTCACCGGAGGTACCGAATTGTCGTAATACGTGATGCTGAACCTGACGACATGGGGGGCGAGCGGCTGCGCGGCGCCGTCGCCGACCTCGCGCACAAGCGTCGGGACCCCCGAGACATCCGCGACCCGATATGAGATCTCCTCGAAGCCGACGACCGCAGCGCCGTCGGTACGCCGATATTGCTTGCTCAACGATCGATCGAGGCGGAGACGCCCGGTGCCCTGATTGACCCCAGAGACCTCGGCGAAGTCGATGGAGCCGTTGGCGTCATAGACGGCGACGGCCGTTCCGGGCATGAAGAGCGCCGCGGACTTCACCTCCAGCCGGCGGTCGGCGACCATGTCGGCGACCAGATAGGAGGTGGCGGCGGCGGGATTCAAGCGTATCAGCACGCCACCGTCGCCCTGCGGAACGATGACGGGGAAAACGGGCTTCATCGGACTGAGCCCGACGCCGGCGCGGGCCAGGTCGCGCTGGATCTGCATCAGGGCCAGGCGCGCGGTCTGCTGCGTCGCACCGATCTCGCCGAAGTCTTCATAGCCGGCCTGGGCCCCGTAGAGCATGGCGAGCAGGCCGCCGAGGAGGAACAGGCTGACCGTCATTCCGACGAGGATCTCCAGATAGGCGAACCCGTGCGCGGAAGAAGCGCCGGGATCGGGCGCCACGCGCACCGCGCACCGTCGCTTCCCGCGATCGGGCTCTGCCAATTGCCGGAACCTACGGGTAGCGCACATGACGGCGTCTACTCTGGCAGGTTTCGATCGGGCATCTCTACCCCAAAGTCTCGAGGAGTTTGGGATTGCGCCGCCTCGCCCGGCTGTTGTTGCATGACCATCATCTCCCTTCTGCCCGGTCTCATCCCAGCCTCATGCCGATTCTTCGCCGGTTCATCCTGCTTCTGCCACTGCTGCTGGCGATCGTCCCGCTGCCCGCGGACGCGCAAAACTACCAGTTTGCGCACTACACGAACGCCGACGGTCTGCCGCAGCAAGTCCTCGCCATCTATCAAGACAGCCGGGGTTATCTGTGGTTCGGCACCAACGCCGGCGCGGCCCTGTACGGCGGCGCCGGGTTCCGCGTCTTCACCACCGAGCAGGGACTGCCGAGCAACCGCGTCACCGGCATCGGCGAGGATGCGCGCGGAAGGGTGCTGCTCGCGACCGCCTCCGGCATCGCCGTCTACGACGGCGAGACGATGGAGGGTCTCGAGGTCCCTGCGGGGCTCGAGGGCCGCAGCGTGGACGCCGTGTACCCCGACTCCGACGGCCGGATCTGGGCGGCGACGCCGGGCGGGCTGTACTCGTTCGCCATCGACGATCCCGACGGAACCTCGCGCCTCTTCCCGGACCAGCAGGCGCGGGTGATCACCAGTGACAGCCGCAGACGACTCTGGATGGGGGGGCGCGATGGGCTGTTCCAGCTCGTCGGCGATCGCTTCGTGCCGCGCAACGAGGGCATTCCCGCGGGCGTGTACGTCACCGCCATCGTCGAGAGCAACGATGGCAGCCTTTGGCTGGGCACCCATAGCGGCCTGTATCGCGGAGACGGGGTGAGCTTCGCCGCGGTGAACGACAGCGCGGTCGTATCTCCCCGCGCCATGCACGTCTATTCGGGAACCATCGATGCCGAGGGTGTGCTCTGGTTCGGCGCCTGGGCCGGGATCATCCGCGTCGACGGCGGTCGGCTCAGCTTGCTCACCGAGGCCAACGGACTGCCCAACGCCAACGTGCTGAGCGCCTTCGGGGACCGGGAGGGGAATGTCTGGTTCGGCACTTTCGACGGTGTCGCCAAGCTGGTTCCCGGGCCCTTCACCTCGTACACCGCTGCCCACCGCCTTCCGGGAAGCTCCGTGCTGGACATTGCGGAGGACGCCGGCGGCCGGGTCTGGATCGTCACCCGCGACGGAGTCGGCGTGATCGAGCGCAATGGCTCGGTATGGATGCTCGGGGCCATTCACGGTTTTCCCCCCTCGACGTGGCCGACGTCGGTTGCACCGCTGGCCGACGGGTCCGTGCTCATCGGAACGGGACGCGGTCTCTTCCAGTGGCAACAGAAGATCACCCGACATCTGGCGGCCCGTGACGGCCTGCCCGTGAACGCCGTCACGGAGCTGCTGGTGCGACACACCGGAGAAGTTTGGATCGGACTCGAGGCGGGCATCGTGGGCTGGTCGCAGGGTGCGTTGCGGCCGATTCCCGGGACCGAAACCCTGCGCGAGCGACGGATCGCGAGCCTGGCCGAAGACACGAACGGGAACGTCTGGATCGCCGGCGATCCGAGCGGCCTCTTCCGTTACGACGACGAAACGGCCACGCTCGCGCCCGCCATCGAAGCGGCGGACGAGCTCTCCTCGTCGACGGTGGTCGCCGACCGGCAGGGCGGCGTCTGGATCGGGACCAATGGCGAAGGGGTGCTGCATGTCGCAGCCGACCGCGTCCGACGGGTGACGGCCGCGTCCGGGCTGGCGAGCAATTTCGTCCCCCAGATCCTCGTCGATGGCGAGGATCGCGTCTGGTTCTATACCAATCGGGGCCTCGATCGGATGCAAGCGGACGGCACCTTCACCCAGTTCGACTTCGGCGACGGCCTCATCGACCTCGAAGGTGCGCCGGGAGCGGCTATCGAAGACTCGCGCGGCGGGCTGTGGTTCGGCACTGCCCGCGGCGCCGTGCATTACGCCCCCGAACGCGACCGTATAATTGCCGTCCACCCGCAGGTGCGCATCGAGGCGGCGACGGCCGGCGGCCGTCCGCTGGACGTCCAGGGGCCCGACGTCGAGATATCGTCGTCACGGAGCAACGTCACCTTCGACTTCGCCGGCCTCTCGTTCCGCGACGAGAGCGACACCGCGTTCCGCTACCGGCTCGTCGGCCTCGACGAAGAATGGTCGTTGCCGACCAGCGAGCGCCAGATCTCCTACGGCAGCCTGCCGCCCGGCCCCTACACCTTCGAGGTCGAGGCGCGTAACCCTCAAGGCCTGTGGAGCGAGGTGCCCGCCAGCTTCCGTTTCGTCGTGCGGCCCACCATCTATCAGACGGTCTGGTTCCGCGTCGCGATGGTTTTCGCGGGCGTCCTGGCGATGGGGCAGATCTACTGGCTGCGCGGCCGCTATGTCGAGCGCGAGCGCCGTCGCCTGGCGCGCAAGGTCGAGGAGCGCACGCGCGAGCTGATCAAGGAGACCGAGGAGAAGAAGCGATTCGAGGACCGCGTCAGCTTCATGATCAACCACGACGCGCTGACGGGGCTCGCCAACCGGCGTCTCTTCAAGGAGCAGCTCGGGCAAGCGGCGCTGTTCACCGGCGCCAGCGGCCGGCTGAGCGCGATCCTGTACATCGACGTGGACCGGCTTCACCGGATCAACGAGGCGCGTGGCTATCAGGCCGGGGACCAGATCCTGCGCGCCATCGCGCAGCGGCTGACGCAACGGCTCGACCTCTTGAGAACCTCCACCGACCGCCTCGCGCCGCTGGAGACCACGGTGGCGAAGATGGAGGGCGACGAGTTCGTCGCCCTGGTCATGGGCTGCGCGCAGCCCGCCGAAGTCGAGGCCATCGCCCGCCGGCTCCTCGCCGACCTGGCTCGGCCCCTGCGACATGAAGACGACGATCTCGTTATCACCGCGAGCATCGGCATCGTCGTCTTGTCGGGCGAAGCCATCGATTCCAGCGGGCGCCTGCGTGACGCCTATACCGCGATGCTCTTCGCCAAGAAGGATGGTGGCAACGCCGCACGGTTCTTCGAAGAGCACATGAAGAGCAGAGCAACCGAGCGGCTCTCGCTCGAGGCGCGGCTGCACCGAGCACTGGAGCGCGAGGAGCTCGAGCTCCAGTACCAGCCGATCCTCGACGCCACCAACGGCCACGTGCACAGCGTCGAGGCGTTGTTGAGGTGGACGACGACGCGCTTCGGCAGCGTGCCCCCGAGCATCTTCATTCCCATAGCCGAGGAAGCCGGGCTGATCAAGGGCATCAGCGAGTGGGTGCTGCGCAGGGCGTGCGCGCAGTGCAAGGGATGGGAGGCCGCAATGGCCGACCCGCCCAAGATCGCCGTCAACTTGCCCGCGCTCTTCTTCCGGCAGCACGATCTCGTCGACAGCATCCTCGAGACGCTCGCCGACATAGGGCTCGCCCCGCATCGTCTCATCCTCGAGCTCACCGAGAGCGCGTTGCTCGAATCGACCGCCTCCGTGAAGGGCGTCCTCGACAAGCTGCACACGCTGGGCATCACGCTTGCCCTCGACGACTTCGGCACCGGCTACTCCTCGCTGAGCTACCTGAACCGCTTTCCGCTCGACGAGTTGAAGATCGATCGCGGCTTCGTAACCCACCTCTCCGAGGAGCGCGAGAGCCGCAGCATCGTCGCAGCGATCATCGCCATGGCCCACGGTCTGAGCATGAAGGTAGTGGCCGAGGGCGTCGAGTCGGCGGAGCAGCTGGAGTTCCTGCGCGAGCAGGGCTGCGACCTCGTGCAAGGCTACCTACTGTGCCGCCCGGCGCCGGCGGATCAGCTCGAAGCCTTCTTCGCCGAAGCGCCGCAGATCCACGGCGTCGGCCGATTGCCGGTGGTTACCGACCTGCGCATCGAGCGGCGAGCATAGGACCTATAGAATCCTCTGTCCACCACCGCGACCGGAGGACTCGAGGTGAGAATCGTCGCCATTTCCGACACCCACGCCCTCCATCGGGCAATCTCGATCCCCGATGGCGACGTCCTCGTGCACGCCGGCGACATCACCAACATGGGCGCGCTCGACGAGGTGGAAGACTTCAACGAGTACGTCGGCGGCCTGTCACACCGGCACAAGATCGTTGTCGCCGGGAACCACGATTTCTGCTTCGAGAGGGACCCGCGGAGCGCCGCCCTCCTCACCAACTGCATCTATCTGCAGGACGAGTCGGTGACCATCGAAGGCATCGTCTTTTACGGCAGCCCCTGGCAGCCTTGGTTCTACGACTGGGCGTTCAACCTCGAGCGCGGTCCCGCGATCCGCGAGAAGTGGGACCTGATCCCCGGCGATGTCGATGTGCTGATCACCCACGGCCCTCCGTTCGGCCACGGAGACGCGACCACGCGAGGCGAGAGGGTCGGCTGTCGGGACCTGATGGATGCGATCGAGCGGTCGCGCCCACGGTTGCACGTCTTCGGCCACATCCACGAGGGCGCCGGCACCTACACCGACGGGCACACCACATTCGTCAACGCGAGCTGCTGCGATCGAGCCTACCGGCCCGTCAACCGCCCGATCGTGTACGACTGGACGGCGGAGACCACGGAGCATCCCTGAACCGCCGCCCTCTGCGACTGGGCGCCTCAAGCCGGCGATCGGAAGAACCCGCCGAGGAACGCCTCGAACAGCCGTTCGGCATCGGGCAATCGCTCGACTCCCGACCCCTCCTCCAGGTACCGCTGGGCTAGGCCCTCGGTGAGGGCCAACACCAGGCTCGCCAGGAGGTCGGCGGGCACGTCGGTTCGAAACTCCCCCGCCTGCTGCCCCTGGCGCGCCAGCTCCTCGAACAGGGCGGCCGCCCGGGCCTTCTCGTCCGCCAGCTCCTCCAAAGGAGGCGCGGCTTGGTCGCTCTCCTGGCCGAGCCGCTCCGCGAGCTCGGGCCCGTGCATGACCCGGTACAGCCCGGGGTGCTCGAGCGCAAAGCGCAGATAGACGAGGGCCGCGGTGACCAGCCGCATCGCCGCCACCGGCTCGGGAGCCCGGACGGGGAGACTGTACTGCGCGACTTGCCGGCTCACGCTCCAACCCGGGGGCGGCTCGGCCTCCGGCTTTGCCTGCATCTGCTCGCACCGGTGCCGCACCTGCCGGAACCCCTCGGCGGCCAGGGCGGCGTCGAGCGACACCCGGTCGGGGAAGTGGGCCAGCGGGGCGGCGTGGCTCACGTCCAATGCCTCGGCGAGCTTGCGAAAGCTCACTGCGGAAGGACCCTGGGTTTCAAGCAGCTTGCCGGCGGCCTCGAGCAGGGCTCGCCGGAGATCGCCATGGTGGTAGGGCTTGCGTCTTGATCTTGACATTGTCTAGATTCTTGTTTATCGTGATCTTGTCGCTGTCAAGATATCCGCCCGGCCTGGAGGGGGCAAGGAGCCAGCATGAGCCACCCCCAAACGATCCGACATCACGATCCTGCTCGACCGCTCCGGCTCGGCGGCGCCCAAGCGGGATAAGGAGCCAGCATGAGCAAACCAAAGCGAACCGACATCACCATCCTTCTCGACCGCTCCGGCTCGATGGCGACCGTCAAGCAGGACGTGGAGGGTGGGTTTGCGAGCTTCCTGGATCAGCAGCGGCGAATCCCGGGAGAATGCAGCCTCTCTTTGACCCAGTTCGACAGCGAGGCCGTCGAGGAAGTCTACGTGGCGGAGCCGATCCACCACGCCGCCGGCCTGACGCTGCATCCGCGAGGAACGACTCCCTTGCTCGACGCCGTGGGCCGAACCATCGTGAGCACGGGGGAGCGTCTGGTCGCCCTTCCCGAGCCGAGCCGGCCCGACCGAGTCCTCTTCGTCATCATTACGGACGGGCACGAGAATGCCAGCCGGGAGTTCCGCAAAGCCCAGGTCCGCGAGCTCATCGAGAGGCAGCGGCAAGTATACGGGTGGGAGTTCATCTACCTCGGAGCCAACGTGGATGCGTTTGCCGAGGCGGGGGGCATGGGTATCGACCTGGCCTATACTGCCGGCTATGAGGCGTCGCCCGACGGAGTCATGCGGGCGTTCGCGGTGATGTCGGAGCGCTGCCACGCCTACCGGGCCGGCCGGAGCGCGGCTTTCACCGATCAGGATCGGGACTCGCTGGCGTCGAGCTGACGCCGGGGCTCGCGGCCCGTTTCGGGACACGCCGGCACGGCTGACGCCGGGACGAAATCGCTCGCGTCCGCCTTCGGGACGCGCCGGCACGATCGAGTTGACTTAGTTCATCGAGTTGGTCTACAGTTGCAAAGCATGAAGACCGTCAACGTCCACGAGGCCAAGACGCATCTGTCCCAGCTCCTCGAACGAGCGCACGCTGGCGAGGAGATCGTGATCGCGAAGAACGGCAAGCCGTTCGCCCGCCTCACTGCTCTCGCGCCGCCGGAGCCCCGGCAGCCTGGCCTGCTCAAAGGGGATCTGGAGGGTGATCTCTTCGCGCCGCTGCCGGAGGAGGAGCTGGCGGCGTGGGAAGGTTGAGGTTCCTCCTCGACACGCACGCCCTGCTGTGGTGGATGTTCGACGATCCGCAGCTATCCGAGCGCGCGCGCGGGATCCTGGCCGACCCCTCGAACGAGATTCTCGTCTCGAGCGCCACCGCCTGGGAGATCGCGACGAAGCACCGCCTGGGCAAGCTCCGCGGGGTGGAGCCGCTCGTCATCGACATGGCGGGATGGGTTCGCCGTGCCGGCTTCTTCGAGCTCGCGGTGAGCATCCCCCACGCTCAGAAGGCAGGGAGCTGGCCCCACGCCCACCGCGACCCCTTCGACCGGATGCTGGCCGCCCAGAGCGCGCTCGAAGACGTTCCTCTCCTGACCCAGGATCCGGCCCTCAAGAGCTTCGGAGTCCGGGTCGTCTGGTGACGGCGGATTCCTATCATTATCGCACCTGCGAGGGACCGAATCCTTGCGATTCGACCGACGAGCGTAGCCGCCGGCCTTTGCGATGATCACTCGACGCCGGCGAAGGGATCGTCCAGCGACGGGCTTTGCGGGGTGAACAGCTCGGCGCCGTTCTCGGTGATCACCATGTCGTCCTCGAGGCGGACACCGAACTCGCCGCGGATGTAGATGCCGGGCTCGTCGCTGAAGGTCATACCGGGGGCCAGAGGCAGGGTGTTGCCGCGCACCAGGTAGGGCCACTCGTGGCCGTCCATGCCCATGCCGTGGCCGACGCGGTGGGTGAAGTAGGTGTAGCCGGGGCCGTAGCCGGCGTCGTCGATGACCGTGCGGGCGGCGGCGTCGACCGCCTGGCACTCGACGCCGGGCCGGGCGGCGGCGAGCGCCGCGGTCTGGGCCCGCAGCTCGATCCCGAAGACCTGGCGCATCTTGTCGGTGGGCTCGCCGAGCACGAAGGTGCGGCTGAGGTCGGAGCGGTAGCCCTCGACCGCGCAGCCGCCGTCGATCAGCAGGATGGTGCCCTCACGAATGACCTGCGGCGTCGCCGAGCCGTGCGGCAGCGCCGAGTACTCCCCCACCTGGACGCCGGCGCCCCCCGCGTATCCCTGCCGCTGGTGCGCCAACGCCACCATGCCGGCGAACTCCGCCTGGGTCATGCCCTCCTGCATAGCCTCGTAGGCGGCCTTGTAGGCGCGCAGCGTGACCTTCGAGGCCAGGCGCATGAGGTCGAGCTCGTGCTCGTCCTTGACGCCTCGGCAGCCGGCGGTGATCGGAATCGCATCGACCGTCTCGATCGTCGGCGCGGATCGCGCGATGCCGTTGGCGTAGACGAAGTAGGTCCGCTCCTCGACGCCGAGCTTGCCGGCGGCGATGCCGCGGTCGCGCAGCCCGCGGGCGACGCGGGCGTACGGGTCCTCGTGCTCCTCCCAGGTGTAGACCTGGGTCTCGCCGCCGAACGGGCCGCGCCCGAGCTGCTCGCGGGCCCGCTCCTCCTCGAACCCCGGGCAGACGACGAAGGCGTCGGCACGGGCCGGCACGACCAGCGCCATCATGCGCTCACTCAAGCCCCACTGGACGTTCGCGAAGTAGACCATCGAGGTGCCGCCGGCCATCAGCAGGGCGTCGACGCCCTGCTCGACCATCAGGCGCCTCGCCTTCTCGACCCTGCCGCGGCGCTCCTCGGTGGTGATCGGCCGGGGCTGCTCGCTCGGCGGAGCCAGCGCCGCAATCGACGGCGGCAGGTCGCGGGTCTGGGGCGGCGCCACGGCCTCGGTCGTTGGCGGAGGCGCATCGAGGGCGGCGGCAGCGGCGGCAGCCGGGAGCGAGGCGTCGAGGGCGGCGCCCGCGACCGCGGCGGCGGAAGCTCCGAGCACGTTTCGGCGAGACAACATGGGCTGACCTCTCCAGGGCTGGAAGCGGATGAGCGAATCCTACACCGCGTACCGCAACGAGACCGCCGCGACAGGGCGCGACGGCGCCTGCCGTCCTCGGCAGCTCGCCGGCCGCGCGTGATCGAGGCCCAAGTCACTGCGTCCGAGCCGGTCATGTAGACTCGCCACAGCATTTGATGCGCCGGAACGCTTGGCGCTCGTGGCGCATCGCGGTGCGCCACGTTTCTTGCCGCGATACTGCCAGGGACGCGCGTTCGTCGAGCCACTGAACGCCTCGGGGAGATGCAATGTCGACACGGATCCGGATCCTGGCAACGGTTTGCCTGACGATCATCGCGGCCGGCTGTGCTGCGTCCGAGGGTCCCGACTCGGCGGTTGCGGCAGACGGCGCGGCGGCGCCCCCTCCGCCAGCCGCGCCGGCGAACGGCGCCGGCGCGATCTTGACGGGCGCCGTTCCCCCGGCCTCGGCCGGCTTCCCCTCGGTCGTCATACTCGAGAGTGGCGCGCCCTCCGATCCAGCGGCCCCGCCCCTCCCCGAGGACCCGGTGGTCATGGACCAGATCGGCCTCGACTTCTCCCCCGACGTTCTCGTCATCCGCACCGGCCGAATCGTGCGTTTTCACAACAGCGAGGACGTCCTCCACAACATCCACGTCATCGACTCCCGCAGCGGCGAGTCGGTGGCCAACGTCGCCACTCCGGCGCCGGGCAGCACCTACGACCTGGCCTTCGAGAAGGCCGGTGAGTACGCGATCCGCTGCGACGTCCACCCGGCGATGGCGGCCTTCGTCATCGTGACCCCGAGCCCCTACAGCACCATCGCCGCCGCGGATGGGGCCTTCTCCCTGCACGGGCTGCCGCCTGGCTCGTACACGCTGGTCGTCTGGAACTTCGATGAGGCCCGCCGCCGGCGGCTGCCGGTGGAGGTCACCGGACCCGAAACACGCGTGGACGTGTCGCAGAGCTCGTGAGAGAGCGCGGCCCAGGGGTCGGAAGCACCGGCCGGGCCGCGGCGCAAACGACAGCCGCGGAGCACCCGTCTCCGGCAGTACTCGATAACGAAAATACCGGTGTACGTGACCTGCGTGGGGTCAGGCCCAGGCGCCGGCTCAGGGTCAGGCCCAGGCGCCGGCTCAGGGTCAGGAATCTTCGTCGCGGGGGCCGAAGCTCTCGCCTTCGTCGGGGGCGAAGGCCGCCGGCGGGCTTTCCGCGCCGACCCCGAGCGCCAGCGCCTCGTCGATCAAGAAGAGGTCGGTGAGCAGCGCCCGGACGTGGATCGAGGCGTTGAGGTTGTCGATGAGCTGCGAGCCGATCGCCGGCTGGGCGAGCACCATCCCGACGGCCGCGTGCGATGCGGCGGCGTCGCGCTCGAGAACGGCCACGAACCTCTCGACTCCCCGCTTGGCGGCCGCGTCCTCGCCGCCGTCCTCGGCGAGGACGGCGCGGACGGCGTCACCGATTCCGTCGAGCGCTTCGTGGGTGCGCTCCAGGAATCTCCGCAACGAGGTCGACTGATCGTCCGCAAGACCCCGCGCCGCGTACGACAGCATGAACTCGTAGGCTTCTTCGACGCGGTCGATACGCCGCTTCAGATCCTCGCGTGACATGTCGCCGCGCGGGCCCTAGTCGCGCGCCGACCAGCGCCGCGGATCGTGGTGCTCGAGGTACTTCTCACGGCTGATCCAGCCGTGGATCATCGACCAGGTGATCCACCGTTTTTCCGGAAGCACCGCGAAGTAGACGTGGGCGATGACCAGCGTCACGAGCGCCACCGCCGAGAGGCCGTGGATGACGTACACCCAACCCCAGGTCTGCTCGGCGAACATGTAGGGATCGCGGGCGAACAGCGGCGTGTCGATCCGGTACATCATCAACAGCCCGGTGGCGATGACCGCAAACCCGACCGCGGTGATGATGTTGTGATAGAGCTTGTTCTCGAGTGGATACTTGCCGGGCAACTCGGGGTCCGGCCCCGGCCGCCCGAGGCTGCGCGACAGCCGCCGCGACATGTTGCGCAGGTCGCGAGGACCGATCCACACGGCCTTGAGGTCCATGAACACGGTCGCATGCACGATGTGGAACGCGACGGCCGCGATCAGCACCAGGCCGGAGACCCAGTGGATGGTCAGCCAGGGAAACTGGATGCCGAGGACCGGGAAGAAGGCGGTGATCAGGAGGCTGAACATCGCCGCCGCCATCACCCAGTGGAAGAGGCGGGAGCCCAGCGAGTGGCGCCGTACCCGCTCGGGAACGTCGGCAGCCGCCGGGGCCGCCGCCACGGCGGCCTTTTCAGCCGTTCCGCCGTGCGCCGGGAACCACACCCTGCGCAGGACCAGGTGCCCGACGACGAACAGGACGCCGAAGATCAGCGACGCCCACAACAGATCCCAGGAGATCCGCACGAGGATCTCCTGGCCCCACGGATTGGCGTCGTACTGGAAGAAATCCATGCTCAGGCGGTCCCGCTGTCGCGAATCGCCCGGGTCACGAGATTCCGCAGCAGCGGCACCTTGTAGGCGTTGTGGCGCAGCGGCCGGGCGCCCTGAATCGCCACCTCGCCGGCGGCCGCCGCGGTCTCGGCGTTCAGCGCCTGGCCGCGAAGCTGGTTCTCGACCCGGGTCAGGCGCATCGGGTAGGGCGCCACGGCGTTGACCGCCAGGCGGATGTCCTCGATCGTGCCGCCGCGCGTCTTGATCGCCGCCGCCACGTTGACCAGCGGGAAGTCCCACGCCTGGCGGTCGCGCGCCTTCTCGAAGTAGTAGGCGCTGCCGGCCCAGGTCGAGGGGATCCGGATCGCGGTGAGCAGATCGCCGGGACGCAGGACGGTCATCCGGGTGATGTCCGTGCGCGGGCCGATGAAGAAGCTCTCGGCATCGACCACCTGCTCGCCGCGGCGGCTGCGGATCACCATCTTGGCGTCGAGCGCGATCAGCGCCGGGGCCGTATCCGACGGGTTCACGGCGACGCAGCGGGAGGCGCCGAAGAGGCAGTGCTCCCGGTTCATCGAGGTCGGCGTGTCGGCGTAGCAGATGTTGCCGCCGGCCCGGTAGCAGGGCCACCCGCCGCGGTAATACCAGCAGCGCGTGTCCTGCGCCACATTGCCGCCGATGGTCCCCTGGTTGCGGATCTGCGGGGTGGCGACGGCGTAGGCCGCAGTGGACAGCAGCGCGAAGCGCTCGCGGATGCCGGCGTCGGTGACGATCTCGGTGAGCGTCGTCATGGCGCCGATCTCGACGCCGCCGTCAACCTCGCGGATTCCCTTCAGCTCGTCGACGCCGCTGACGTCGACCACGACCGGCGGGCGCACATGGCGCTCTTTGAACCACTCGAAGCTGTCGAGTCCCCCGGCGATCAGCCAGCTATCGTCGTAGCGGGCGAGAAGATCGACCACCTCGGAGACGCTCTGGGGTTGGAAGAGCTCGAATGCCGGCATCATGTCGCGGATAACAGCCATCGTCCTCCTCCTTCCTCAAACGTGGGCGGTCAGCCCGCGATACGGCTGCGGGCGCCGCTCGAGGGCCGCCAGGATCATGTCGGTGGTGATCGGCGTGCGGTTGAAAGCAACGTCGCCGCCGAGGGCATCCTCGATGGCGGAGACAATGGCACCGGCACCGGCGCCCATAGGCGGCTCTCCTATCCCCTTACAGCCGACCGGGTTGTAGGGGTCGGGCAGGTCCGCGGCGACCCAGTCCATCTCCAGCGGAACGTCCAGGATGGTGGGCGGCTTGGCGGTGTGGAAACCCTTGGTGAACGGCACTCCCCACTGCGGGTCGTAGACCCATTTCTGGCTGCGCGCGACGCCGAACCCCTGGATCGAGCCGCCGTGCAACTGAGCGCCCAGGCTGCGCGGGTTCAAGACCGTGCCGCAGTCGGTGGCCGCCAGGTACTCGACGATGTCCACCATGCCGGTCTCGACGTCGACCTCGACGCGGGCGAAACCGATCACCCAGGACTGCAGCGGCCCGCCGCGATCGAAGTTGTCCTTGGCGACCCCCATGAGGCCCTGTCCGGCGAGCGCCGTCGCCGAGGCGACGGTCATCTCGTTGAGGTCCTCGGGCAGCTCGTGGCCGTCGTACTTGCCGCCGAGCTCGATGGCCCGGGCCGCGGCGCGCGGCAGCGTCATGTACCGGGATCGATCGCTGACGTTGAACACCCGGCCAGCGGCGACCTCGTAGTTTTCGGGCGCGCCGCCGAGATCGCGGGCGGCGATCTCCTGCAGCTTGCGCTTGAGGTCGAGCCCGGCCGCGTAGTTGGCGCGGGTGTGGGCGTGCGTCGTCTGGCTGCCGGCCTGCGACGAGCTCCACGGCAGGTGCTTGCTGGTGTCGCCCCAGACGATGTCGCACCGCTCCCAGGGCATGTCGATGGGCTCGGCGGCCGGCCGGGCGGTGTCGGCGATCGAATGGGTGCCGAGGTTGCCGATTCCCTGATGGATGCGCAGCCTGCCCTCGGGGGTCAGCACCGCCAGGCCGTCGTACTCGAAGCTGCCGGCCGTGTAGGGACTGGCGGCAATTCCGATGCCGGTGACCTTGGTGCCGGTGCGCTGGCGGGAGAGCATGTTCTTGCTCGCCCAGTCGAACCGCTCGACGCCCAGCTCGAGGGCCTCGCGAACGAAACAGCTCGAGAGCTGGGTGAGGCGCGGGCCCATGACGGCGTCGTGTCCAGGCAGGTTGGCGCGCAGCATCTCGACCCGATCGATGCCCAATTGGCGGCAGGCGCGGTCGGCCAGGGGAGTGATCATCGCCACGGCCTGTACGCCGCCGGGGCCGCGCTGGGCGCCGCGGGGTGGCGTGTTGGTGAAGACCGTGATCCCCCGCCAGCGCATGTTCGCGGGCTGGAAAATGAGATGCACCATGTTCCCGGCGGTGCTGTGGTCGCCCTGCAGGCCGTAGGGGCCGTTGTCCTGGACGATGAACATGTCGATCGCCGTGACCCGACCGTCGGCGCGCATGCCCAGCTTGATCCGAGCCTGGAAGCCGGGACGAGCGCGGCCGTAGTAGTTCTCCTCGGCGCGGGTGACGCGCAGCATCACCGGCCGCCCGGTCTTGCGCGACAGCAGCGCCGGGATCGGCATGTTCACCGACCCGGAGATCTTGCTGCCGAAGCCGCCGCCGCAGAACTCGCTGATCAGCACCACGTCCGATGGATCGATTCCGACGCCGCCGGCCAGCGACGACACCGTCCGCGCCACGCTCTGCGTCGAGACGTAGGCGTACAGCTTGCCGTTCTGCCAGTAGGCCATGCAGCTGCGCGGCTCCAGCGGGTGGTGGGTCTGCGACTGGTGAAAGACGCTCTCGTCGATGATGACGTCGGCCTCGGCGAAGCCGGCGTCGATGTCGCCGATCGTCCATTCGTCCGCCGGCTCGCCCATCGGAAAGCCGTCTTCGCCGGCCGCATCAAAGACGTCCTCCGGCCATTTCACCGACTGCAGCACCGTGCGGCGATCCTCGTCGCGGACGGCGGTGTTGCCGTCGATCCGGGCGTCGGGGCCGCCGGGCCTGAGGCTCTCGAGCGGATCGATCACGAACGGCAGCGGCTCGAGCTCCACCCGGATCTTGTCGATGGCGTCGGCCGCGGTGGTCTCGTCGACGGCCGCCACCGCGAGGATCGGCTCACCCTCGTAGAGGGGCTCGTTGGTGAGGGCCCGCTCGTCGCCGGGCGCGTCCCGCCCCTCCGGCAGATCGTCGGCGGTGAGGATCGCCTCGACGCCCGGCATGGCGAGCGCCGCGCTGGCGTCGATACGAACGACGCGGCAATGGGGCATGGGGCTGACGAGGAGCTTGGCGAACAGCATGCCCTCGGCGCGAAAGTCCTCGGCGTACCTCGCCCTCCCGGTGATCTTGGCCTCCAGGTCCGGAGGCGCGAAATCCTTGCCGATCAGCTTGAAGTCCGCCATCTCAGCTCACCTCCGTCGGAATGCCCTCGCGCACGTAGTCGGCGGCTCGCATGCAGGAGTTGAGGATCTTGTTGTAGTCGCAACAGCGGCAGAGGTTGCCGGAGATCCCCTCCGCCGCCTGCCGCCGGGTCGGATTGTTGTTGGTGTTCAAAAAGCCGACCATCGCCATGATGAAGCCCGGCGCGCAGAAGGCGCACTGGAAACCGGCCTCGTCCATGACGGCCTGCTGCACGGGGTGGAGCTGGCCGGAGGGGCTCGCCAACCCCTCGATTGTGGTCACCTCGCGGCCGCGCACGCTGTGCGCCAGGATCGAGCAGGAGTAGTGCGGCACGCCGTCGATCAGCACGGTGCAGGCGCCGCACTCGGCGCGGTCGCAGCCGAACTTGGTGCCGGTGAGGCCGACCTTGTAGCGCAACACCATGGCGAGCGTGTCTTGCGGCAGCACGTCGACCCGCCGCGCCTGGCCGTTGACGTTGAGCGAGACGAGCCGCTCGACCGCTCCCTGGGCCCCGGTCTGCGCGAAGGCGGTGGCCGCGCCGCGGAACAGGTAGCCGGCCGAGGAGGCGGCAGCACCGCTGGCGACAACCCCCTTGATGAAGGATCGCCGGGAGACCGCCCGGTGGGTTGCTGTGATGATCTCCACGTTTGACATCGGGGGATTACCTCGTGTCTGGTGTCCGAGCCGGGTGAAAATCGGTTTCTGTCCCTTCCGTCTACCACGTTCGCGGGAAAGTCGCCACAGGGGAACGGTCGGTAGCCTGCCCCGGCGCCCGATTCCCGGCCCGCCAAACCGCTGCGCAAGGCCTCGCCGCGACCCGCCGGCGGGGCTCAGGAAGACGAGGCGACGGCGACGGCGCCCGCCGTCCAGTCGCGGGAGGCACCTGCGGGGCGGCGGGCGGCGATGACGATCGCGCCGGCGGCGAGGTTCGCGTCGAGCGGGCCGGCCGCCGGGCCCCGGCGCAGCAGCCCGCACTCCCACAGCACCCGGGCGACCGCGACCAGGATCGCCCCGACGGCGAGGCCCTCGAAGACGATCAGCGCCAGGGGCGGCCCGGAGACGGCCGGCAGGCCCATGGGCGGCGGCCACGTCGCCACCAGGTAGGCGGCGATGCCGCCGGCGATGCCGCCCATGACCGCGAAAAGCGGAATTCGGGAAACGGGCGGGGCCGCGTCGGCGAAGAACGCCTCGCCGAGCGGAATCGAGCTGCGCACCTCGATGTCGCCGGAGGCGACGCCGTCGGCCGCCAGCCGGTCGAGCGCCGCGCGAGCGTCGCGCTCCGAGGCGAACGCCGCGTGCACGATCACGCCTCCCGCCGACCGAGCCTCCGCATTCATGCTCGCGGGTCCTTCCGGTGGAGTGCCCATGGCGGCTACGACTCCTCGGCGACCGACGATAACGAAGGTCTCGCCCGGCCGGCGTCTGAGAGAGGAGCCCGCATCTCGCCCTCGCGGACCTCCCAGATCGAAACGATCGGCGCCACCTGCAAGAAGAGAAAGTAGAGCAGGCCGAACAGTCCGAACGAGCCGGCGATCACCCCGATCTCAACCCAGCTCGGCGTGTAGCTGCCGATGGTGTAGTCGAGGCGCGGCAAGCTCAGCGAGCCGACGACGATCACGAAGCGCTCCAGCCACATGCCGGCGATCACCCCGACACCCACCAGGGCCGCCGGCAACGGCCGCCGGCCGCGCCGGAACCCCAGCACGGCGAGGGGCACGGCGACGTTGAGCACCAACATGCTCCAGAAGAACGGGGCGAACTTGCCGGAAACGCGGGCGTCGTACACCGCCATCTCCGCGGTCTCGTTGCCGTACCAGACGGTGAGGTGCTCGGCGAAGGTGAAGTAGGCCCAGATCATCGACATGGCGAGAAACAGCAGCCCGAGGTTGTTGAAGACCCGCTCGTCGAGGTAGCGCTGCAGGCCCAGGCCGTGGCGCAACGCGAACATCGTCACCAGCAGCATCGCGATCCCCGAGTAGATCGCGCCGGCGACGAAGTAGGGGCCGAAGATCGTGCTGTGCCACATCGGCTGCAGGGCCATCGCGAAGTCCCACGACACGGCCGTGTGCACCGAGACCGCCACCGGGATGATGATCACCGCCATCACCCGGATCCCCTGCTCGAGCGCGTGCCACTGGCGGGGCGTGCCGCGCCAGCCAAGGGCCGCAACGCCGTAGAGCCGGGCTTTCAGGCTGCCGGCCCGGCGGGCCCCGGCGCGGTCGCGCAGGATCGCGAAGTCGGGGATGAGCGGCAGCAGCAGGTACAGGACGCTGCCGGTCAGGTAGGTGGTGATCGCCAGCACGTCCCAGACCAGCGGCGAGCGGAAGTTGGGCCACAGGAGGCGCTCGTTGGGCAGCGGCAGGATGTAGTAGAAGAGCCACGGGCGCCCGAGGTGGATGATCGGGAAGAGCCCGCCGATGCAGAGGGCGAACACGGTGATCGCCTCGGCGCAGCGGGTCACCGGCCGGCGCCACTCGGCGCCGGTGACCCGCAGGATCGCCGAGATCAGCGTCCCGGCGTGGCTGATGCCGATCCAGAAGACGAAGGTGGCGATGTAGAGGCCCCAGAAGTTCGGCCGCCCGAGGCCGGTGACGCCGAGGTCGTTGCGGATCTGGTAGCCCCAGCAAACGACCAACAGCGCCGCCAGCGCGCCGCTGACCAGCGTCCCGATGACGAGGCCGGGACGAACGCCGTCGAGGGGGCGTAGAAGCGCTCGCTCGTGGCCTGGATCGGAGGGATCCGGGAGCGGGTGCGGTGCAGGATCCGTCGGCGGCCTACCCGGTACGTCAACGCTCATCGCCACCCGAGCCTTCCGGCATGCCGGCCGCGTCAAGGTTCATCGTCGCCCGAAGCCTCCGGCGATGGTCCCGCCGGCCCATCCCCCTCGCCGCCCCAGTCCTCTCCGCGCAGGTAGACCACCGCCGGCTGCGTTCCCAGATCCTCGAGCAGGCGGTAGGCGCGGTTGCTGCGGGCGCGGCGAGCCACCCGGCTGTCGGGATCGTCGAGGTCCCCGAAGACGATCGCCTGCGCCGGGCACGACTGGGCGCAGGCCGGCTGGATCTCGCCGTCGCGCACCTCGCGCTCCTCCTGCTCGGCCTGGTCGCGACCGTCCTGGATCCGTTGCACGCAGAAGGTGCACTTCTCCATGACGCCGGCGGGGCGCGGGCTGACGTCGGGGTTGAGCTGGCGGTCCAGCGGCTCCGGCCACTCGCCGGCATGCCAGTCGAAGAAGCGCACCGTGTAGGGGCAGTTGTTGGCGCAGTAGCGGGTGCCGATGCAGCGGCTGTAGACCATCGCGTTGAGGCCGTCGTCAGTGTGGTAGGTGGCGTAGGTCGGGCACACCGGCTCGCAGGGGGCCTCGCCGCAGTGCTGGCAGAGGACCGGCACGAAGCGGACCCTGACGTCGGGGAACATGCCCTCGTAGTGGCGCTCGATGCGCAGCCAGTGCATGGCGCGTCCGTTGGCGGCCTCCTCCTCGCCGACGGTCTGGATGTTGTTCTCGGCGTGGCAGGCCACCACGCAGGCCTCGCAGCCCGTGCAGATGTCGGTGTCGATGACCATCCCCCAGCGCATTATCCGAGCTTCTCCCCGGCGCGATCCCGCGCATCCTGCGGCGCCCATCCCACGCGATCCTGCGCATCCTGCGACGCCGATCCCACCGGGGTCGCCGTGCCGTTGCGATCCCACGCCCGCTGCGGCGCCCAGCCGACGGGGATCGCCTCGCCCTCGCCACGTTGCTCGTAGCTGCGGCCGAAGCGCGCCAGCCGCCCCGGGCCGAGCCGTTCGAGACGAACACGGGTGGCGGCCCAGGCGGGCGAGCGGGTGCCTTCGACCTCGAGGCTGCCGAGCAGGTCCATCGGGTTGGCGCCGCGGCCGCGCGCGTAGCGGCCGTAGTCGGCGTGCCCCTGGCCGAGCGGCACGCCGATCACCCCGGGGCGCACGGCAGGGTCGACGACCGCCTTGGCCTCGATCTCGCCCGTCGGCGAGGTCATCCGGACGAGGTCACCCTCCCTCACCCCCAGCGACCGGGCGTCGACGGGCGAGATCTCCAGCCAGGTGTCCCACATGACCGTCGAGAACGGGTCTGGCAGCTCCTGCAGCCAGGGACGATTCGCTCCCCTGCCCTCGCCGATCTTGACGGACTCGAACGGAAGCAGGATGAACGGGTAGTCGGCCGCGGCGCCGTCGAAGACGGCGGGCGGTGGCGGCGGCGCCTGGGCGGCGCCCTCGCCGCCCCCGGTTGCGCCTGCGGGCCCGGAAGCTGTGTTCTGGGGGCCGGGGGGCGCAGGCCTGTCTGCGAGGGCCGCCGCTTCGGCGGTTTGCACCATATCCTCGGCGCCGAAAGCGGCCCCCTCGGGGCCGGGGGGTACCCCGGCCGGGGGTCCTTCGGCGAAGATCCCGCCGCGCGCCACGGCCTGGCGGATGTAGCTCGCCGCCGTCATTCCCTCGCCGCCGGGAAGGCCGGCGAGCTCGGCCTCGACGCGCACTTCGACCAGTCCTGCGAAGCTCGGCCAGGGGAACTGCCCGGCGATCGGCTCGCCCAGCGCCGCGGCGAGCCCCAGCAGCACGTCCGCCGGGTGGCGGCCGTCGCCGAGCGGCTCGACGACCGGCTGGGCGACGCCGGCGACGGCGACGCCGACGGCGGTCTCGGGAATCGAGACGTCGAAGCGCTCGAGCTCGGTGTTCAGCGGCAGCACGACGTCGGCGAAGAGCGTCGTGTCGTCGCGGAAGCTGCTCAGCGAAACGATCTTGCCCACGGAGGCGATCCCCTCGCGCAGCCCCCAGCCGCGCGGGAGCCGATGTATCGGGTCGGCGTCGACGACGATGAGGACCTCCACGGGCTCGCCGGACTCGCCGCCCAGCCGCGCCGCCAGCTCGGCGGCCGGCGCCGCTTCGATCCCCTCGGGGGCGATCCCCCGCTCGAGGCCGAACGAGGCCGGCGCGAACACGCCGCCGGGCGCCCCGAGGTTGCCGAGAAGGACGTTGAGCGCCAGGCCGGCGGTGACGTTGTAGAGCCCGTTGCTGTGGGCGGCCGCCGAGCCGCCCGCGATCACCAGCCGCCCCTCCGCCGCCGCCAGCTCGGCGGCGATACGCCGGATCCTCTCGGGTGGCACGTCGCAGGCCTCGGCGCCTTCCTCGAGGCCCGGCGGCTCCGCGGGAAACAGCGCCCGATAACGGTCCTTGGCGCGCTCATCGACGGAAGGGTCGGCCAGCAAGAGGCCGGCCAGCGTCCGCGCCAGGACGCCCTTGGCGCCGGGGCGAACCGCAAGCCACTCGTCGGCGTTCGCCGCAGTCAACGACATGCGCGCCTCGGCCTGGACGAGCTTGCCGCGGCGGCCAGGCCGGCCGCGGCGCATCTCGGCGAACGCCCGCGTGTAATGCACGGGGCTGCGCCAACGATCGAGGAACGAGGCACCGATGGAGAGGACGTAGTCCGAGCGGGCGATGTCGAAGTACGGCAGGTCGTCGAGCCCGAGGGCAAGCTGCGCCGCCTGCCGCTCCACGGCCAGCTCGGGCGCCTCGACGAAGGCCGGCGGCGGCGAGCCCAGCGCCGCGGCCAGGCGTCGCACCAGCGCGCCGGTCAGGCCGGCGCCGCCGGCGCCGATCAGGGCGATCCGCGCGGGCGGCGTCGCCGCCACCGCCTCGACGACCTCCCGCAGCCCATCTTCCCAGGAAATCCCTTGGAATTCTCCGGCCCCCCGTTCGCCGGTGCGCCGCTGCGGCGCCAGGATCCGGTCGGGGTTGTAGAGCTCCTGGAGCAGCGATTGCCCCAGCGCGCAGACGCCGCCGCGGTTGACCGGATGGTCGGGGTTGCCCTCGACCTTCTTGGCGTCGCCGTCGACCACCCGAACCCGGATCCCGCAGCCGGCGGCGCACTGCCGGCAGACGCTCGGCAGCCAGACGCCCTCGCTCGGCAACGGTCTGAGCGGCCGCCGCACCGGCTGCACGAGGAACTGCTCCTCGGCGCCGCGGCAGCCCTCGATCAGCGCCACGCCGGCGGCGAGCGTCGTTGTCTTCAGGAAGTCTCTCCGTCGCAAGCTCGTTTCCTCGTGGATCGCTGCTGGTCAAATCCGGGTGATTTCGTTGATCGTCGGCCCTCTTCGCTGCGTCCGGCTCGTTCGGTTGCTGGTCGGTCGCCCTTCGTTGCACGCGGCTAGTGGTGGCAGGTCAGGCAATCGACGCTCGCGTCGTTGCCGCGGTGACAGTCTACGCACCAGCGCATCCTCGCCGTGTTGACCACCTGACGGGCGACCGTCATCTGGGCGACGTCGCCGTGGCACGTCGCGCACTGGATGCCGGCGCGAGCGTGGGGCCCGTGCTTGAAGTGCACCATCGCCGACGCCGGCAGCGCATTCACCTGTCGCCAGAGTAGCGGCCGGTCGTTGTCGTAATGCTCGAGCACCTTGGCGACCTCAGGATGCTCCGGAATGATGGCTCGGTGACAGGTCACGCAGCCGGCGAGCGGCGGCAGGCCGGCCTCGGCGACGCGCTCCGCCCCCACGTGACACAGCGTGCAGGCCATTTCCGCCTCGACCACGTGCTTCTGATGGCTGAAGGCGACCGGCTGCGGCGGCGCGGACGGCGGTCCACTCGTACACGCGGAGAGCGCGATGCACATGAACGCGAGAGCCCACCGGACCTTCCCCATTCCGCTGTCGTCCTCGATGCCGATCAGCCCGTCCCCTCCGAAAGGCTTTCGATTGTATCCGCACAACCGGACGATCGCTTCCTGCGGCAGCAACAACCAGGAACGTCCGACGCCTCACGGCTCACCAATCACCACCCGGTAGCGGCGCACCTGGGACCCTTGCGCGTTCGATGCTTTGTCCCGCCGTACACATTGATTCGGCGGCGACGCTCGCCATAGGCTCTGCGGCATGAGCACACGCGCGATCATCGTGGTTTCCGCTTTGGCGCTCACCGCGGTCGGGTGCAGCGGCCAGGAAGAGGCGGGAAGCCCGGACGCCAACTGGGCCGGTACCGTCACCACTGAAGGCAGCGTCACCACCGTCGTCAACGAGTCCGGCTCGGTGTGGGGCGGCAAGGGACGGCTGGTCGAGGTGTCGGCGATCGGGGTGGAGGCCGGGCCCGACGAGTACATGCTGGGCTACATCAACTCGATGTTCGCCAACGACGAGCGCATCGTGCTTCTCGACGAGCAAGCGGACACGGTGCGGGTGTACGACCGGGCGGGTCGGTTTCTGTTCGACGTCGGCGCGCAGGGTCAGGGCCCCGGCGAGTTCACCACCCCCATGATCCTCACGATGGACGCAGCGGGGCGCATCTACGTGCTCGACATGGCGGCCCGACGGCTGAGCGAGTTCGACCCGGCGGGCGATTTCGTCACGTCGCTGCAGATCATGGATTTCGGCTGCTGCGCCTGGAACATGATGCCGCAACCCGGGGGACTGCTCTCGGTCCCGATCGAGGAGTTCAACCGCGAGACACGCGAAAGCCGCCACGGCGTGCAGCTTTACAGCATGGAAGGTGCCGCCGGCGAGCCGCTGTGGGTACCCGATATCCAGTTCGAGCGGGCCACCATGACGTTCGACGGCCGCGAAGTGAGCACGCCGTTCAGCCCGCGCGTGTACTGGTACCCGACGCCCGACGGGGGAATCATCGCCGGTGCGAGCAACCGTTACCGTTTAGAGGTCCTGCGCCCCGACGGATCGAGGCTCGTCGTGCACCACCACGCCCAGCCGGCGCCGGTCGATCCCGACGAGTGGGAGTGGAACCGTGAGTATCGCGTCGCCATCTACCGGCAGCGCCAGGAGGGGTTCACCTGGGACGGCGCCGAGATGCCGCGCCATCATCCCGCGTTCACGTCGATGAGCGCCGCGCATTCCGGAGAGATCTGGGTGGGGCGGACCATCGGCAGCAAGCGCGTCCCGGACTGTAGCGAGAACCCGCTCGAGGACTACGCCGGCGAGCTGTCGATCGAACGATGCTTCGAGCAGATCTACACCATCGACGTCTTCGGCGCCGACGGCCGCTTCCTCGGCGAGGTCGAGATCCCGGACGACATGTCGCCCTACGGCCTCTGGATCGACGGCGCCACGGTGATCAGCGGCTTCAACGAGGACGAGCTCGGCGTGGTGCGGGTCAAGACTTTCCATCTGGAGCCTCCCGGCGGAGGATCGTAGTTCGCCGGCCCGGATGCCCCGACCGCACTGGTCAACGGGACGCCATATCCGCTCCTGACCGACTCATGCCATGGCCGCACATCTGACACCCGAGGATGTCGAAGACGGGCGATTCGATTGGGAAGAATGGCATGCCCTGATCAACGCCAATGGGATCACCGTGGACCGGCCGCGCGGCTCGGCGCACCCGCGCTTTCCGGAGATCATCTATCCCCTCGACTACGGCTACGTGAACGACACGGTGAGCGGCGACGGGCATGGCGTCGACGTGTTCGTCGGCACCGCGCGCAACGGCCTGGTGGCGCTGATGGTGACGACCGACTTCCGCAAGGGCGACCGCGAGGTCAAGCTGCTGTACGACTGCACGCCCGAGGAGATCTACCTGGTCAACGGCTTCATCAACTTCGACCGCACCTTGCTGGAAGGCACGCTCACGCTGCGCCGACCCATGCACGGGCTGCGGTAGGCTCGGCGGCGAGCAGCAACGCGCCGGCGGTCGATCTCGTGCCGGCGTCATCTCCGTTGTGAACCGGGCCACCACCTCGGCATCCGTTAGTCTGCTTCCTGGGTCGACACGATCACCACCCGACGTCAGCGTGCGTTCAGCGTCAACCGGGAGCGGACCACGTACCAGGTGTCGCTCTCCTCGTCGTGGCGTGTGAAGTAGACGTGGTCTCCGTGGGCCGTGGACCAGGAGGCCGGGCCCAGCGCGGCAACGATCAGCTCGCCTTCGGGGGAGAACACGTCGACGGGAACGTAGGGGTCGTCTTCGGGCTGC
>DASWHK010000042.1:0-19427 GCA_036398215.1 Acidobacteriota bacterium | reverse complement strand
TCGGCCTCGCGCAGGAAGATCCACAGCAGCAGGGCGGACAGGCCGATGCCGGCAGCGAACTGGAGTCGGCGTGACAATGGACCTCGCGCGGTCGAGGGGGAAGGAGGCGCCGGCCGGAAAGGCCGTGAAGAGCGCCTGAGGGCCTGCTAGCGCCCGGCGCACGATACCCCGCTGCGGCGCGGGCGGTCAAACAGCCGCGAGCATCACCGCCATCGTCCGCCACCCCCCAACGCGCCGGAAGGTTGCGGCGACAAAAGGCCTCCCGCCGCGTTGCCGCTCCTCGACGATGTGTCTAACATCGCCAGCGTCACGGTGGCTTGCGCCTGGCCTTTTCTCGCCGCAAGCAGACCACCTCCAAGCCGGCGAAGGAGTCACCGAATGCGAGGCGAAAGAGAGGCGCGCGCCGCCATCGTCGCCACCGGGCGGCGCCTCTACGAGCGCCGGATCCTCGCCTCCATCGAGGGCAACATGAGCGTCCGGATGGGCGGCGACCGCATCCTCGCCACCCCCAGCGGCGTCAACAAGGGGTTCATGAGCGAGGACGACCTGGTGGTCACCGACCTGGACGGCAACCCCGAGGGCGGCGGCCAGCCCTCCTCGGAGATGCTCATGCATCTGGCCATCTACCGGGAGCGCGACGACCTCAACGCCGTCGTCCACGCCCACCCGCGGGTGGCCACCGGCTACGCGGTCGCCGGCCGCCAGCTCCCGGCGGCGGTGCTCGCCGAGATCGTCACCACGCTCGGCTGCATCCCGATCGCCCCCTACGGGACCCCCTCTACCCTCGAGCTCGCCGACGCCGTGCGCGGCCCGATCCGCACCTACGATGCCCTGCTGCTCGCCAACCACGGGGCGCTGACCGCCGGCACCAGCCTCGAGCAGGCCGAGGAGCGCATGTACCAGCTCGAGCACTTCGCCGAGGTCAGCCTGGTCAGCGAGTTGCTCGGCGGACCGCAGACCTTCAGCGCCGAGGAGGTCGAGCGGCTCTCGGCCCTGCGCCAGCAGGCCGTCGGCCGGCCGTTGCCCCCCGCTTGCTACCCGGTGGACACCGATTCGCAAACCATTACGCTAACCAAGGAAGAGCTCGTCGGCCTGGTGGCCGACGCCGTGCGGGCGCTGCGCTGAAGGAGGGCCGTGGACGGAGGCGCGGCGGGCCGGCGGCGAGGCGGGAGACGCCCGACATGTCGTTGCGCAACCATGCGGCGCCCAGATCATGGCCCAGCGCCGGCTACGACCCGCTGGCGATGGTGGACATGTTCGAGACGATCACGCCTTCGGCGCGGCCTGCTACTATCCGCATCCGGAGACGCAATCCGACCCTCTCGAGGAGGATGACAGATGGCTGACTACGGGGAAGCCCTTGGATTGATCGAGACCAAGGGGTTGGTGGGGATGATCGAGGCGGCCGACGCCATGGTGAAGGCGGCGAAGGTGACGCTGATCGGCTACGAGAAGGTCGGCGGCGGGCTGGTCACCGCGATCGTCCGCGGCGACGTCGCCGCGGTGAAGTCGGCGACCGACGCCGGCGCCGCCGCGGCCCGCCGGGTCGGTGAGCTGGTCTCGGTGCACGTGATCCCGCGCCCGCACAGCAGCCTCGAGGATTGCCTGCCGATCGGCAAGAGCCAGTAGGCGCCGCCGCCCGTGTTCCTCGCCCGCGTCGTCGGCACAGTGGTCGCCACCCGCAAGGACCCGAAGCTCGACAGTTACAAGCTGCTGATCGTCGTGCCGGTCGATCCGGAGGGCAACGACGAGGGCGGCTACGTGGTGGCGGTCGACACCGTCGACGCCGGCTACAAGGAGACCGTGCTGGTGGTCCGCGGCTCCTCGGCGCGGATGGCCGACGGCTTGACCGACCGGCCGGTCGACGCCTCGATCGTCGGCATCGTCGATACGGCCGACCTCGATGATTGAGCCCCGGGGGATCGTCGCGGCCTTCAGGTGGTGTCAATCGAGGTCGCGCGTCTCGTTTCAGCGGCAGCATTCCTTGCGCCAAGACCCGCTTGCCGTGGAGCCGGTCGGCTCGAAGATGGAGAGTTGACGTTGGATCTCGCAAGGGTGGTCGGCCGCGTGGTCTGCACGATCAAGAACGGCTCGTTGCACGGCCGCAAGCTGCTGCTCGTGCAGCCGGTCGACGCCGGCGGCGCCGCCACCGGCAAGCCGCTTGTGGCCATCGACGCGGTCGGCGCCGGCGCCGCCGAGACGGTATTCTTCGTCACCGGTCGCGAGGCGTCGTTCGCCTTCCTGCCCGACCACGTCCCCGCCGACGCCGCGATCGTCGGCATCGTCGATCACGTCGACCTGCTGGCGCCGGCGGCCGGCGCCCGGGCGAGCTGACGTGTTTCTCGGGCGGGTCGTCGGCAGCGTCGTGTCGACGCAGAAGGAACCCAAGTACGCCGGCAAGACGCTGCTGCTCGTGCAGCCGCTGGCGCTCGAGGGCAACGACGAGGGCGAGGCGCTCGTTGCCGTCGATACGGTCGGCGCCGGCGCCGGCGAGACCGTGCTGGTGGTCGTCGAGGGCCGCTCGGCGTCGATGGCGATGGGACGAAAGCTGGCGCCCGCGAACGCCGCCATCGTCGGCATCGTCGATCACATCGACTGGGAAAAATAGCGATCGTGTGCGGGCCGTGATGGGCCCGCCCACCGGACAAGAGATCGTCGAACGCGTCGCGGTGGAGAGACAATGATCATGCGCCGCCTCGGGCGGACGCGCTCAACGCACAAGAACGTCGATCGGATCGACGGGGAGAGATAGCGATCAGCGCGGAGAAGCTGCTCGGAAAGCCGGTCCAGGACGCCATCCTCGCCGACGTCATCGAGGGGCTGGCCGCCCACGCCGCGGCCGGCCACCGGCCGCCGAAGCTGGCGGCGGTGCTGGTGGGCGACGATCCGGCCTCGGCGATCTACGTGCGCACCAAGACCCGCAAGTGCGAGGAGCTCGGCATCGGCTCCGAAGCCTTCGTGCTGCCGGCGACCACCCCGACCGAGGAGCTGCTGGGGCGCGTCGGCGCGCTCAACGCCGACGACGCCGTCGACGGGATCCTCGTCCAGCTCCCCTTGCCCGATCCCATCGACACCGAGGCGGTGCTCGACCGCATCGATCCACGCAAGGACGTCGACGGGCTGCACCCGGAGAACGTCGGCCGCCTGGTCCAGGGCCGGCCGCGCTTCGTGCCGGCGACGCCGGGCGGCATCATGCGCATGCTTGACCACCACGGCATCGAGATCCAGGGCGCCAACGCGGTCATCATCGGCCGCAGCGAGATCGTCGGCAAGCCGATGGCGTCGCTGCTGATGCACCGCCACGCCACCATCACCGTCTGCCACTCGCGCACCCGCGACCTGCCCGGCGTCTGCCGCGGCGCCGACATCCTGGTGGTCGCCATCGGCCGCGCCGCCATGGTCACCCGCGACTTCGTCAAGCCCGGCGCCGCGGTGATCGACGTCGGCATCAACCGGGTTTCCGATCGCGCCCACGCCGAGCAGATCCTCGGCGCCGGCGCCGACTGGGCGAAGTTCGACGAGCGTGGCTACGTGGTGGTCGGCGACGTCCACCCCGAGGTCGAAGAGGTCGCCGGCGCGCTCACCCCGGTGCCGGGCGGCGTCGGGCCGCTGACCATCGGCATGCTGATGTCCAACACCCTCGAGGCCGCCCGCCTGCGGGCCGCCGCCCGCGGCTGACCGCCGGCGGACCCGTGCCCGCCACCAATCCCCCCGGCGGACCCTCCAAACCCTCCAGACCCTCCAAACCCTCCAGACCTTCCAGACCCTCCAGACCTTCCGATAGAACAGTCATCCTGCGCGCCGGCCTCACCGGCAACATCGCCGCCGGCAAGTCGACGGTGGCCGGTTGGATGGCCAAGCTCGGCTGCCACGTGCTCGACGCCGACCGCCTCGCCCACGAGTGCCTGGCGGCCGGCGAGCCGACCTACGACGTGGTCCTTGCCGCCTTCGCCGATCGACGCGAGGTCATCCTGCGGCCCGGCGGAGAGATCGACCGCGCCGCCCTCGGCCGCATCGTCTTCGCCGACGACGGCGCTCGCCGCCGCCTCGAGGCGATCCTTCACCCGGCGATCCGCGACCGTGAGGCCCATCGCATCGAGGAGATCGCCGCCCGAACCGACGCCGCCGTCGTCGTCACCGAGGCCGCCCTCCTCTACGAGACCGGCGGCGCCGCCCGTTACCACCGCATGATCGTCGTCACCGCCCCGGACGACGTCCGCCTCCGCCGCCTGCAGGCCACCGGCCTCGACCCCGACGAGGCCCGCCGCCGCATGGCCTCCCAAATGTCCCAGGACGAGAAGGCCGCCCGCGCCGACTACGTCGTCGACAACGGCGGCACCCTGGCGGCGACCCGCCAAATCACCGAAACGCTCGTCGCCCACCTCCGCGAAGACCTCGAGACCCTCCGCACCGGCACCCCGCTCGAGCCCGCCCCGCCGCTCGACTGATCCGTCGCCGCGTCCTTCCGCCGCCGCTCGATTCGACGGGCAGCGCGATCTCCAGAGGAAACGGCGATCGAGCAAGATAGCCCGGCCGCGCCTGCACTCGAAGGCCTGGCCGAGACACGGTTACTTCGATGTCATGCCACCGATCCTCTTCGCCGGTAGCTTGCGCGTCATGCCCCTCATCCCCGTCGCGGGCAGACTGCGCGCCGGCGGTCCGCAAGTAGTAGCCGACGACATAAGACGCCCTCAGGGCGTTCAGGACCTCGGCGTAGGCGGGTTCAAGCCCCTCGCGGCCGTTGGCGCGAATCATCATCCCTATGCCAGTCGCACAGGTGCTCACAACTGAGCCCCCGCCGCCGCACTACGAGATTCGAGCCTCAGACGCCGGTCGGCGGTGAGCGTTCAGTCGCGCCGGGTCTCGAAGCGGGTGCCGGGGTCGGCCTCGACCTCGACGGCCTCGAGCCAGGGGGCGGCCTCTTCGCCTGCGTCGCCGGCGGCGGCGAGCTGCTTGCCGAGCTGATCGAAGATCCAGGCGGCGATGGCGGGCGGGGTCGGGGCGGTGTCGGCGAAGGCGTCGAGGTCCTCGAGCACCCGCTGGTCGAGGGTTTCGAGCACCTCGTCGAGCGCCGCCCGCAGGATGCGGAAGTCGATCACGATGCCGATGTGATCGAGGCCGTGGGAGCGGGCGCGGGCCGCCACCTGCCAGACATGATGGTGCAGCGGCGTTTGCTCGCCGTCGGGGCCGCGGCGGTGCCCTGCCTCGAAGCTGCTCTCGACGCGCACCTCGAAGAGGGCGGTCATCAACCCTGCTCGTCGGCCACGGTGTTCCAATCGTGGCAGTGGGGGCAGCGGGAGAAGGGCTCGGTGGCCTTGAAGCCGCACTTCAGACAGATGTAGGGATCGACGAGCCGGGCCTCGGCGATGGCCCGCTCGAAGAGGGCGCCGACCTCGCTGCCGTCCAGCCCCTTGCCGTCGAGAAGCTGCCAGAGCTCGCGCTGCACGGTGATCGAGCCGGGCTTCTCGGTGAGGGCGCGGGTCAGGGCCAGGCGCGCCTCGTCGTCGTTGCCGCGCTGCTGGTGCATGCGGGCCATGATCAGTTGCACCCGCCAGGAGTGCGGCTGCCGCTCCAGCACCTTGTCGCAGGCGCTCTCCAGCGCCTCCCAGCGGCCGCTCTCGGAGGCCACCGCGCCGATACGGTGGAGCGCCTCGATCGCCCAGGCGGCGCCGTCGTCGAGCGCCATCTCCCAGTGTTGCATCGCGGCGCCGCCGTCGGTGGCCGACAGACAGTCGCCGGCGCCGAGGTGGGCCGGCGCGTAGCCGGGGTCGAGCTGCAGGGCCTTCTCGTAGCAGCTCACCGCTTCCTGGGCGTTGCCCTCCTTGGTCGCCGCCCGGCCGCGCTCGGTCCACAGCGAGGCCAGCAGCCGCTCGTCGCCGGCGCCGGCGAGCTTGTCGATGCGCGCCTGGGTCTCGGCCGCCTTGTCCCAACGCCCCATCTCCTCGTACACGCGGCGCAGGCAGAGCCAGCCGCTGAGGTTCTCCGGGTCGCGCTTGAGGACCTCGCGCAGGGTGCGCTCCGAGCGATCGACGAGCCCCGCCTTCTTGAAGTCGAGGGCGAGCGAGAATAGCGCCTGCGAGCGCCCCAGCTCCTCCAGCCCGGGACGGTGCAGCACGCTCTTGTGGATGTCGATGGCGCGCTCCACCTGGCCTTTCTCGCGGAAGAGGTTGCCGAGCGCCAGGTAGGCCTCGATGGCGTCGGTCTCGCCGCGCACCGCTTTGGTCAGCTCGACGAGCGCCAGGTCGGGCTGGTTGGAGATCAGGTAGTTGAGGCCGAGCAGGTAGTGGGGCTGGTCGCCGTACTGGGGTCCCTCGCGGCGGCGCAGGCGCCAAAGAGCCCAGGCCCTGCCGAGCAGCACCCCCAGCGCCAGCAGGGCGACGGCCGCCCCGAGCGTTAGCGACCATCCCTGCATCCGCTACTCCTCGACCCAGCCGCCTTCGTCCTCGTCGGCGTCAATATAGCCGCCGGAGATCGGCAGGTTGCGGAGCTCGCGGACCTCGGACTCGAGCGCCTGGATGCGTCGCTGCAGCTCCCGCTCCCGCATCCCGTGCTTGAAGTGCTCGAACACCGAGATCACGCCGGCGATCAGCACGCCGGCGAACACGGCGCCGAGGATGACGAGAAAGACGGGGACGTCCTGGAGGCTGTAGCCGGGGAGGTAGGTGACGTCGACCTCCTGGTCGCCGTTCGCGTAGGCGATCACCACCACGACGATCACCAGCGCCAGGTACATGAGCATCTTGAAGATCGCGTTCATCGGATTCCGCTCCGGAACATCGCGTTCATTCGGACCTCGCGGCAGACCAAAGTCTTCGTCGTATGCGGCGCAATCGCGTTCATCGGGCCTCGCTCCGAATCAGCGCATTCATCGTAGCTCGCCCCTCGCGGCGGTTGCCGCCGGCGCGCCCTGCCGGCGCCGGTAGTCGTCCAGCACCTCTTCCCAGAGGCCGCGGGCGGTGACGATGTCGTCGACGACCTCGCGCGCCGCCCCCGCGCCCCCACTCCTCTCGGTCACCCAGTCGGCGCGCTCGAGCACCTTGGGGTGGGCGTCGGCGACGGCGATCCCGACCCCGACGTGCTCGAGGAGCGGCAGGTCGATGAGGTCGTCGCCGACGTAGGCGACCTCCTCGTCGGCGAAGCCGCCGGCCTCCTGGATCGCCCGGCAGGCAGCGACCTTGTCCTTCTCCCCCTGCCGCAGGTAGTCGACGGGCAGCTCGGTGAAGCGGCGCTCGACGACCTTCGAGCTGCGCGCCGTGATCACCGCGGTGCGCAGCTCGATGAGCCGGGCGATGAACATCGCCGAGCCGTCGCGGACGTGGAAGGTCTTGCCCTCGAGGTCGTCCTCGCAGTAGAAGATGCCGCCGCCGGTGAGCACGCCGTCGACGTCCATGACCAGCAGGCGGACGCGCCGCAGGCGCTCCTCGTAGGCGGCACGGCGCAGCCTAGCCATCAGATCATCTCCGTCCGGCGAGCCATCACGCCATCGGGGTCCGTCAAAGGTCGGCGCAGTCTCGCCAGCAGAGTCTCCGCGCGGATCATCTCTGCCCGGCCGAGCATCAGATCATCTCCGTGCGCCACAGGTCATGGAGATGCACGACGCCCTCGGGCCGGTGCTCGTGGTCGACGACCGGCAGCGAGGTGATCTTGCTCTCCTCCAGCCGCCGCAGCGCCTCGGTGGCCAGCGCGTCGGCGCGGATGCAGACCGGGTCGGGCGTCATCCAATCGCCGGCGCGGCTGCCGAGCGCCGCCTCGCCGCGGGCTTCGAGCAGCCGCCGGAGGTCGCCGTCGGTGATCACGCCCACCAGGCGGCCGCCGGCGCCGGTGACCGTGGTCATCCCCAGGCCTTTGGCGCTCATCTCGGCGAGAACCTCCGCCATCACCGCGTCCTCGGCGACCAGCGGCATCTCGGCGCCGGTGTGCATGACGTGGGCGACCCGCAGGAGCTGACGCCCGAGGCTGCCGCGCGGGTGGTTGGCGGCGAGGTCGTCGGCGGAAAAGCCGCGCTCCTCGAGCAACGACATGGCGAGCGCGTCGCCCACCGCCAGCGCCGCGGTGGTGCTGGCGGTGGGCACCAGCCCCAGCGGGCAGGCCTCCTGCTCGACGGCGGCGTTGATCACCACGTCGGCCTCGCGGGCCAACGTCGAGCCTTCGGCGCCGACGATGGCGATCAGCGGCACGCCGAGCCGCTTGATCGTCGGCAGCATGGCGACCACCTCGTTGGTGTTGCCGCTCTGGCTGATGGCGATCAGCACGTCGCCCTCGACCAGCATGCCGAGGTCGCCGTGGCCGGCTTCCGCGGGGTGCAGAAACAGCGCCGGGCTCCCGGTCGAGGCCAGCGTGCCGGCGAGCTTGCGGGCGATGATGCCCGACTTGCCCATCCCCGAGACCACCACCCGGCCCGAGCAGCCGAGCAGCAGGTCCAGCGCCCGATCGAACGCCTCGGGCTCGAAGCGGTCGGCAAGCTGCGCCAGCGCCAGTGCCTCGATGCGCAGCACCTCGCGGGCCAGCTCCAGCGCCCGCCGGCGCCGCGCCGACGCGACCTTCATCGCCGCCTGGCGTTCCGCTTCCGGCGCTCCGGCGCTCATGTCTCGGCCCCGTTGCTCACCACGGGCTCGGCTTCGGCTCGACCTGCCTCGTGCCGCCGTTTTCTGCGCTCATCTCGGCTCCTTGGCCTCACCGCCGGCTCCGCGCCGGCACGACCCGCCCACCGCCGCTTTCGGCCCTCATGTCTCGGCTCCCTGGCTCACCGTCGGCGACGCCGCCAGCACGGCGGCCCGCACGGCAACGACCTGCTCGACCAGCCCCCGCAGCCGCCCCAGCGGCAACTGCGTGGCGCTGTCGCTGCGGGCGTTTTGCGGGTCGTCGTGGACCTCGACGAAAAACACGTCGGCGCCGACCGCCGCCGCGGCCCGCGCCAGCGGCTCGGCGAAGCGACGCTCGCCCGCCGTCTCGCCATCCCCCGCCCCGGGAAGCTGCAGGCTGTGGGTGACGTCGAAGACCACCGGATAACCGAGGTCCGCGAGCCGGCTGAGGCCCTTGAAATCGACGACCAGATCATTGTAGCCGAAGCAGGTGCCGCGCTCGGTGAGGAGGATGCCGGTGGCCCCGGCGGCCTCCAGCTTGCCGACCACGTGGCGCATGTCCCGCGGGGCGAGGAACTGGCCCTTCTTGACGTTGACCGGCCGGCCGCTCTCGGCCGCCGCCACCAGCAGGTCGGTCTGCCGGCAGAGGAACGCCGGGATCTGGATCACGTCGACGACCGCGGCGACGGCGGCGACCTGGTCGACGCCGTGGACGTCGGTGAGCACCGGCACCCCGACCGCCTCGCGGACCTCGGCAAGGATCTCGAGGCCGAGCTCCAGGCCCGGCCCGCGGTACGACGAGATCGAGGTGCGGTTGGCCTTGTCGAACGAGGCCTTGAACACGAACGGCACGCCGGCGGCGCGGGCCACCGCGGCTGCCTCCCGCGCCATCAGCAGGCAGTGCTCGCGGCTCTCGATCACGCAGGGGCCGGCGATCAGGCCCGGCGTTGCGCCGCCCAGCTCGACGCCGTCGCCGACCTTCACGGTTCGTTTCATCGCCGCCGCTTCACTCCGTCACGCGCGCGGCAACGTCGCCGGCGGCGTCGGCGGTCACCTCTTCGCGCCCGTCCGCATGGCCGCCGGCGTCGGCGGTCACCTCTTCCCGCGCCTCCCCATGGCCGCCGGCGGCGGTCACCTCTTCGCGCTCCCCGTCGGCATGGCCGGCCTCGCCGCGGGCCTGCCGGTAGGAGGCCCGCACGAAGGCGGCGAACAGCGGATGGGGCTGCAGCGGCCGCGACAGGAACTCGGGGTGGAACTGGCAGGCGACAAACCAGGGGTGCTCGGGCAGCTCGAGGATCTCGACGAACTTGCCGTCCTCGGTCTTGCCGCTGAGCACCAGTCCGGCGTCGGTCAGCGCCGACTCGAAGCCGCGGTTGAACTCGTAACGATGGCGGTGGCGCTCGGAGACCCTCTCGGCGCCGTAGGCCTCGGCGGCCCGCGAGCCGGGCGCCAGCACGCACTCGTAGGCCCCCAGCCGCATGGTGCCGCCGAGCTCCTCGACCCCGAGCAGATCGCGGAGCTTGTAGATGACCTTGTCGGCGGCGGCGTCCTTGAAGTCGAACTCGCTGCTGTCGGCGGCGTCGCCGAGCCCGGCGACGTCCTGGGCGAACTCCATGGCGGCGGTCTGGAAGCCCAGACAGATCCCGAAGTAGGGGACGCCTTCCTCGCGAGCGTAGCGGATCGCCGCCATCATGCCGCGCACGCCCCGCTCGCCGAAGCCGCCCGGCACCAGGATGCCGCCGGCGCCGGCGAACACCTCGGCGGGGTCCTCGCCCTCCTCGAAGCGCTCGCCCTCCACCCAGTCGATGTCGACGCCGAGCTCGTTGGCGAGGCCGCCGTGCACCAGCGCCTCGGTGAGGCTCTTGTAGGACTCCTCGAACTCGACGTACTTGCCGACCACCGCGATCCGCACCCGATCGCGCGGCGCCTTGAAGGTGCGCACCACCCGCAGCCAGCTCTTCAGGTCGGGGACGCCGCACTTCAGCGCCAGCTCCTCGCAGATGATCTTGTCGAGCCCCTCCTCGTGGAAGACCAGCGGCACGTCGTAGATGCAATCGACGTCGACCGCGGTGATGACCGCCCCCGGATCGACGTTGGTGAACAGGGCGATCTTGCGCTTGATGTCATCGGGCAGGAAGCGGTCGGTGCGGCACAGCAGCACGTCCGGCTGGATACCGATGGAGCGCAGCTCCTTGACGCTGTGCTGGGTCGGCTTGGTCTTCAGCTCCTTGGCCGCGGCGATGTAGGGGACCAGCGTCAGGTGGATGAACATGCCGTTGTCGCGGCCGACATCCTGGCGGAGCTGGCGGATGGCCTCGAGGAACGGCAGGCTCTCGATGTCGCCGACGGTGCCGCCGATCTCGGTGATCACGACGTCGGCGGTGCCGGCCAGCCGGGTGATGCATTCCTTGATCTCGTTGGTGATGTGGGGGATCACCTGGACGGTCTTGCCCAAGTACACGCCCTGGCGCTCCTTCTGGATCACCGACTCGTAGATCTGCCCACTGGTGTAGTTGTTGTCCCTCGTCATCCGGACGCTGGTGAAGCGCTCGTAGTGGCCGAGGTCGAGGTCGGTCTCGGCGCCGTCATCGGTGACGAACACCTCGCCGTGCTGGAACGGGCTCATGGTGCCGGGATCGACGTTGATGTAGGGGTCGAGCTTCAGCAGGTTGACGGTGTACCCGTGGGCCTCCATCAGCCGCCCGATCGCGGCCGAGGCCAGGCCCTTGCCCAGCGACGAGACGACTCCTCCGGTGACGAAGATGTACTTGGTCGGCATTCCGGTAAACGATCTCCCGTTGGCTAGGCGTGCGAGGCGCGCGCCGCCAGGGCGGCGTGGGCCCGCTCGAGGTCCTCTGGCGTGTTCACTCCCGGTATCGCTTCGTCGATCAGGTAGGTCTGCATCGTCTCACCGGCCTCCAGCACCCGCAGTTGCTCGAGCCCCTCGGCCTGCTCGAGGGCGGAGGGCGGCAGCGCCGCCCAGCGGCGCAGCGCCTCGGGCCGGTAGAAGTAGATTCCCACGTGGGCCCATGCGTTTGCCGGGCGGGCGGCCGAGGCAGCCAGCCGCCGCCAGCTCTCGCCGGCGCCGCGATCCGCGGGCTCCTCCCCCGCCTGCAGCCAGGCGGGGCGCGGGAAGGGCAGCGGCGCGCGGCTGAAGTAGAGGGCCCGGCCGGCGGCATCGACGACCACCTTGACGACGTTGGGGTCCCAAAGATGCTCCGGCTCGGCCAGGGGGGCGCGCACGGTTCCCAACCCGATGCCATCCTCGCGAAAGCCGGCGAGGGCCGCGGCGACGGCGCCGGGATCGAGAACGAGCTCGTCGCCCTGGATGTTGACGATGATCTCGGTGGGATGGCGGGCCGCGGCGGCGGCCACGCGATCGGTTCCCGAGGCGAACTCGACGTCCGACACTACCACGGCGGCACCGGCCTCCCGGGCGGCCGCCGCGATGCGCTCGTCGTCGGTGGCGACGACGATGGCATCGATGCCGTCGATACGCCCGGCGGCCTCGACGACGTGCTGGATCAGGGGCTTGCCGGCGAGCGCGGCGAGAAGTTTCCCGGGGAACCTGGTGGAGGCGAACCGCGCTGGAATGATGGCGACGCAATCCATGCGCTGACCCGGAAATCGGCGCCCGAACCGGGCGCCGCGAACTGCCGCAGCAGGATACCACCCGCCCCGCGAGGGGACTAGCTGGCGACCCGCCGGACCGGACGACCGGCCCGGCAGGCGCCGTGGGGTCGCGTTCAGCCGCTGGGGTGGGGCGAAGAAGCCTCCAGCGAACCTACGAGGTCAGCTCGCGCACGCGGCGGGCCAGCTCCTCGACGGTGGCGTCCATCAGGGCGCCGGTGTCGTCGTCAGGGATCTCGATCTCGAACTCGTCCTCGGCGGCGATCACCAGGTCGATGATCTCCACCGAGCTGAGGCCGATCTCGCTCTGCAGGCGGGCGCCGGGGCGCACCTTTTCGGCCACCTCGGGCTTCAGCTCGGCGATCAGGCGGCCGATGGTCTCGGCGGTCTCGTCGTCGCTCACGACAGCCTTCCCTTCCCAACAGGGCTACGGGGTGCGCTCACACCGGGTATCCTTCGTCGCGCGGCGCCCATGTTGTGCTGGAAACTACTGGCGGACGGCGCGGTTGCTCGCTCATGCCAGCTTTCCTTCCTCGTAGAGGTCCCGGCAGCGGCCGCGGCACAGCTTGCCGCTTGTAGTGCGCGGGATCCGTCCCGACTCGACCAGCACGACGTCGAGCACCGGCAGGTTGAGCGTCTCGGCGACGATCTGCCCGACGCTGTCGCGGATCTCGTTGCGATCCTCGGGGGCGCGCGGCGCGGCGACCACGACGATCCCCTCCTCGCGGCCGTTGCGGGTCCCGAAGGCCACGACGCTGCCCGGGCGCACCGTCTCCAGCGACTGCACCGCCCGCTCGATGTCCTGGGGGTAGTAGTTGCGACCGCCGACGATGATCAGCTCCTTCTTGCGCCCGGTCACGAACAGCCGGCCCTCCTGCAGGAAGCCGAGGTCGCCGGTCATCAGCCAGCCGTCCCGGAGGGTCTCGGCGGTGGCCTCGGGGTCGTTGAAGTAGCCGCGCATCACCGAGGCGCCCGAGACCGCGATCTCGCCGATGTGGCCGTCCTCGAGCTCGCGGTAGTTGTCGTCGACAATGCGCACCGCGGTCTCGCGCACCGGATGGCCGCAGCTGACGATGCGCACCCTGCCGTCGCCGTCGGCGGCGAGGCGGGCGCGCTTCTCCCCCTCGAGCGCGGCGCGGGAGACCTCGAGGGTCTCGTAGACCTCCGGGGCGCCGACCCCGGTGACCATCAGGCCGACCTCGGCGAGCCCGTAGGCGGGCATGAAGCCGGAGCGCGGGAAGCCGACGCTGCCGAACGACTCGGTGAAGGCGTCGAGCAGCTCGGCGTCGATCGGCTCGGCGCCGATGATCGCCACCCGCCAGGCCCCCAGGTCGCGGCCGAGCGGCTCGCCGCGCTCCAGCAGGTGCCGGTAGCTGACGTTGGGGCCGGCGGTGATCGAGACGTTGTGCCGCTCCATGATCTCCAGCCAGCGGCGCGGCCGGCGCAGGAAGTTGAACGGCGTGGTCAGCACCAGGTCGATCGAGCGCGCCGTCGCCCCCAGCAGGTTCCCGATCAGCCCCATGTCGTGGTACATCGGCAGCCAGCCACCGCCGACGTCGTCCGGCGCCACCTCGAGGTGCTCGACGATGGCGCGCACGTTGGCGGCGATGCCGCGGTGCGCCAGCACCACCCCGCGCGGCGAGCTGGTGCTCCCCGAGGTGAACTGGATGACCGCGATCTCGTCGGGGTCCGGCGTATGGGGCGTGAACCGCGCCGTCGACTCCAGCAGCCGGTCGTGGCGCGCCACCCGCGCCTTGCCCTCGAGGCCGGCCTCGGCCAGCAGCGGCTCGCCGACCTCCTCGACCTCCTCGTCGACCACCACGAAGCCGGGCTGCGCCACCCGCACGATCGAGCCGATGTGCCCCAGATAGCCCTGCAGGCGCCGGCGGCTGATCGGCGTCGGCAGGATCGACGGGTGCATGCCGGCCAGCACGGCGCCGAAGAAGCTGGTCACCAGCGGCCGCAGCCCCTGGCAGACGATCGCCACCCGTTGCCCTGGGCGGCCGTCGAGGTCCTGGAAGCCGGCGGCGACGCGCTGCGCCTGCTGCTCGATGTCGGCCCAGGTGAAGCGCTGCTCGTCCTCGTCGACGAAGATCAGCCCCCGGCGGCCGCAGGTCTCGGCGGCGCCGCGGAGGATGTCCGGCAAGGTCTCGGGAAACTCGGCGGGACTCACGATGCTGACTCTCGCGACCGGCGTGCGAACGAACGAGCCCGGCGGCCGCTCAGGAGCCGGCCGGCTGCAGGGCCGGCAGCTTGGCCTCGATCTGCGCCCAGCAGTCCTCGAGGTCGGCGCCGGTCACGATGATCCCGTGGTTGGTCAGCCCGAGGATCGTGCGCAGCGGATTGTCGGTGAGCTTCAGCCCCTCGAGCGTCGACTCGCACAGCTCGATCGTCCCGCACGGGTAATGCTCGTCGGTGTAGACGATCCCGTCGACGAACCAGTGGATGTGGATCATCGCGTCGATCTCGGGAAACTCGCGGTAGATCGCCGCGTGGATGCTCGAGTCGATCGACACCCGCGAGTCCTCGAAGCCCGGCGGCACGCGGACGTGGACCTCGCGAGCCTGCGGGTCGAACTTGCTGACCAGCAGGATGTCGCGGCCGATGACGTCGAGCTTGGCCTTGTTGACGCCGCGCCCGGTCATCCAGAACGCCGTCTCGTCGTGGCGGGCGCTCATGTTGCCGTAGCTGACCTGCTTTTGGCCCAGGACCTTGAAGAAGCGCCGCCGGGCCCGCTCCGAGAGGCCGTCGAGAACGACCGCCGAGGGGACCAGGTCGAGATCGTCGAGCCGCCTGGCCATCTCCTGCATCTTGCGCGTCACCTCGGTGCCGCCGCGCAGCTCCTCCGGCAGGTCGGCGTGAACGATGTTCTCGTCGATGTAGGTGACGTCGGAGCGCTGCAGCAGCAGCTCCCACAGCCAGTCGACGGCGCCCTCCGAGCCCTCGAGCACCTCGTGGCCGCGCTCCGGCGTGATCAGCGTCATCGAGTAGTCGTGGGGGCCCTCCCCGGTGAGCTCGGTGTAGCCGGCGAGGTTGGCCATGCACCGCAGGCCGATCTCGTAGGAGCGGACGACGCGCTGGGCGTCGTTGTCGGCCTTGTCGGCGATGAAGAAGATCCCCACGAAGTCCTGATAGGTCCGTCGCTCGATGCCGAGCTGGTCGATGTCGTCGCCGTCCGGCATGAAAGCCAGCATCACGTCGGCGGGGCCCTTGCCGCCCTCGTCGAGCAGCTCGTACTGGGCCGCCTCGGCGAAACGTCGGCGCAGGGGCTCGTACAACCCGTCCAGAACCGGATGGGAGCCCGTGCGCAGCATTCGCACAGTTTTCATCAGAGTCCTCCGTCGCTCGGCAGGAATCGATCGGTCCCCGTATGATTGCCGATCCTGCTGTCTTGTTGGGGTCCCGATAACGTATGAAAAGGGGTCGGGAGCACCCGGTGGCGACCCGGCGAGGAACCCACGCATTCCGGGCCGCGTGCAGCCCGCCTAGGATACAACGCCGGTTCCGGCTATGCAGGTGGGAGGGACGCTTCGCTGCCATCGTCCCCCCGGGCGCCGAAAGGGGCGGCCGATCGGCCCCGCCAATCGCCTGCGCCGAGCGAACTGTCGCTCGCCACGCGCCGAAGTGGACGCGCGCCACGTTCCAGCCCCGGCAATGGCTTTCGCCAGGCGAGCCGTCGGTTGCCGGGGGTCGACGCGGGCCGGGAGCGGCCGTCAGTCGGGCATGCGCACGCGCAGAGCGCCGGCGAGCACGGCGATCCGCGCCGGCAGCCGCCCGGCGATCTCGCCGTCGGTCTCGACGTCGATGGCCGGTCCCTCCAGCTCGATCGAGCGGCAGGTGAACGTGCGGATCTCCGGGTGATCGAATGGCCGGCCGCGCGCCAGACGGCCCATCTGCGCGAACGCCGCCGGCCGGCCCAGCGCCCCGACCACGGCGACGTGGAGGATGCCGTCGGTGAGGCTGGCGTCCGGGCAGGGACGCATGCCGCCGGCCAGCGACGGGCCGTTGCACACGAAGAGGTTGAGGACCGGCTGCCGGCCCGTCTCGCCGGCGTCGGTGCGCCAGGACAGCGGCTGCGGGCGGGCGGCAGACAGCTCCCGCACCGACGCCAGCACGTAGGCGAGCTTGCCGAGCTTCACCAGCCGCGGGCTCTCCTTGACGCGCCGCGCCACCGCCGGGCCGAGCCCGACGTTGGCGGCGTTGAGAAAGTAGCGGCGCGCGCTGCCCTGCGCCCCGGCCATCTCGGCGACGCCGACGTCGATCCAGGTGTCGCGGCCGGCGCGCAGACGGCGCAGCAGCCCGGCCGGCCGCCGGGGCAGGCCCAGGCCGGTCGCCAGGTCGCAGCCGGTGCCCAGCGGCAGGTGGGCGAACGCCGTGCCGGCCTCCCCGGCGCCTGCCTCCATGAGCCCCTGCACGACCTCGTGGGCGGTCCCGTCGCCGCCGGCGGCGATCACCAGGCCGGCGCCGGCGGCGACCGCCGCGCGGGCGAGCTCGGTAGCGTGGCCGGCGGCGGCCGTCTCGACCACCTCCGGCTCAGTTCGCCAGTGCCGCAGCTCCGGGCGCACCCGCTCCCAGCCGCGCCGGGCGCGGCCGGCGCCGGCAGCGGGGTTGAGAATCACCAGGGCCGGCGATGGCTCCTCGGACAAGGCGTTGGGGCCGCGTCCGACGCCACTCGCCGGGCCGCGGTTGCTATCGGCCATTGCTCAACGCCTTTCCTCCCCCGGCCTCGGGGCGCGGCGCGCGGCTCGGGGTCGCTTTGCCGGCGATCGATCCCCTCAACGTTCCGCCCGCCGCGCTCGGCCGGGCCGGTGACCCGCGGCGCCACGGCGGCGCGCAACCGGCCGCGCCGACCAGATGGGCGGCCCATTCTCGCACAACTTGCGGTGACCATCCCTTCGCGACAGACTGCCCGCCCATGGAGCTCGTCGGATGATCAGCCAACTCATCGAGCGCGGGGTGTTGGCCCTCAAGGCGGCCGTGACCCGCGTTTTCGTGTCTCTGCGGATCTCGCCGAACCTGCTGACTGTCACCTCGCTGGTGCCCACCGCCTTTGCCACGTATTACCTGGCCCACGGGCGGTTTACGGTGGCCGGCCTGTGGATCATCGCGGCGGGCTTCTTCGACGTGATCGACGGCGCCGTGGCGCGGGCGCTGGGCCGCATGACGCCCTTTGGCGCGGTGCTCGACTCGGTCACCGACCGCGCCTCCGACGCCTTCATCTACGTGGGCGCCGCGCTCTACTTCTACCGCATCGGCGAGCCGGGCTACGGGCTCCTCACGATGGTGGCGCTGACCGGGGCGCTGATGGTCTCCTACACCCGGGCGCGGGCGGAGAACACCGTCCTGGACTGCCAGGTGGGCTTCGCCGAGCGCGGCGAGCGCATGGTCCTGATGCTGCTCGCCCTCTTCCTCCACAAGCTCGGCGCCGCCATGTGGATGCTCGCGGCCCTCGCCTGGCTGACCACGATCCAGCGGCTGCTGCACACCCACCGGGCGCTGGCCGCCGGCCAGCAGCGCGCCCCCGCCGAGCCGGCGTAGCGAAGCCCGTCCTTCTCAACGGGTTGCAAAGCGAGCGGGCGCAAGGGTCGCAAGGACGAGGCGCGCGCATGTTCGCGCCCGGAGCCGCTGAGCAGGTCGGGCCTAGTGGCGGCGCGGCTGGGAGAGGATCTCTTCGTCGGGTGACGCCGCGTGGCCGCCGATGGCGATGCGCTTGCCCTCCAGATAGCGGCCGGCGATCGCGTTCCAGGGCGGGATCGCGATCGTCACGTTGCCGCTCGCCCGCGCCTTGCAGGCCAGCCGGATGATCGGCCGCGCCTCGTCGGTGTCGACGTAGCCGAAGCGCTTGACCCGCCGCCCCTCCAGCGGCTGGACCGGCGACAGCCGTTCGTTGCCGCCGAGCACGCCGATCCAGCAGGTGCCGCAGGCCGCCGAGCGGCACTCGGTGGGGATCGGACCCTCACCTGGCACGCAGCGGGAGTCGGCGTAGGGGTGATCCGCCTGGTCAGTCATCGAGGCCTGGGTGAGCTGGACCCCCTCGATGAGCTGGAACTTGCCGGTCTTGAAGCCCTCGTGGAAGGTGATCGTGTAGTCGCGCTTGAGGCCCTTGAGCCAGCCGAGCAGGCCGCCGCCGTCGTTGCGGGCGCGGTCCTTGAGCACCCGCTCCGGCGAGCGGCGCCGCGCCCAGTCGCTGATCTGCAGCTTGCCCGGCGCGGCGGCGAACGCCTCCGGGCCGACCTGCTGCAGGGTCATGAAGGCGATCGCCGTGATGCCGAGCAGCAGCGACTCGTCGACGCGGCTCTCGGCCGCCACCCGCCTCGCCACGGCGCGGATCTGATCGGTGAGATCGAGGCTCTCGGGCGCCGCCTGCGAGGCGGCATGCTCGGCGACCGCGGCCTTGACCTGCGGCCAGTAACGATGCCCGTAGACGAACGCGTGCGAGTTGTCGATCTGCTCCTCGAGCCGCGCGTTGCCCTTGAACTCGAGCTCCTCGAGCAGGCGCGGGTCGAAGGCGGCCTCTTGCAGCATCTGGCGCAGCCAGAGCGGCCAGAAGTAGAACCAGATGCGGGTGGCGTCGCGGTCGACCTCGTGGATCGAAGGCGCCAGGTTGTGGACGGCCGACCACCAGGCGTTCTGGTCATGGCGGCCCAGGAAGGCCAGGAACGGGGAGCTCTTCGCGTCGCTGCTCATCGTCGTCTCGTGCTTGCTGATCGGGTGTCGGGTTCACTCGTGTCTCGTTGCGCGCCTCATGAGACCGCGTCGAGTCGGCGATCTCCGAACGAGCGCGAGGAACAACGCGGGGAGCGCTCATTCTCGCACGCGCCCCGTACCGCAGGCTAGCCGCTCTCGGGCGCTCGCGGTGTTGAAAACCGAGGCAAACCGTGTAGCTTTCACCTGGTTGCCGCGCACTCGTTGCAGGACTTCGGCGGTCGCGGCCGCGCCCACTTCCATCGTTTTGATCGGTATGAGCTGATGAGCAACATCCTGTGGATCGCCGGCGCACTGTTTCTGATCGCCGTCGTGGCCGGGTACCTCTGGCTGCGATCGGTCAAGCGCAGGCTCGCCAAGGCCCGGGAAGAGGACCAGCGGCGGCGCGAGCAGCGGCTCGAGAACCTGCCGAGCATCCCGCTGTCTGAGCGCCATGACGACGCCATCTACCAGTGGAGCTTCCACCACGGCGACCGCCTGGTCGCCCGCACCGTCAAGGCCGAGGTCGAC
>DASWHK010000041.1:0-7472 GCA_036398215.1 Acidobacteriota bacterium | reverse complement strand
GACGGTCGCCTTGGCGGTGCGCGTGCGCAACAGCATCATCGTCCCGAGGCGGTCGCCACAGGCGCCGCAGGCGCGGCAATGGCCGATCACGGCGCGCGCCTCGTCCCCCGACAGGGCGCCGTCGACGTATCCCGTGAGGGCCTTGAGGTCCGGGTGGCCGCCGCCGGAGCGCCGCGGGCCGGCGACGCGGATCGATGCGGCCACCTGGTCGAGGCCTTCGGCAACCTCGTCGTGAAGCTGCTCGGCCTCGAGGCGGCGCCGGCGCGCAAGATCGGACAGCTGCAGCGGAGGACGGCGCAGCAAGAGCATCTCCAGGCCCCGCCGCTGCGCGGCCGGCAGCTCGCGCACCATCTCGACGGCGATGTCACCGGCGTGGCGGAAGTCCATCGGGTCCCCCTCCTCGGTGAGCAGCCGCAGGACGCTGGGCTCGGATTCGGCGCCGCTCCGCGGCGTAGCGGGGTCCGCCAGCGGGCGCGCCGGCGGGCGGCGCCGCAGCAAGGCCAGCGCCTCGCTGCGGATCGCCCCGAGGACCCGCTCGTGCGCCTCGGGCTCGTTGTCGATGTCGCCGGCGGAGCGCAGCACGCGCCCCACGGCGCGGCGCACCAGGTCGTCGGCGCCGGTGCGGCTGCCGGCGAAAGCGCGGGCGTAGAGAGTCCAGGCGGGGTAGCGGCGCCGGCAGGCGCGACGGATCGGGCTCTCGGGTTCCCGCAGCACGCAGGCGCCCTTTCGGGTCGGCTGGGGGGCAGCCGTCGCGAGCAACCGTAGCCGGGTGCCGGCCGGCTCGTCAACGCCGCAAGGCGCCCGCCGTGAGCCGGTTTCGCGGCGCTTCTCACACTACGGCCCGAGGGGGTCGCTCGATGATCCGCATTGCCAGCACGCGGTGCCCGATCTTGAAGAACAGATGGTGCTCGTCCTCGGCGAACAGCCCACCGTCGGGCGCCCCGAAAGGAAAGGCAACGAGCCGTGTCCGATCGCCGCGCCGGAAAACACGTCCGCGAACACGGCAGCCTGCTGGCTGCCGCGGAGAAACGTCTTCTCGTCTGGATTGCCGAGCGGCTGCCGGCCTGGGTCAGCTCCGATCAGCTGTCGGGGCTGGCGCTGGCGGCGATGCTCGCCGCCGGCCTGGCCTTCTGGGGGGCCTCCTGGTACCCGCCGCTGCTCGCGGGCGTCATTGCCGCCCTGGCGCTCAACTGGTTCGGTGACAGCCTCGACGGCACGCTGGCGCGGGTTCGCGACCAGCAGCGGCCGCGCTTCGGCTTTTACGTCGATCACGTGATGGACCTGGCCGGCGCCCTGTTCCTCTTCGGCGGCATGGGGCTGTCGAGTTACATGAGCGGAGGGGTGGCGCTGGGGCTGCTGGTCGCCTACATGATGGTGGCGGCGGAGTCGTACCTGGCCACCCACACCTGCGGGGTGTTTCGCCTCTCCTTCCTGCGGATCGGACCGACCGAGCTCCGCCTGCTTCTGGCGGCCGGGGCGCTGCGCCTCGCGTTCGCCCCCCAGGTGTCGTTGTTCGGCCATCAGGTCCTGCTGCTGGACGTCGGCGGCGTCGCGGCGACGGTAGGCCTGGGGACGGCCTTCGTCGCCGCGGCGCTGCGCAATACGGCGGCGCTGTACCGCGCGGAGCCGTTGCCTTCGCGCCAGCCGAAGCCCGCGATGGTCCTGCGGCCGCGGACGAGCGGCGAATGATCGTCGACAGCGCGCCAAGGCGCGGAGGCGCGGAGGCGGGATCGCGGGCCGGAACGGGGGCGGGATTGCGGGTGGGGGTGGCGCCCTGCCCCGGCGAGCCTCGGAACGTCTCGGCGGCGCCGCGGCGCTTGCTTGTCTTCGGCTCCGTGGCCGCCGGGGGCTTCGCGCTCCAGCTCGCCGTGCTCGTGGCGCTCACCGGCGGGCTGGAGGTGAACTACCTGCTGGCGACGGCGCTGGCGGTCGAGGCCGCCATCCTGCACAACTTCTTCTGGCACCACCGCCGCACCTGGTCGGATCGTCGTGTCGACGGCGCCGGCGAGGTCTGCCTCCGCTTGGCGCGCTACAACGCCGGCACGGCCCTGACCTCCATCGGCGGCAACCTGCTGATGATGTGGATCCTGGTTTCGGGCGCCGGGCTCCATTACGCGCTCGCCAACGCCGTCACGGTGCTGTCGCTGGCCCTGCTCAACTTCGCGTACTGCGATCTGCTGGTGTTCCGTCGCCGCCGCGAAACGCGGCGAGCGCCGTCGTCGGCTCGATCATGATCGCGAAGACCAGGATGCCCACCGCCGCCCCCACGAGGATCGCGGCCAGCAGCGGACTCGACGGCCCGACGAGGACCGCCACGGCCGCGAGGAGAAGCGCGAAGAGGCGCTCGCTGAGGCGGATCCAGGCGGCCGAGCCGCGGCGCTGGCGGTCGAGCTGATCCGGGTAATAGCGCGCCGTGAAGGCCAGGTGCAGACGCAGGCTCGAGGCCACGGTAACCGGCAGCACGCCGACGAAGAACGCCGCCGCGGACCCCGTCGCCGCCCATCCCGCGGCGGTGCCCTCCTTGGCCCACCAGAGGGCGTAGAGCAGCGGCCAGTAGCTGAGTCCCAGGGCGATCTGGTGAAAGCGCCACCACCAGAACGCGTCGTGACGCGGCGCCGCAGCCGCCGCCGCTGCCCGGCCGCCACCGCCCGAGCGCCCGCCGGCACTCACGGGCGCCGGCGCCGTCCCGGCCACCTGCCCCGCCGCCGCCCCTGTCCCGGCAAGCGCGGTGAGCTCCTCCACCAGCTCGGCGGTGCTCTGGTAGCGCGACGCGGGGTCCTTCTGCAGGCAGGTCTCGAGAATGGCCTCCAGGCCGGGGTCGTCGATGCCGGCGACCTTCGCCAGTCCGCGCGGCGCGACTTCGAGGATACGGGCGATCGTCGACGCCGGATCGCCTCCCTCGAATGGATGCGCCCCCGCGGCGAGCTCGTAGAGCAGGACGCCGAACGAGAAGAGGTCGGCGCGGAAATCGACGTCGCGGCCGCGAAGCTGCTCGGGTGCCATGTACGCCGGGGTGCCAAGCAACACGCCGGGCAGGGTCAGACGGGTCGCCGTCGCCGCCGCGTCGCCTTCTTCGGCGGTCGCCGGTCCGGCCAGCGGTGAGGCCTGGAAGCTCGCCAGGCCGAAGTCGAGGATCTTGATGCCGCCATCGAGGACCCGCACGACGTTCTCCGGCTTGAGGTCGCGATGCACGATACGCTGCCGGTGCGCGGCCTCCAGGGCGCGGGCGATCGCCAGCCCGGTGGCGACGGCGTCGGCTGGCGGCAGCGGGCCGTCATCGAGCTCTTCGCGCAGGGTCCGGCCCTCGGCGTACTCGTAGACCACGTAGAGGTGGCCGTCGAACTCCTCCAGCGCGAACACCGTGGCGATCCCCGGGTGCGACAGCGCCGCCGCCGCCCGCGCCTCGCGCCGCAGGCGCTCGCGGCTGCGCTCGTCGCGCCCGAGGTGCTCGGCGAGCGCCTTGAGCGCCACCCGCCGCCCGAGGCGGGTGTCTTCGGCCAGGTACACGACGCCCATGCCGCCGGAGCCGATCCTCCGCTCGACCCGGTAGGAGCCGAGCCTCTTGCCGGCCAGCGACCCGAGGGCGGGGCGGGAGCGGTCCGGCGAAGCGCCGTGCAGCAGCTCGGCGCCGACCTCGTACGCCGGCACCTCGATGAAATCGTCGGCCTCGGCGTGGGCGGCGAGCAACGACTCGACATCCTCGCGCAGCTCGGCGTCGCCGGGGCAAGAAGCTTCGAGAAAGGCGCGGCGCTCCCCCACCGGCCGCTCGAGTGCGGCGTGGAACAGCTCGTTGATGCGCCGCCAGCGCTCAGCCTGCACGGCTCTCGGCGCCGGCGGGGCCGGCGGAGTCCTCGCCGCCGCCCCCGCCCGCCGCCACCTCGCGACGGAGCCAGGCCCTCGCCAGCGTCCAATGACGCTTGACGGTGGCCGGCGAGCTGCCCATCGCGGCGGCCGTTTCTTCGATGGTCAGGCCGCCGAAGAAACGCAGCTCGACGATACGGGCCTGCTCGGGGTCGATCCCGGCGAGCCGACGCAGGGCGTCGTCGATCGCCAGCAGGTCGATTGAGGCGTCGGCGCCGGAGCCCGGGAGCGCGGCGGTCTCATCGGCGCCGCCGGCGAGCACCGTCTCGTCGAGGGTGATGCGCTGCCGCCCCCCGCCGCGCTTCGCGGTTCCTTTGGCGCGAGCCCGCTCGATGAGGATCTGGCGCATCGAAGTCGCGGCGATGGCGAGAAAGTGGGTGCGCCCCTGCCAGTCCTGGTTCTTGTCCTTCAGGAGCCGGAGATAGGCCTCGTGGACGAGGGCGGTCGGCTGGATCGTCTGGCCGGGGCGCTCGCGTGCCATGTAGGCGCCGGCGATCCGCCGCAGCTCGTCGTAGACGATCGGCATCAGCCGCGAGGCCGCGTTCTCGTCGCCGGCCTGCGACCTTTCGACGAGGTCGCCGACCTCCTCTGTCCCTTCGCGCGTCACGTCTCACCGCCTGGCAGCCCGGGAGCCGGAACCCAATCCCGTTCCCAAGGGTACAACGCTGGCCGCCGGGGATCTCGATGAGGCCGGCGCGTCGTGTCGCGGAGCTTCATTCCGAGTCCGCGGCGGGCGGCCGGCTGACCCGTTCGACGATTTCCGCGGCGCGCTCCAGCGCCCGTTGCTGCCGCGCCGGCAACGAGGCGATCTGCTCGGCGAGACGGGCCACCCGGCGGTTCTTCCCTTCCTGGAGCAAGCGCCGCCCCTCGGCGGTCGCTCGCAAACGCTGGACCCGGCCGTCTCGCGGGTCGGGGTGCCGGGTCACCAGGTCGCGCCGCTCCAGCTCCTTGACCAGGCGGGAGATCGTCGGGGGGCGGACCTGCTCGGCGGCGGCGAGATCGCCGATCGTCACCGGACCGCCGAAGACGATCACCGACAGCGCCGAGAGCTGCGGCCCGCTCAACCCGGAGCGCTCGTCCTCGACCCGCAGCCGGCGCAACAGGTGGATCGCCGCCGAATGGAGGCGGTCGGCGATCTCCAGCGCCGCATGCTTCTTTCCATCTTGACGTCGTGCCATCCGTCGTCTATCAATGATACCAATTATTTAGCTATGCTAACTAATTACTACCAACGATCCAACGAGAAGGTGTCGAGATGCAAGCCCCTCCCGTGATTCGCGGCGTCGGCCAGATCGCCGTCAACGCCCACGACCTCGGCCGCGCCACCGCGTTCTACCGCGACGTGCTCGGTCTCCGCCACCTGTTCACGGCCGGCAGCATGGCGTTTCTGACGTGCGGCGATGTGCGCCTGATGCTGGGAGTTGCCGAGAAGCCGGAGTTCGACCATCCGTCGTCGATCCTCTACTTCCGCGTCGACGACATCGACGCCGCCTACCGCGCCCTGCTCGCTCACGGCGTTCGCTTCGAGCACGAGCCGCAGCTTGTTCACAAGGCCGAGGATCACGACCTGTGGCTGGCGTTCTTTCGCGACAGCGAGGACAACGTGATGGCGCTGATGAGCGAGGTAGCTCTCCGGAAGGCCGACGGCCGGTAACCTGGCGATCGGCTTCCTGATACGCTGCCGGGGCGCTGAGCCGTGGCTACCGCGCCCACCGGAGTGTCAAGGATCTGGCCCCACGCGCCCAAAGGGTTGCGGCGAGAAGAGGCCATCTGCTACGTTGCCGCTCCTCGACGATGTGTGCAACATCGCCGTCGTCGCGGCGCCTTGCATCTGGCCTCTTCTCGCCGCAACCAGACCCATCACACTTCCACCACGGCCTGCTAGGCCCGCCCGCGGCGGCGGCGGTGCGGCCCCCGGCGGGCTACCCTTGGCTGGTGATGGTGAAGCCCGAGTGGGTCGAGAGCGTGCAATTCGCGGGTGAGGGCGAGGGACAGCCGAGCCAGCCGATGCCGATGATGATGAAGGGAAGACGATGAGCCAGGTACGGGAAGCAGTAGACGTCCTCGGGGCGCTCGGCCTCGAGGAGACCAATCTCGGCGGATTTGCCGGCGAATGGGTCGGGTCGGGCCCGGAGCTCGAGGTGCTGACGCCGATCGACGGCCGCAAGATCGCCACCGTCGTGCAGGTGACCGAGGACGAGTACGACGGGATCGTCGACCGGGCGCAGCAGGCCTTCCTCGAGTGGCGCCGGGTGCCGGCCCCGGCGCGCGGCGAGCTGGTGCGCCGCCTGGGGAACCGCTTGCGAGAAAAGAAGAAGGAGCTGGGGGCGCTCGTCACCCTCGAGATGGGCAAGATCCTCGCCGAGGGCGAGGGCGAGGTCCAGGAGATGATCGACATCTGCGACTTCTCCACCGGCCTGTCGCGCCAGCTCTACGGCCTGACGATGCAGTCCGAGCGCCCCGACCACCGTATGTTCGAGCAGTGGCACCCACTCGGCGTCGTCGGCGTGATCAGCGCCTTCAACTTCCCGGTCGCCGTGTGGAGCTGGAACGCCGCCATCGCTGCGGTCTGCGGCGATGCGACGCTCTGGAAGCCGGCCAGCGGCACGCCGCTGACCGCCATCGCGGTGACCAGGATGGCGCAGGCGGAGTGCGTTGCGAGCGACGTCGATCCGGCGATCTTCTCGCTGATCGTCGGCAAGGGCTCGACCGTCGGCGAGCGGATGCTGCACGACCGCCGGGTGCCGCTGGTCTCCTGCACGGGAAGCTGCCGGGTCGGCTACCACGTCGGCGAGGTGGTCGGCAGGCGACTCGGCCGCACCATCCTCGAGCTCGGCGGCAACAACGCCATCATCGTCACCCCCCACGCCAACATGGACCTCGTCCTGCCGGCGATCCTCTTCGGCGCCGTCGGCACCGCCGGCCAGCGCTGCACCTCGACCCGGCGGATCATCGTCCATGAATCGATCAAGGAGGAGCTCGCCGGAAGGCTGGTGCGCGCCTACGGCGACATCAACGTCGGCGACCCGCGCGACGCCGCGACGTTGATGGGCCCGCTGGTCAATCACGGCGCCGTCGAGGACCTGCAGCGGGCGATCGAGCGGGTCCGGAAGGAGGGCGGCGAGATCCTTTGCGGAGGTGAGCCGCTCGAGGGGCCTGCCTACCCGGGAGGCCACTATGTGCGGCCTTGCATCGCCGCGGCCCGCAACGACTTCCAGATCGTCCAGGAAGAGACCTTCGCGCCGATTCTCTACATCATCGGTTACGGCAGCGCCGGCGCCTCGCCGGCCGAGGCGGTGGCCGAGATCGAGGAAGCGGTGGCCCTCCACAACGACGTGCCGCAGGGGTTGTCGTCGGCGATCTTCACCGACCACGTTCGCGAGGCCGAGCACTTCCTGTCGCACCGCGGCAGCGACTGCGGCATCGCCAACGTCAACATCGGCACCAGCGGCGCCGAGATCGGCGGCGCCTTCGGCGGCGAGAAGGAGACCGGCGGCGGTCGCGAGTCGGGATCCGACGCCTGGAAGGCCTACATGCGGCGACAGACCAACACGGTGAACTGGAGCAGCAAGCTGCCGCTCGCCCAGGGCATCCGCTTCGGCGGCTGATCC
>DASWHK010000040.1:0-13541 GCA_036398215.1 Acidobacteriota bacterium | reverse complement strand
GCATGGAGCATCTGTGGACGCCTTGGAGATATGAGTACGTGAGCGGCGCCGGCAAGGCGCCGGGATGCATGCTCTGCTCCGTGCTCGCCGCCGGCCCCGAGGCCGACGAGGCCAACCTGATCCTGCACCGGGGCGCCCTCAACTTCGTGATCATCAACAAGTACCCGTACACCAACGGGCACCTGATGATCGCGCCCTACGAGCACGTCGCCGACCTGCGCTCCTCCAGCGAACCGCAGCTCGACGAAATGGTGCGGCTGGCGCGCGCCTGTGAGAGGATCCTCGGCGACGCCTACGGCCCCGACGGCTTCAACCTGGGCATGAACATCGGCAAGGCCGCGGGCGCCGGAGTGGCGGATCATCAGCACCTCCATATCGTGCCGCGCTGGCTCGGCGACGCCAGCTTCATGAGCACGACCGCGGGCACACGGGTGGTCCCCGAAGCTCCGCAGGAGACCTTTTCGCGGCTGCGACCCCGCTTCGCCGAGCTGATGGAGGGCTGACGTGGACCCGAGGTTGAACGACAGCGAGCGCGCGGTTCGCGACGCCGCCCGGGCGGCAGCGGCGAAGGCCCTTCCGCCGCCGCTGGCCACGGCGATCGACGAGAGCCTGCAACCGCCGGGCGATGTTCTGGCCGGCCTCGCCGGCCCCCATGGCCTCGGCCGCTGCGTCGCCGCCGATCACGGCGGCGGCGACGGCGGCATCCTCGAGCTGGCCCTGGTGATCGAGGAGATCGGCCGCGCCAGCGCCAGCCTGGCGAGCGTCGCCACCGGCCACATGGTGGCCGGCCTGGTGATCGCCGCGGCGGCCGACGACGATCTGGCGGCGAGCCGGCTCCGGGGACTCGCCGAGGGCCGCACGCTGGCCGCTCTAGGGCTCGACGGCGCCGGCTCGATCCTGGACGACCCCGGCGCCGGGGCGACGCTGGAAGCCGGCGGCGACGCCGGCCGGCTCGCGGGCAGGATCGGGGCCGTCGCCGGGGCGACGCTCGCCGACGTCTTTCTGGTGCCGGCGCGCGCCGCGGAGGGCGGCCCCGTTGCGGCCTGGGCCGTCGTCGAGAGGGGCCAGGAAGGGGTCGCGGTCGGCCGAGAGGTGGCGAAGCTCGGCCTCAACGGCAGCGGCCTCGCCGCCATCGCGCTGAACGATATCGGCCTGGCGCCGGCGGCGATCTTGGCGACCGGCGATCGGGCGGCGGCGATCTTCGCCCAGGCCCTCGACTGGAGCCGCATCGCCTACGCGGCGGCCTGCGTGGGGATCGCCGCGGCGGCTCTCGACGCCGCCACCCGGCGCGTGCTCGAGGCGGGCGGCGAGCTGGCCGACTCGCAGTCGATCCAGTGGATGCTGGCCGACAGCGCCACGGAAACCGAGGCGGCACGGCTGCTGACCTGGTACGCGGCCTCCCGGGACAAGCCCGGCGCGCTGCGCGAGGCGGCGGCGATGGCTCGCCTGATGGCGGCCGACGCCGCGGTGCGCAGTTCGCGGCGGGCGGTGCAGATCTTCGGCGCCGAAGGGAGCACCCGGGAGGCCGGCATCGAGCGGCTCTACCGCGACGCCAAGGCGCTGGAAGTGCATCACGGGTCGAGCGAGGCGCAGCGCCTGGCGGTGGCCCGCGAGATCCTCCCGGATCTGGTGGATTCCCCGGCCGGGCGCTGACCGGGGGCCCGCTCGATGGACTGGGAGCCGAGCGCCGACCAGCGGCTGGTGCGCAAGATGGTGCGCGAGTTCGTCGCCGCCGAGATCGCCCCCCACGCCGCCGAGTGGGACCGCGACAGGCGCTTCCCCCAGGAGGTGTTCGCGCATCTCGGTGAGCTCGGCCTCTTCGGCATGACGGTTCCCGAGGAGCACGGCGGCGCCGGCCTCGACCTGAAGACCTACTGCCTGGCGCTCGAGGAGCTGGCCCGCGGCGACGCCTCGACCTGCGTGGCGATCAGCGTCACCAACTCGGTGTATTGCGCGCCGCTGCACGCCTACGGCACGGACGAGCAGAAGGAGCGCTGGTTGCAGCCCTGCGCCCGCGGCGCCTGGCTGGGCGCCTTCTGCCTGTCGGAGCCGGAGGTGGGCTCCGATGCCGCGGCGTTGCGGGTCGTCGCCGAGCGCCACGGCTCCGACTACGTTCTACGCGGCACCAAGGCCTGGGTGACCAACGGCTCCGTCTGCGGCGCCATGCTGGTGTTCGCGGTCACCGACCCCGGCGCCCGCCGGATCAGCGCCTTCATCGTGCCCGCCGGGCATCCCGGGGTCGAGATCGTCCGGGAAGAGGAGAAGCTGGGCATCCGCTCGTCGCGGACCAACCAGGTCGCCTTCGACGATTGCCGGCTGCCGGCTGGCCACCGCCTCGGCGCGGAAGGACAGGGGCTGGAGATCGCCCTCCACAGCCTCGACGGCGGGCGCGCCGGGATCGCCGCCCAGGCCGTGGGGATCGCCCAGGCGGCGTTCGAGGTCACCCTCGGCTACGTCGGCGAGCGCCAGGCTTTCGGGCGGCCGATCGGCTGCTTCGAGGGGCTGCGCGGGCAGCTCGCGACGATGGCGGCGGAGATCGCGGCAGGGCGGCTGCTGTACCTGCGCGCCGCCGCCCTCCGGGATGCCGGCGAGCCCGACACGATGGCGGCCTCCTGCGCCAAGCTGTTCGCCTCCGAGATGGCCAACCGGGTCACCTACCAGGCGGTGCAGATGCACGGCGGCTACGGCTACGTCAGCGACTACCCGGTGGAGCGGCTCTACCGCGACGCCCGGGTGACGACGATCTACGAGGGAACCTCGGAGATCCAGCGGCTGGTGATCGCCCGCCGGATCCTGTCGGGGCGCGGCTGAGAGCGCGCTCGCCACAAACCTCGTCGTACTTATGAAACAAAACACCAAGTGTGGGATAATCACGCCCACGACGCGTCCGGCGGCGAGGGTCCTGGCCGCCGTGGATCTGCGCGATTCAACGCCCTGGAACCACAGCCGTACCGAGAGGGAAGCCCGATGGCCGATGACCCGGTCGTGACCGAGCCCGGCGTCGAGAAAGAGCGCCGCGCCTCCTCGTCCGCCGACAACAACGGCAAGGCGAGGTGGCTGCGGCAGAGCTACGAGCCGGCGACGGCCCACTGCTCCGAGCGCGACGTGCCGTTCATCACCGCCTCGAGCCGGCCGGTCGAGCCGCTGTACACGCGCGAAGACCTCGCCGATCGCGGCCTCTCCTATGACCGAGACATCGGCTATCCGGGCGAGTATCCGTACACGCGCGGCATCCATCCTACGGGGTACCGGGGAAAGCTGTGGACCATGCGCCAGTTCGCCGGCTTTGGCTCGCCGGAGGACTCCAACCGGCGCTTCCGGAGGCTGCTCGAGTCGGGGCAGACGGGCCTTTCGGTCGCCTTCCACCACCCGACGCTGGTGGGCCGCGATTCCGACGACCCGATCGCCCGCGGCGAGGTCGGCAAGCAAGGCGTGGCGATCGACTCGCTGGCCGACATGGAAGCGCTCTTCGACGAGATCCCGCTCGACCAGGTCACCACGTCGATGACCATCAACCACCCGGCCTGCGTGCTGCTGGCGATGTACGTCGCCGCCGGGGCGAAGAAGGGGATCGAGCGCAAGGTCCTCGCCGGCACCATCCAGAACGATGTCCTCAAGGAGTTCATCGCCCAGAAGACGTTCGTGTTTCCGCCGCGCCCGACGATGCGGATCATGGGCGACGTCATCGAGTGGTGCACCGCCGAGCTGCCGCTGTGGAACTGGGTGAGCGTTTCCGGCTACCACATCCGCGAGGCCGGCTCGACGGCGGCGCAGGAGCTCGCCTTCACGCTGCGCGACGGTATGGAGTACATCCAGGTGGGTCTCGACCGCGGCCTCGACATCGACGACTTCGCGCCGCGGTTGTCGTTCTTTTTCAACGCCCACAACGATCTCTTCGAGGAGGTTGCCAAGTATCGGGCGGCGCGCAAGATCTGGGCGCGGCACATGCGCGAGCGCTACGGCGCCAAGTCGCCGCGCTCCTGGTGGATGCGCTTCCACACCCAGACTGCCGGCTGCACGCTGCTCGACCGCCAGCCGCGCAACAATGTCATGCGGGTGACGCTGCAGGCGCTGGCCGCGGTCCTCGGGGGCACCCAATCGCTGCACACCAACGCCCTCGACGAGACCATCGCGCTGCCCACGGAGGAGAACGCCATCATCGCCCTGCGGACCCAGCAGGTGATCGCCCACGAGAGCGGCGTCACCAACACCGTCGACCCCCTCGGAGGCTCGTATTTCATCGAGGCGCTGACCGCCGACCTCGAGAACGAGGCCGAGGAGATCTTCGCCAAGATCGACGAGCTCGGCGGCATGGTGGCGGCGATCGACGACGGCTACCCGCAGCGGGAGATCCAGGAGTCCGCCTACCGGTACCAGAAGGAGATCGAGGCGCAGCGGCGGATCATCGTCGGCCAGAACGCCCTGACCGAGGACGGCGCCCAGCCGATCGATTACCTGTACATCGACGATTCCGTAGAGGCGGCGCAGGTCGAGCGCCTCACCGCCCTGCGGCGCCGCCGCGACGCCGGCGAGGTGCAGCGGGCGCTCGACGGAGTACGCGCCGCCGCCGGCGGCGACGACAACCTCATGCCGCGGATCCTCGAAGCGGTCCACGCCTACGCGACCGTCGGGGAGATCTGCGGCGCCATGCGCGACGTCTTCGGGGAGTACCACGAGCAGCCGATCTTCTGACCGGAGGCCTCGCATTGGCGACCACCGGCGGGCGGCATCGCATGCATCAGGAGCGCTGACAGTGTCCGACAAGCACATTCGAGTCCTGGTCGCCAAGCCCGGCCTCGACGGCCACGATCGGGGGGCGAAGGTCGTCGCCCGCGCCCTCCGCGATGCCGGCATGGAGGTCATCTACACCGGCCTCCGGCAGACCCCCGAGATGGTGGTGCAGTCGGCGGTCCAGGAGGACGTCGACGTCATCGGGCTGTCGATCCACTCCGGCGCCCACAACTACATCCTGGAGCGGGTCATCGAGCTGCTGAAGGAACAGGAAGCCGAGGACATCGTTCTGGTGGTCGGCGGCATCATCCCCGATCGCGACGTCGAGCGCCTGCGGGCGTTGGGGGTCGACGCCATCTTCCCGCCGGGCACGATGACCTCGGAGATCATCGACTTCATCCGCAAACAGACGAGCCACGTCGCCGCCTGAGAGGAGCAACGAGTTGAGCGAAGCAATCATCGAGCTGACGGCTGACAACTTCGAGGCCGAGGTCCTCAAGAGCGAAACCCCGGTGCTGGTCGATTTCTGGGCGGAGTGGTGCGCGCCATGCCGCATGCTGGCGCCGACCATCGAACAGGTCGCCAGCGATTACGGCGACCGTATCAAGGTCGGCAAGCTGAACGTCGACCACTTCGGCGACATCGCCGCCCGCTACCAGATCCGCGGCATTCCCACGATCCTGGTCTTTCACCGCGGCGAGGTCCACGATCAGATGGTCGGGGCCGGCTCCAAGGAGAACATCGTGCGGATGGTCGACAAGGTGACCGCCCCCACGACCGCCTGAGCGGCCGCCGCGGGGCGCTCGCCGCCGCCGCCCTGGAGATCACCGCCGTGCGCATCGTCGTCGCCGACCTGCCCCCCGAGGGGCAACATCTGAGCGGCGTCCTCGATCTGGAGCTGGAGCCGGATCCGGGGCCCGACGAGCTGGGGCTCGAGAAGCCGCTGGAGTACGACCTCGAGGTCCACCGCCAGGGCAAGCAGGTGAGGGTCGAGGGAAGCGTCGCGGCGACCGCGCTGGCCCGTTGCAGCCGCTGCGCCCGCCGCTACCCGCTGGCGGTCGAGCGCCGCTTCACCGCCATCTACGAGGCCGCCGCCCAGAGCGGCGGCGGCAAGGCGACTGAGCTTGACGAGGACGCCCTGGCTCTTGATTATTACGAGGGCGACGCCATCGACGGGCGGACGTTGCTCGCCGAGCAGCTACTGCTGGCGTTGCCGATGAAGCTGATATGCGCCGAGGACTGCCGCGGCCTGTGTCCGCGCTGCGGCGCCAATCTCAACGAAACCGACTGCAACTGCGAAAAGGACGTCGATCCGCGGCTGGCCTCCCTGAAGGCCCTTCGCGATCGACTGTGACACCAACCGCCGAGGACAAGCCGTGGCACTTCCCAAGAAACGACATACCCGCGCCCGTCGCGACCGGCGCCGCACCCATGACACGCTGGCGATTCCGGGCCGCTCCGAGTGCCCGCAGTGTCACCGCCCGAAGTCACCGCACCGGGTCTGCCCCCATTGTGGCTACTACAAGGGGCGCCTGGTCGTTGCCGCCGACGAAGATTAGTACGAGCCCGCGGCGGGCGCCGCGAAGGCCGAGCCCGCCCGCCGGAGAGCGGCGATGCGAGATGCGGGCCGGGACCTCATGAAGATCGCCGTCGATGCCATGGGCGGCGACCACGCCCCCGAGCACCCGGTGGCCGGCGCCGTGCTCGCCGCCCGCGAGCTCGGCGCCGATGTGGTGCTGGTGGGTCAGCGGGAGCGCATCGAGAAGGCGCTCGCCGGCCATGCCAACCCGCCGCCGCTGTCGATCGTCCACGCCGACGAGGTGATCGGCATGGACGAGCCGCCGGCCAACGCGCTGCGCCGCAAGAAGGACTCGTCGATCCACGTCGCCGCCCGCCTGCTGCGCGATGGCGAGGTGCAGGGTTTCGTCTCCGCCGGCAACACCGGTGCGGTAATGGTCACCGTCAAGCGCTACGTCGGCACCATCACCGGCGTCGACCGGCCCGCCCTGGCGGTGATCCTGCCGAGCCGGCGCGGCCGCACCGTGCTGATCGACGTCGGCGCCAACGTCGACCCCAAGAGCCGCCACCTGGTGCAGTTCGCGGTCATGGGCAGCTTTTTCGCCCAGACGATCCTCGGCCTCGAGCGGCCGCGCGTCGGCTTGCTGTCGATCGGCGAGGAGGCGGGGAAGGGCACCGACCTGATCCGCGCCGCCCACAAGGCGCTCGAAGCCTCGCCGCTCAACTTCCTCGGCAACGTCGAGGCCCGCGAGATCTACAGCGGCGATGCCGATGTGGTGGTCAGCGACGGCTTCACCGGCAACGTCGTGCTCAAGACCAGCGAAGCCGTGGTCGAGACCATGCTCCATCTGCTGCGCGACGAGCTCACCAGCTCGCCCCGCAACCGCCTGGGGGCGCGGATCGCCCGCGGCGCCTTTCGCAACTACCGCGGTCGGGTACACTACGCCGAGTTCGGCGGGGCGCCGCTGCTGGGCGCCCGGGGCCTCTGTGTCATCTGCCACGGTCGCTCGTCGGCGCGGGCGATCATGAACGGCATCCGGGTGGCGACCGAGTACGCTCAGCATGGGGTCAACCAGCGGATCGAGGAGATGCTCGCGGCCCTCGCCCTCGACGGCGACGCCGATCTCGCGAGGGCGCTGGCAGAGGAGCCCTAAGTGTTCCGTACCGTAAATACGATGATGTTTGTGGCGGCGCGATGGCGGCGGATGCAAGGAGCAGCGACGGAGATCGCGTGAACGGCCGGCGTTTCCGGCGCAGCAACGAAAGACGGTTGGCTTGTCAGCTTCGCATCCCGCAGCGGTGGCTTTTCTCTACCCCGGGCAGGGGTCGCAGTACCCGGGGATGGGCAAGGCGGTGTACGAGGTCTCCGCCGAGGCCCGCGAGGTCTTCGAGCAGGCCGACGGCGCCCTGCCGTTCTCCATCGCCGACCTGTGCTTCCACGCCGACGAAGCCACGCTGCGGCGCACCGAGATCACTCAGCCGGCGATCCTGGCGGTCAGCGTCGCCCTCGACCGGGTCCTCGAGTCGCGGGGGCTGCGCCCCGGCTGGGTGGCCGGCCACTCGCTGGGGGAGTACTCGGCGCTGGTTGCCGCGGGCAGTCTCGACGTCGCCACCGCGACGCGCCTGGTGCACGATCGCGGCCGCTACATGCAGGAAGCGGTCCCCGAGGGTAGCGGCGCGATGGCCGCCGTCATCGGCCTGGAGGTGGGGGTCGTCGAGGAGCTGTGCGCCGCCCAACGCGGCGATAAGGTCCTCGAGATCGCCAACCTCAATGCCCCCGGGCAGGTCGTCGTCGCCGGCCACCGCGAGGCGGTGGAGGCGCTGGCAGGCGCCGCCGGCGAGGCTGGAGCCCGGCGCGTGATCATGCTCAACGTCAGCGCTCCGTTTCACTGCCGGCTGATGCAGCCGGCCGCCGATCGGCTGATCCCGCAGTTGCGTGCCGTGGAGTTCGCCGACCCGGCCTTTCCGGTCGTCTGCAACGTCGACGCCCGACCGGTTGCCGACGGCGCCGCGGCCCGCGATGCGCTCGAGCGCCAGGTGACCCGCCCGGTGCGCTGGACCGAGACCCTCGAGTACCTTGCCGCCCAGGGAGTCGGGGTGTTCGTGGAGGTCGGCCCCGGCACCGTCCTCAGCGGCCTGGTCAAGCGGACCCTCGGGCGCGGCGTCGATACCTACAGCGTCGACGAGGTGGAGCGGATCGACGCCGTGGTGGCTTCCTTGAGCTGACCGCCGGTGGCCCGCCGTGCCGGCGGGCCGAAAGGAGGAGTTCTCATGAGCCGAGCCTTCGAGCAGCAGGTGGCGCTGATCACCGGCGCCTCGCAGGGCATCGGGGAGGTGATCGCGCGCCGGCTGGCAGCGGAAGGCTGCAACCTGATCCTCGCCTCCCGCCGCCTCGAGGCCTGCGACGGTGTGGCGCGATCCCTCGCCGAGCACGACGTCGAGGCGCTGGCGGTGGAGATGGACGTCGGCGATCTGGCCTCGGTGCGCGCCGCCGTCGAGGCGGGGCTGCAGCGCTTCGAGCGCCTCGATTTCCTGGTGAACAACGCCGGAATCACCCGCGACAACCTGTTGTTGCGGCTCGATCCCGAGGACTGGGACGCGGTGCTGCGAACCGACCTGACCGGGGTCTATAACTGCTCGAAGACCGTGCTAAGATCCATGCTCCGTCGGCGCAGCGGCAGGATCGTCACGATCAGCTCGGTAGTCGGTTTGCTGGGCAATCCCGGCCAAACCGCCTACGCCGCCGCCAAGGCGGGCGTCTTGGGCTTTACCAGGGCGCTGGCCCGCGAAGTGGCGTCGCGGAACATCACGGTGAACGCGGTGGCGCCGGGGTACATTTCCACGGAAATGACGGCGGCGTTGCCCGAGAAGGCTGCCGCGAGACTGCTCGAGCAGATTCCGTTGGGCCGGTTGGGGGAAGGCGCCGACGTCGCGGGCGCCGTACGGTTTCTATTGTCCGAAGATGCAGCGTATGTCACCGGCCAGACCTTGAGCGTCGACGGTGGTATGTATATGTAGCGTTCCGGCGACGAGGATTCCCTAGTATCTCTTCAAGCGCAGCGGAGAGCGCGCAGCAGGAGGGAGCCGATGGACACCCTGGAAAAGGTCAAGAAGATCATCGTCGAGCAGCTCGGCGTGGACGCCGACGAGGTCACCGCCGAAGCATCGTTCGTCGATGACCTGGGGGCCGACTCGCTCGACACCGTGGAGCTGGTGATGGCGTTCGAGGAAGAGTTCGACCTCGAGATTCCGGACGAGGACGCCGAGAAGATCACCAAGGTCCAGGACGCCGTCGCCTACATCGAGCAGCACTCCGGCTAGCCAGGACGCCTCCGGAGCGGCGCCGCCAGGCGCCGGCAAGGCGCGGGAAACTCATGGAACGACGAGTCGTCGTCACGGGCGTGGGGATCGTCAGCCCGCTCGGGATCGGCACTGAGGAGACCTGGAAGGCTTGCGTGGCCGGCGTCTCCGGGGTCTGCCCGATCACCAAGTTCGACACCGAGGGCTTCGCGGTGCGCATCGCCGGCGAGGTCAAGGGCTTCGACGCGCTCGACTACGTCGCCAAGAAGGACCTCAAGAAGATGGATTACCACATCCAGTACGCCCTCGCGGCGGCCGGGTTCGGCCTGCGGGAGGCCGGGCTGGATGGGGAGGACCGCCCGTATCCTTCCGAGCGCATCGGGGTGCTGATTGGCTCCGGGATCGGCGGCCTCAACATGATGGAGCTCCACCACCGGACGCTCCTCGACAAGGGCCCCGGCAAGGTGAGCCCCTTCTTCATCCCCGGCCTGATCGTCAACGAGGCCGCCGGCTGGGTGTCGATCAAGTTCGCCCTCAAGGGCCCCAACTCCGCCACCTGCACCGCCTGTACCACCGGCGCCCACGCCATCGGCGACGCCTATGAGATCGTCTCCCGCGGCGACGCCGACGTCATGGTGGCCGGTGGCAGCGAGGGCGTCGTCTGCGCCCTGGCGATCGACGGTTTCGCCGCCATGCGGGCGCTTTCCACCCGCAACGACGAGCCCGAGCGCGCCAGCCGTCCCTTCGACGCCGGCCGCAATGGCTTCATCCTCGGGGAGGGCGCCGGCGTGCTGATCCTCGAGGCCGAGGAGACGGCCCGCAAGCGCGGCGCGCCGATCGTCGCCGAGGTGGCCGGCTACGGGATGTCCGGCGACGCCCACCACATCAGCTCGCCCCCGGACGACGGCGACGGGGCCTTCCGGGTGATGGTCACGACGCTCAAGGATGCCGGCGTCAGCCCCGCGCAGGTCGGCTACATCAACGCCCACGGGACCTCGACCCCGGCGGGCGACCGGATCGAGACCATGGCCATCAAGAAGGCCTTCGGCGACCATGCCGGCAAGCTCGCGGTCTCCTCGACGAAATCGATGATGGGCCACCTGCTGGGGGCCGCCGGCGGCGTCGAGGCCGGGATCATCGCCCTGGCGCTGCGCGATCAGGTGGTGCCGCCGACGATCAACTACGAGGATCCCGACCCCGATTGCGACCTCGACTACGTGCCCAACGAGGCCCGCGAGGTCGAGCTCGAGTACGCCCTGTCGAACTCGTTCGGGTTCGGCGGCACCAACGCCGCGTTGCTCTTCAAGCGTTACCCGTAACGTGTCCGAGGCCGAGCTGTTCGAGGCGCGCCGGCGCAAGCTCGAGGCCCTCGAGGCCGCCGGGGTCGAGGCCTTTCCGCGACGCTTCCCGGTCGACGCCACCCTCGGGGCGGTGACCGCCCGCCACCACGGCCAGGACGCCGAGGGCCTCGAGCGGGCGGACGAGCAGCTGCGGCTCGCCGGTCGCATCGTCGGCAGCCGCGGCCACGGCAAGACCTCGTTCAGCGACCTCGACGACGGCAGCGGCAAGCTGCAGCTCTACGCTCGCCGCGACGACCTCGGCGACGAGGCCTTCGAACGCTGGCAGGAGCTTGACCTCGGCGACTTCGTCGGCGTCGAGGGGCGGCTGATTCGCACCCGCGCCGGCGAGCTCACCCTGGCGCTGGAGAGCTTCACGCTGCTCGCCAAGGCACTGCGGCCGTTGCCGGAGAAGTGGCACGGCCTCAAGGACACCGAGACCCGCTACCGGCAGCGCTACCTCGACCTCGTCGCCGGCGAGGGCGTGCGGGAGGTCTTCCGGCAGCGCGCCGCCGCCCTCCGGGCCCTGCGCGCCCACCTCGACGCCAGCGGTTTCATCGAGGTCGAGACGCCGATCATGCAGCCGCAGTACGGCGGCGCCCTGGCGCGGCCCTTCACCACCCACCACAACGCTCTCGACCTCGACCTCTTCCTGCGCATCGCCCCCGAGCTCTACCTCAAGCGGCTGCTGGTCGGCGGCCTGGCCCGCGTCTACGAGCTCAACCGTAACTTCCGCAACGAGGGCATCTCGACCCAGCACAACCCCGAGTTCACGATGCTCGAGCTCTACGCCGCCTACTGGGACTACCGGCAGATGATGGAGTTCGTCGAGGAGCTGCTGACGGTGACCGCCGAGGCGGTGCGCGGGCCGGGAGACCTCGAGTACCAGGGCGAGGCGATCAGCATGCAGCGCCCCTGGCGGCGGCTGCGCTTCGCCGACGCCCTGATCGATGTCGGCGGCATTCCCGAGGAGCTGCTCTTCGACGCCGAGGGCCTGCGCAGGTGGCTGATCGAGCGCCAGGTCCCGGCCGAGGGGCTCAGCCTCGGCTTCATGTGGGACGCGGCTCTCGGCCGTTTCGTGCAGGAGCGGCTGGCGGCGCCGACGTTCATCACCCATTTCCCCCGCGAGGTGTCGCCGTTCGCCAAGGTCGATCCCGAGGACGACCGCTTCGTCGAGCGCTTCGAGGTCTACTGGGGAGGGCTGGAGACCGGCAACGGCTACTCGGAGCTCAACGACCCGCGCGAGCAGCGCGCCCGCATGGAGCAGATGCGCGAGGCCCGCGAGGCGGAGCTCTCCGAGCAGCGGGTCGACGAGGATTACCTCTGCGCCCTCGAGCACGGCATGCCGCCGGCGGCGGGCTTCGGCCTGGGAATCGACCGCCTGATGATGCTGCTGAGTAATTCGCCGTCGATCCGCGACGTCATCCTGTTTCCGCTCATGAGACCCCGGTGATGGGCCGCGAGGACGCCGGCTTCGTCGCCGGGCGCTACGAGCTGTTCCTGGCGCTTCGCTACCTGAAGGCGCGCCGCAAGCAGGCCTTCACCTCGATCGTCTCGGCGGTCTCGATCCTCGGCATCGCCATCGGCGTCGCGGCGCTGGTCATCGCCCTGGCCCTGCTGACCGGCTTCCAGCAGGACATCCAGGCGAAGATCATCGGCGCCAACGCCCACATCGTGATCTGGGGGACCGGCGAGGCGCCGCTGGCCAACCACCCGGAGGTCGTCGCCACAGCCCGGGAGGCGCCGGGGGTGGTCGGCGCCGCGGCCGTGGTCATGCAGCAGGCGCTGATCAACACCAACTACCGGCCGGCGTTCGCCAACTTCAAGGGCGTCGATCCCGAGGCCGGCACCACGCAATTGCTCGACCGCATCGTCGAGGGCAGCGCCGCGGAGCTGCGCCAGCGCGACCGCGACGACGGGGTGATCATCGGCCAAGACATGGCGGCCAACCTCCTGCTGCAGGTCGGCGATACCGTCAACGTCACCATCTACGACAACCGGACGATCACGCCGCTGGGCGTAGGCCGCTTCAAGAACGCCAAGCTGAGGGTGGCAGGGATCTTCGACGCCGGCATGTACGAGTACGACAATGTCTGGGCGCTCGTCGACTTGCGCACCGCCCAGGAGATGTTCGGGCTCCGCCGGGCCGGGGACGCCGACGACGCCGGGACGGTGAGCTTCGTCGAGGTCAGAGTCGCAGACATCTACGGCACCGAGGCGGTGATGGAGGCGCTCCGCGAGCGCCTCGGGCCCGACTACCTGATCATGGACTGGAAACGGATGAACGCTTTCTTCTTCTCGGCGCTCGCCCTCGAGAAGCTGGCGATGTTCGTGACCATCAGCCTGATCGTCTTCGTGGCCGCCCTCAACATCGTCGCCACCCTGGTGTTGATGGTGATGGAGAAGAACCGCGACATCGGCATCCTGCTGTCGATGGGGGCCACCCGCCGCGGCATCCTCTACACCTTCATCTTCCAGGGGCTGTTCATTGGCCTGATGGGGACCGTCGTCGGATTGGGGCTGGGGATCGGCGCCTCGCTGGTGGCCGATCGCTACCAGCTCATCTCGTTGCCCGAGCAGGTCTACTACCTCTCCCACGTCCCCTTTATCGTCCGCCCCCTGGACTTCACGGTCGTCGCCCTGATGGCGGTGGCG
>DASWHK010000039.1:0-7195 GCA_036398215.1 Acidobacteriota bacterium | reverse complement strand
CTGCTTGCCGACCATCCGGTGGGGCTGGCCGGTGGCGTCGAGCACGCGCTGCCAGACCTCCTCGTGGGGGTCGAGCTGCTTGCGGCCGCGGCCGACCAGCTCCAGGGGGACGTGGGTGAAGGCGTGGTTCCAGAAGCCGACCATCATCGCGGTGCGGCCGGCCATGGCGGCGTGCACGGCGTGCTGGCCGAGGATCAGGCAGAAGCCGGAGTCCATCGAGTTGGCCGGCTGGGCGCGGATCGTGTAGCTGGGGTCGATGTACTTGAGGTCGGTGCGGATGCCGCGGGTCTCGAAGTGGGCGGTGATCCTCTCCTTCAAGAGGAGGCCGACATCGCGCAGCTTGAGGTTGCCCGAGCGGTCGCGGCCGGGGTCGACGCCGTTGTCGAAGAGGTCCTGGCCGGCGCCCTCGGCCGCCACCACCAGCGCGTGCTGGCGCTCCGCGATGCGCTGCTCGAGGAGGTCGAGGAGCCCGCCGGGGCCCTCGAACGTAAAGGGCACCTCGGGCACCAGGCAGAAGTTGACGTCGCCGCTCGCCAGCGTCGCCTGGGCGGCGATCGAGCCCGAGTAGCGTCCCATGAGCTTGACCAGGCCGATGCCGTTGTAGGTCCCGGTGGCCTCGGTGTGGGCGGCGTCGACGACCGTGCCGGCCGCCTCGACGGCGGTCATGAAGCCGAACGAGCGCTGGCTCCACAACAGGTCGTTGTCGATCGTCTTGGGAATGCCGATGACGCTGATCGGCAGGCCGCGGGAGGCGATCTCGCCGGCGATCGCGGCGGCGCCGCGCAGCGTGCCGTCGCCGCCGATGCAGAACAGGATGTCGACCTGCCAGGCCGACAGCGTGTCGAGCATCTCGGCGGCCTCCTGCGGGCCGCGGGAGGTGCCCAGCATCGTGCCGCCGTGGCGGTGGGCGTCCTTGACGTCGTCGAGGTCGAGCAGCACCGGCTCGGCGAGCTTGTCGGCGGCCAGCCCGGCGAAGCCGTAGCGGAAGCCGACCACCCGATCGATGCCGTAGCGGTGGTTGGCGGTCAGCACCAGCGAGCGGATGACGTCGTTGACGCCCGGGCACAGGCCGCCGCAGGTGACGATCCCGCAGCTCACCTCGCGGGGCTCGAAGAACAGCTTGTCGCGCGGCCCGGCGGCCTCGAAAGAAGGCGCCGTTTCGCGGCTGCCACGGCCGCCCTCGTCGGTGGCGCCGGCGACGAAGATGCGGGTGTCGTCGCCGACGAACTTGTCGTCGCCGCGCAGCGGCGAGGCGATCGTGGCCTCGCCGAGACGGCGGACGACCAGCTCCTCGGGACGCGGAAGCTCGCCGGCCGTCCCCGAGGAGGAGGCGCCGGTCACGTCGCTACCGCGTGAATGGGGGCGGCGTGGGCGCGAGCCGAAAGATCGGTACGATGCATGCGAAGGTCGTCCTTGCCGGGCTGGCCGGGAAACGAATGAACCAGGAAAAGGCTACGATATCCGCCATCCGACCGCACGCTTGGAGTCCGGCCGGCGCCTGAACATGACGGCGAGCCAGGAGCTTGCATGACGATCGATCTCAAGGACCGCAGCGTCCTGACCCTCGAGGACTTCTCCGCCGAGGAGATCCGCGCGCTGCTGGAGCTGTCCGCCGTCCTCAAGGCGGCGAAGAAGGCGGGCACCGAGGAGCCGCGCCTGCGGGGCAAGAACATCGCGCTGATCTTCGAGAAGACCTCCACCCGTACCCGTTGCGCCTTCGAGGTGGCGGCCTACGACCAGGGCGCCCACGTCACCTATCTGGGGCCGACCGGGACGCAGATCGGCCACAAGGAGTCGATGAAGGACACCGCCCGGGTGCTTGGCCGCATGTACGACGCCATCGAGTACCGCGGCTTCGCGCAGGCCGGCGTCGAGCAGCTCGCCGCCCACGCCGGCGTCCCCGTCTACAACGGCCTGACCGACGAGTACCACCCGACCCAGATCCTCGCCGACGTCATGACCATGCAGGAGCACGCCGGCAAGCCGCTCGAGGAGATTGCCTACTGCTACCTCGGCGACACCCGCAACAACATGGGCAACTCGCTGCTGGTCGGCGGCAGCAAGCTGGGCATGGACGTGCGGCTGGCGGCGCCCGAGGAGCTGTGGCCGGGCGTCGAGCTGCGGCGGCGCTGCGAGGGCTACGCGGCCGGCAGCGGCGCGCGGATCACGATCACCGCCGATGCCCAGGAGGCGGTGGCCGGCGTCGACTTCCTCTACACCGACGTCTGGGTGTCGATGGGTGAGGACCCGTCGGTATGGAAGAAGCGGATCGACCTGCTGCGCCCCTACCAGGTCAACCGCGCCCTCCTGGACGCCACCGGCAACCCGCAGGTGAAGTTCCTCCACTGCCTGCCGGCCTTCCACGACCGCAACACCGAGGTCGGCGAGGAGATCTTTGAGAAGTTCGGCCTCGACGGCGTCGAGGTGACCGACGAGGTCTTCGAGTCGCGCCACTCGATCGTCTTCGACCAGGCCGAGAACCGCCTGCACACGATCAAGGCGGTCATGGTGGCGACGCTGGCGGGATAGCTGGCGGTGGGCCACGGGGATTCACGGGGAGCGACATCGTGAGAATCGTGATCGCCTTGGGCGGCAACGCCTTGCTGCAGCGCGGCGAGGCGCTGACCGCCGCCAACCAGCGCGAGAACGTCAAGCTGGCGGCGCGCCACATCGCCCCGCTGGTCGAGGGCAACGAGCTGGTGATCTCGCACGGCAACGGGCCGCAGGTCGGCCTGTTGGCCCTGCAGGCGAATGCCTACAGCGAGGTCGAGCCCTATCCGCTCGACGTCCTGGGGGCGCAGACCGAGGGGATGATCGGCTACATGATCGAGCAGGAGCTCGGCAACCTGCTGCCCTTCGAGCAGCCCTTCGCGACGATCCTGACCATGGTCGAGGTCGACCGGACGGACCCCGCCTTCGACGATCCGACCAAGCCCATCGGGCCGGTCTATCCGGAGGCCGAGGCGCGCCGTCTCGCCGAGCGGCACGGCTGGTCGATCGCCCCCGACGGCGACGGCTGGCGCCGCGTCGTCCCCTCGCCGCTGCCGCAACGCGTCTTCGAGATTCGCCCGATTCGCTGGCTGATCGAGCGCGGCGTCGTGGTCATCTGCACCGGCGGCGGCGGCATTCCGACGATGTACGCCGCCGACGGCACGCTGATCGGCGCCGAGGTCGTCATCGACAAGGACCTGGCGAGCGCCCTGCTGGCCCGCGAGCTCGGCGCCGAGATGCTGGTGATGGCCACCGACGTCGACGGCGTGTACATGGATTGGGGCACGCCGACGGAGCGGCGCATCGACCGTGTCGAGGCCGACCGGCTGCGCAGCGGCGACTTCCCCACCGGCTCGATGGGGCCCAAGGTCGAGGCCGCCTGCGCCTTCGTGCTCGAGACCGGCGGCTGGGCCGCGATCGGCGCCCTCTCCGACCTGGGAAAGATGGTCGCCGGCGACGCCGGGACCATCATCGTGCCGGGCTGATACGCTGCCTCGCATGAACCGGCCGGAGCTCCTCACCTTCGACTGCTACGGCACGCTGATCGATTGGAACGGCGGCATCGTCGGTGCCTTGCGCGGCGAAGGCGAGCGGCAGGGACGGGTCGCCGACGGCGGCGCCATCCTCGCCGCCTACCACCGAGCCGAGCCGCGGGCGCAGGCCGGTCCCTATCGGAGCTACCGCGACATCCTCACGGCGCTCGAGGCCGAGATTGCCGCCGAGCTTGGCTGGGCGCCGCCTGCCGCCCCGGGCTACCTGGCGGCGAGCCTGCCGTCGTGGCTGCCGTTCCCCGACACCGCGCGGGCGCTCCGCCGCCTCGCCGCCGGCGGCTTCCGGCTCGGTATCCTGTCGAACGTCGACGACGACCTGCTGGCCGCGACCCGTCGCCAGCTCCCGGTCGACTTCGATCTGCTGGTCACCGCCGAGCAGGTGCGTGGCTACAAGCCGGCGCCGGGCCATTTCGAGGCCGCCCTGCGGGCGGTCGGCGGCGATTCCGCCAGGCTCGTGCACGTCGCCCAGAGCTACTTCCACGACGTCCGGCCCGCCGCCGGCCTCGCAATCCAGACCGTCTGGGTGAACCGCCTCGGCGAGCAGGCACCGGCGGGGGGGCCGCGGCCGACCGCCGAGGTCGCCGATCTCGACGGGGCCGCTGAATGGCTCGAAGGCCGGGGCTGTTGAGTCAACGCCGGGTTTGGCGGCGCGAGGTCGCCACCGGCTGCGTTCGTTGCTTCGACGGGCCCGGGGCCTGCGGGCTGCTAGGCTTTTCCCAAGTCAACTGATAGCTTGCCGGGTCGGCAACGACCCAGGGCGCAATCCATGCGGATCATCATCGCGGGTGGGGGAGAAATCGGCTTGCAGTTCGCCCGCGAGCTGTCGGTCGACAACGACGTCGTGGTCATCGAAGAAGATCCCGAGGCCATGCGTCCCTTCGAGAGCCTCGACGTTCAGGTGACCCGCGGCAAGCCCACCCATATCGACACCCTGCGCCGCGTCAATTTGGGCCCCGAGGACAAGTTCGTCGCCTGCTCGGAGTCCGACGAGCAGAACGTCATCGCCTGCATGGCCGCCAAACGCCTCGGCGGGGCGCAGACCTTTTGCTTCGTCTCCAAGGAGGAGTACTACGAGTCGTTCCGCCACGAGGGTGAGGAAGACGCCTTCACCGACATCGACGAGGTGATCTGGCCGCAGCTGATGCTCGCCAAGGAGATCTCGCGCATCGTGCTGGTCCCCGAGGCCATCGACGTCGAGGTCTTCGCCGGCGGCCGCATCTGGCTGATGGAGTACCGGCTGCAGGAGGACTCGCCTCTGGTCGGCAAGCGGATCACCGAGATCGGCCTCCCCAAGCGAGTCCTGGCCGTCGGCCTCATCCACGGAGAGGGGCTGCACATCCCCCACGGCGACACGATCTTCGACGCCGGCGACAAGGTCGTCTTCATGGGCAGGCGCAAGGCGCTGACCAAGTTCGCGCGCTCGATGTTCCAGCAGGGCAAGTCGGGGGTCAGCGAGGTCACGGTGATCGGCGGCGGCACCGTCGGGGTGACGCTCGCCAAGATGCTCGACCAGGGAGGCGTGCGCCTGAAGCTCATCGAGCTCGACAAGGAGCGCAGCGAGCAGATCGCCGCCGAGCTCGACTGCATGGTGCTGCACGGCGATGGCAGCGACCTGGCGCTGCTCCGTTCCGAGAACATCGCCGACAGCGACGTGCTGGTGTCGGTGACCAGCGATGACGACAAGAACCTGCTCGGCTCGTTGCTCGCCAAGCAGATGGGGATCCCCAAGATCATCACTCGGGTCAACAAGCAGGCGAACATCCCGCTGTTCGAGAGCGTCGGCATCGACGTGCCGCTCAACGCCCGCATCACGGCCGTCGCCGAGGCGCTGAGCCTGCTGCGCGGCACCAGCGCCCAGTTGCTCGCCACCCTCGAGCAGGGCAAGGCCCAGGTGCTGGAGATCGTCGTCCCCGACGATTATCCGGTGACCCAGGTCCGCAAGCTGCCGCCGGTCAACGGCGCCATCATCGGCGCCGTCGTGCGGGGGTGGCGGACCGTCGTGCCCCACGGCGACGACTACATCCGCCCCGGGGACCACCTGCTGGTCGTTTCCACCGAGAACGCCAAGGAAGCCGTCGAGCAATACTTCTGAGCCCGTCGCGAGCGGGCGCCATCGCGTGACCCTATGCGCCTTGCGGTCGTCGCCCATACCATTGGCCAGATCCTGCGCCTGTTCGGCGCGCTGCTGGTGGCGCCGCTCGTCGTCGACCTGGTCTACGGCAACCGCGGCCAGGCGCTCGGCTTCGCGGTGGCGGGGCTGGGCGCCGCCGGCGTCGGCGAGCTCGCCCGCCGGCTGCACTCCGGGGAGCGCCATCTCAGCCGCCTGGAAGGGCTGGCGACGGTCGCCTTCACCTGGCTGGTGGTGTCGATGTTCGCTGCCATCCCCTATCTGTGGGCCGGCCTGAGCGTCGTCGACGCCGCCTTCGAGTCGATGTCCGGCCTGACGACCACGGGGGCGACGATCCTGCGCGACTTCGGCGCCTACTCCGAAGGGCTGTTCTTCTGGCGCGCCATGACCCAGTGGATCGGCGGCATGGGCGTCATCGCGCTGTTCATCGCCATCCTGCCGGCGCTGGCGATCGCCGGCCGGCAGCTCTTCTTCGCCGAGGCGCCCGGGCCCGAAGAGGAGCGCCTGACGCCACGCATTCGCCACACTGCGATCCGGCTGTGGGCGCTGTACGTGGCGCTCACCGGCGTCCAGGTGACGCTGCTCTGGTGGTTGGGGCTGTCGCTGTACGACGCGGTGTGCAACTCGTTCACGACCATGGCGGCGGGCGGCTTCTCGCCCCACCCGTTGAGCATCGCCGGCTACGCGGACCCGGCGGTGGAGTGGGTCGTCATCGGCTTCATGTTCATCGCCGGCGCCAACTACACGCTCTGGTACCGATTCTTCCGCGGCCGTCCCCTGTCGTTGTTTCGCGACGAGGAGTTTCGCGTCTACCTGGTCGTGGTGCTGGTGGCCACGGCCCTTCTCGGCCTGTTCCTGTACGAGTTCTCCCTCGCTCCCGGCGACGAGTACATGGAGGGGTCGCCGCACGTCGTGCTGGATGGGGCGTCGCTCGAGACCATCGCCCGCCAGGCGAGCTTCCAGGTGGTGTCGATCCTCACGACGACGGGGTTCGCGAGCGATGACTTCAACCTGTGGAGCCCGAGCTCGAAGCTGGTCTTGTTGATCCTGATGTTCTTCGGCGGCTGCGCCGGCTCGGCCGCCGGGGGCCCCAAGCTGATCCGCATTTGGCTGGTCGCCAAGTTCACCGCCGTCGAGCTGTTCAAGGTCATCCACCCGCAGGGGGTGCGTCCGGTCCGTCTCGGCTGGCGGGTGGTATCGGGCGACGTCATGCAGTCGATCGTCGCCTTCTTCCTCCTGTATCTGGTCATCTATGTCTGCAGCGTGATCGTGCTCGTCGGTCTCGGCGCCGATATGATCACCGGCATCACCGCCAGCATCGCCACCCTCGGCAACATCGGCCCCGGCTTCAACGCCGTCGGGCCGATGACCAACTACGCGGGGTTCGACGCGGTGAGCAAGTGGGTGCTTTTCGTGAACATGTGGGTGGGGCGTCTGGAGGTCGTGACCGTGTTGATCTTCCTGCAGCCACAGGTCTGGAGGGTCGCCCGCTGGCGAAGCCCCGAGCGATCGCGGGAGGCGGCGG
>DASWHK010000038.1:0-19972 GCA_036398215.1 Acidobacteriota bacterium | reverse complement strand
CCCGGATCCGGAGGCGCTCACCGCCCGGCTGCTGCGCGACGATGCCGATCTGCTCAACTCCTACATGGTCCTCCGCGAGCCGGCCGAGATCAGCGGCGTCGAGGGAACGCCGCTCGAACGGTTGGCGGCCGGCGCGGCGGTCGAATCGATGGCCGCGCTGACGATCGTCGGGGCAGGGGAGGCGTTCGCCGGAGACCCCGGCGGCGCGGCCACCGCCACAGCCTCCGGGGCTGCCGCCGAGGAGACAGAGGAGCTCGCAGTGCGCATCGTCACCCCCCTGCAGACCGCTACCCCCCTGGGCGAGATGACCTTCACGGTGGCGGTCGACGGCCCGCCCGCTCGCCTGATCGAGCTTTCGGTGAACAACCAGGTGGTCGGACGCGGCGCCGGCGGCTCGGCCCGGGCGACCTTCGAGGCCGCCGAAGACGAGAGCGTTTTCGTGCTTCGGGCGCTTGCGATAGGCGCCGATGGTCGGATCTCGACCGACACCCGGGTGCTGCAGCGGGGGGCCGTCGGCTTCGCCAGCAGCGTCGACCTGGTGACCCTCAACCTGACGGTTCGACAGGCCGGCGGCGGCTTCCTCGAGGACCTCACGATCGACAACTTCCGGGTGATCGAGGGCGGCGTCCCTCAGCAGCTCGAGGGCTTCGCCAAGGGCGAGGACACCGCCGTGCTGGCGGCGATGCTGCTGGACACCAGCAGCAGCATGGTCGGCGGCGGCATCCGCAGCGCCCAGGCGGGCGCCAACGAGCTGGTCGACTCGCTCTTGCGCGGCAACGACCGCGCCATGGTCCTGGGCTTCAACGACCGCCTCTACCTCTACGCCGACTTCACCAACGAGGTGCCGGCCCTGCGCCGAGCGATCGCGGCGACGCAAGCGGACGGCGGCACCAGGCTGTACGACGCCATCGTCGAGTCGCTGCGCAAGGTGAACCGGCGCACCGGGCGGCGGGCGCTGATCGTTCTGTCCGACGGCCTCGACGTGGGCAGCCGCTTCGCGTTCGCCGACGTTCTCGAGTACACCCGCCAGTCGGACGTCCAGGTCTACACGATCGGCCTGCAGCTGATGCACGACGCCACCGAGCTCGGCGACGCCAACGAGGCCGTGCGGGCCGGCGTCGAGAACCTCCGCTCGCTCGCCGAGGTCACCGGCGGATCGGCGTACTTTCCCCTGCGGCTCGACGAGCTCGAGGGAATCTACGCGGAGATCGCCGCCGAGCTCGAGAGCCAGTACTCGGTGTCGTACTACCCGAGCAATCAACAATGGGACGGCCGCTGGCGCCCGGTCCAGGTCGAGCTGGTGGGCGCCGCGGGGCGAGTGCAGAGCCGGCCCGGGTACTATGGAGTGCGCCCCGACGAGAGACGCTAGGAGGCCGTGGTGCCCAACTGGACCTTTCTCATCCTGCACTTCTTCCACACGATGGCGCTGGCGCTGTGGGTAGGCGGTAGCGTCGCGATCGCTGCGCTGCTGGCCCCCGCCGCCTTCGCCGAGGCGCCCGACCGGTCGACCGCCGGGCGCATCGTCGGCGCCGCCTTGCTGCGCTTCGACCTGTTGATCGCGGCGGCCATCCCGGTGCTGCTGGTCACCAGCGTCCTGATGGCCCAGTGGTACGGGCGCTGGTCGCCTTGGTATGCGATCCAGTACACCTGCATCGCACTGATGAGCGTCTCGGCGCTGCTGTCGATGACCGTCATCGCGCCGCGGTTACGCCGTATGCGCGAGTCGGCCGGCGGCCGGCCGCCGGGAGAGGATTTCCGGCGCTGGCACCGGCTCGCCGGCGTGGCGATGCAGTTCAACCTCGCCTGCGGGATGATGGCGATCCTGTTCTCATGAGACGCTCATCGAGAGGGCCGGGCAGGGCGCCCTGGGCGCTGCCGGCGGTCCTGCTGCTGCTCGGCGCGGTGGTGCCGGCACCGGCGGGGCAGGAGCCTGCCCAGGCGCCAAAAGCCGCAGGCCAGGGGCCGGCCCAGGGATCGGCAGCCGCGGTCCAGGAGCCGGCCCAGGGATCGGCAGCCGCGGTCCAGGGGCAGGCCCAGGCCCAGTCACCGGTGCCGGTGGCGCAGCAGCCCGAGGAGCTCGAGGAGCTGGCCCGCCGTGCCCTCGAGCTGCTGAACCGAGCCCGCGACGAAGCCGGCCTCCCGGCGCTCGAGCGCGACCCGACTCTGGAGATCCTGGCCCGTCATCACAGCCGGGAGCAGGCGACGCTGGGCCGCGTCAGCCATCATTCCTACGAGTTCGGCCTGTCATCGGAGCGGCGGCTGCGGATCGCCTTCCCGACGCTTCCGCGTCTCGCCGAGAACGTTGCCCGCAACCGCAGCATCGGGCGGCTGCACGGGGCGCTCATGGCCAGCGCCGGCCACCGGCGAAACCGCCTCGATCCGGAGTTCACCCACGTCGGCATCGGCGTGGCGCGCCGTGGCGACTACGCGATCTACCTTACTGAGGTGTTCGCCACCGCCCCCCGCGACCGCGGCTCACTGGGCAAGCCGGTGGCCTTCTATTTCGATGCGGCGCCTGACGCATACGAGCCTCGCCCGGACCCGCGGGTCTCCGCGTCGCCCGAGACATACACGATCGGGCCGCCGGGGCCCGAGCACGCCGAGCACTGGACCAACGTCGGGATCGAGGGGTTCCAGAGCGGCGACCTCGAGGCCGCCGAAGCCGGCTTCCGCAAGGCGTTGGAGCTGCAGCCCGATTACGACTACGCCCGCTACAACCTCGCCAAGACGCTCAACGGCGCCGGCCGCCCGGCCGAGGCCGTAGCGCTGCTCGACGAGTTGCTCGCCGCCAACCCCGGGGACCTCGACGCCCGCGCCACGCGCGGCAGCGCCGCGCTGCTGCTCCAGGACTACCGCGCCGCCGAAGCTGACTTCCAGCTGGTCCTGCAGGGGCGCCGGCGCGACGCCTCAGCCTGGTACAACCTCGGCCTGGCGCTCGAGTACCAGGAGCGGACCGCCGATGCCGAGACCGCCTACCGCCAGGCCATCCACCTGGACCCCGAGCTGCACGCCGCGCGAGCCGGTCTGCAGCGGCTACGAAAGCGCTGGCGACCCACCGCCGAGCCCGCCACCTCCGATCGCCGTTCGTCGCCCCGCGGCGGCGGGGGATGAGAGGTGCCGGCGGGGGGATGAGAGGTGCCGGCGGGGGATGAGAGGTGCAGGCCAACGTCGGGCCGCGGCGAGCTTGGCTCAATGCACCGGACGCGCCCTGAGCGGCGAATTGGCAGGTCGCCGCATGGCGGCTACACTCCAGCGATGGGAATTCGCGAGAGGCTGCTCAAGAAGCTCCAGCTCGAGGTCCGGCCGCTCGAGCGGGAGCTCAAGGTCGAGCTGCCCCGACAGCTCGCCGAGGCGGCGGCGCACGGCGACCTGAGCGAGAACGCCGAGTATGACGCCGCCAAGCAGCGCAAGGAGCTCGTGCAGGCCAAGCTGGCGCGTCTGTACGCCAAGAAGCAATCGCTGGCGGCGATCAGCGAGCGAATGATCCCGACGGATTCCATCGGCTTCTGGTCGCTGGTGCGGCTGCTCGACGCGGACAACGGCAAGGAGATCAGCTACCGGCTGGTGAGCCCGGACGAGTCCGATCCGGCCAACGGGAAGATCTCGATGTCGTCGCCGATCGGCAAGGCGCTGGTCGGCCGCGTCGCCGGCGACGAGGTCGAGGTCGTGACGCCTCGGGGCCCCAGGACCTACGAGGTGCTCGATTTTTCGACGATCCACGAATCTCCCGAGATCGACGATTGAGAGGGGGCGCCCGGTAATTGGGGCCGCGTGGGGCGGCAGGCGGCGACGGCGCGGGGAGCTGCGGCTCCCGGCCCGGGTGTCGGTCGCTCGACAGCCCGAGTTTGATGTAGCTATAATCGGCCCGCTTGTTGGGGGGCATTCTGGCTCGAATTCGACGAGGAACTTCAGATGGCGCTCAAGGACACCGTCAAGGATCCGCTGAACTGGCTTCTGTTGCTGCTGGCAGCGGCCTTCGCGTACTACGTGATCGCGATTCCGTACTGGCAGGACTTTTACTTGAAGCAGGACCCGCAGGTGATGACGCTTCAGGAGTACCTGGCGAACCCGAGCCATCCACGGCCGTTCATGCTGCGTTCTCTTGGAGCGCCGCCGTCGAGCATCGAGGTCGTCATCGAAGGGTTGACGGTCAAGCACATCGATACGGACTCCATCACCTTGACGACCGATCCGAGCACCATCGACGCGGCGGCGAACGACGCCTGTGAGGCGCCGCCGATGCTTGGCGACGAGCAACCGGTGCCGCCGACCGACATCATGATCGCCGGCGACAACATGGACCTTCTGTCGCTGAGCAAGGGGCAGCAGGTCTCCATCCAGGCATTCGGTGTCGCGAACACCGGCCTCGGGTTGGTGCCGCTCGAGCCGACCCTCGAATCCGACCAGGAGGAGCGCTTCAACAAGGACGAGCTCGACCTGCTCGATCAGTTGAAGATCCACGCCAACGGCAACACGATCCGGGTGCCCTACGTCGAGACCGGCGAGCTGCGGCTGGCGGACGGCGTGCAGCCTCCCGGAGAGCCGCTCACCCTCGAGGCGCTCGCCGACGACACCGCGTATCTGCAGACGGCCGGCCGCCTGGCGGGAAACCTCGCCGACGTCTACGGGGTGCGCCTGGTGAGCCGCACGCAGGCCATGCTCGACCCCTACTTCGTCGTCGAAGACGCGGAAGGGCGGCGCGCCCGGGTTTACTACAACCAGCGGCTGCTGTCGGAGTGGCGTTGGGCACTCGATCGCCTGCAGGGCCGTTGCGTCGTGGTTCGCGGCGTGCTGCGCACGGTGCAGCCGGCCGACCTGCGCACCCTGGAGACGGAGGGCAACGTGCAGGCCATCATCGAGGGGGAATCGATCCTCTCCCCGGATGGCGGCACCGTCATCAATCTGGAGAACCCCGCCGGCAGCCTGCTGGGCCTCGGTGCCCCGATCCAGCAATAGCAGGCTAGGGCGCCGATGACGCCGACGCGCGAGCAGGCCTACGCCCTGCTCCGCGCCCACACCAACAACCCCAACCTGATCAAGCACGCCCTCTGCGTCGAGGCCGGGATGCGCCACTACGCGCGGCATTTCGGTGGCGACGAGGAGCTCTGGGGAATCACCGGGCTGCTCCACGATTTCGACTACGAGGAGCATCCGAGCCTCGAGGAGCATCCATTCGTGGGCGCCGAGATCCTCCGCCGGAACGACTACCCGGCGGAGCTGGTCGACGCCGTCCTCGGCCACTCCGACCACACCGGCGTGCCGCGCCGCACCCCGATGGCCCGGGCGCTGTACGCCGTCGACGAGCTGTCGGGCTTCATCGTCGCCTGCGCGCTGATCCGCCCTGGCAAGAGCCTCGTCGAGCTGCCGGTCAAGTCGATCACCAAGAAGCTCAAGGACAAGGCCTTTTGCCGGGCCATCGACCGCGACCACCTGCAGGCCGGCGCCGCCGAGATCGAGATGCCCATGCGGGAGCACATCGAGCACGTGTTGACGGCGCTGCGAGGTATCGCCGGCGAGCTGGGCCTGGAGGGCTAGGCTAGGCTAGGGCGCCGCCCGTGGATCGCCGCCCATGCCGGCGCTGGCCGCCAGCGGCAGCGAGACGACGTACAGCAGCGCCATCAGCACCTCCGAGTCGCTGAAGTTGTACTCGAACATGCCCATGGCCAGGAAGCCGCAAAGGGCGGCGAGCGCGGCGCGAGCCTCGATGCCCGCCTCTTGGTGGGGCCCGGCGGCGCGCAGGACGCGCCAGGCGACGACCAGGAAGGCGCCCATCATCCACAGCCACGCGGCGAGGGCCGGGAGGCCGCGCTCGGCGGCGATCTGCAGGACGTTGTTGTGCAGGTGCGGGTTGGTCGATCGTACGGCCCAATCGACGGCCCAGGCCTGGTAGACCCCCTCCATCAAGCCGGGGCCGATGCCCTGCAGCGGATAGGCGGCGATCATCTTCAGGCCAACCGCCGCCATCGCCAGCCGATCCAGGTTGGTGGGCTCCTCGAGCGAGAAGATACTGGCGGCACGGGCATAGAGCGCGTCGGGGCCGGCGACCGCCGCCAGCAGCACGATGGCGACGATGACCCCGATCGCCAGGGACATGCCGTACAGCGCGGGGCGGAGTCGCGGGCGCGTCACCGGAGCCCGGCGGGCGCCGATCGCGGCGCTGGCGAAGAAGACCAGCAGAGAGACGGCACAGCCGATCCAGGCGCTGCGGGTCATCGATGCCCCGATCATCCCCACGGCGACCACCGCGAGCATGTGCGAAGCCAGCGTGCGGGAGCCGCCGCGGATGGTCAGCAGCAACGGCACGGCGACAAGCAGCACCCCGGAGTAGGTCATGTAGTGGCCCAACGTGCCGCTGGGCCGCAGCGGCTGGCCATCGGGTGGGGCGCCGCTGGTGAGCATCTGGAAGATCCCGACGGCCAGGGCGAGGAGCAGGCCGGCGGCCAGGGCGGCACGGCTGAGGTCGCGCCAGGAGGCGTCGCGGAAGCAGGCCCAGGTGACCAGCGGCGCGGCGAAAAGAAAGACCTCCTTGAGCTCGAGAAGGCTCTCGATCGGGTTCCGCGATAGCAGGGCGGAAAGCAGGGAAATGGCGAAAAAGGCGATGATCGGGGCCCCGATCAGCCCGAGGGCGTCGCCGGCGGGCCCGCGGGCCCGCGGCTCGCCGTCGAGCTCGCCGGCGCCGAGCTCGCCGATCAGCCAGGCCGCGCCCCAGGTCGCCGCAGCAAGCCACATCGCGGCCTCGGCCACAGCAATCGACAGCGGTATCGAGGCCGTCCAGAGCAGCGCCAGGCCGCGCGAAAAGGTGAGCAGCTGCGCGGCGCGGCACGACTGCACGAGCCTGCCTGTGGCAGCGATGGCAATTCCTCCTGATCCGCGGCAAAGATAACGGCTGCACCGGCGCAAGCCAAGCCGCGACGACCGCCCGGCGCTTCGGGCCGACCGGGCGCTCCTTTATGATGTCATCATGCTCGAGGCCGTATTGCGATGACCAACGCTGGCAGCGGAAGGGCGATTGAAAGTGCCGGCTGAGGCCTACCTGTCCGGGCCGCCGCCCTTCGGGGGTCCGGAAAACCGGACCCCCCCCATGCCCGTTCGCCCCGAAGACGAAGCCGGCTTCAGCTTGCTCGAGCTGCTCGTCGCCAGCCTCATGGTGGTGCTCGTCGTCGGCGGCATGCTGCTCATCTTCGAAAGCTTGCGGGACGTACACCGCGATCAGCAGCAGCTCATCGACGCCCAGATGACCGCGCGCCTGGCTCTCGAGCAGATGCAACGGGACATCCAGCAGGCGGGAATCGGCTTGCTGGGGCTACTGGCGCCGTTGACCGTCATCGAGCCGCGCGACGACGGCGGCATCGACATCCGCTACAACACCGGCAACCTCACGGCGCGGCTCGATGCCGACATGGGCAGCACCACCGGTTACATCCCGGTCGACGACGAGACCGGCTTCGAGGCCGCGATGGTGGTGGTGATCTACGACGGCACCGCCTCGTACGACATCGTGACGCTGACCTCCGTCCAGACCGGACAGCTCCATCACTCGTCGACCCTATCGAAGACCTACCGGGTCAACGAGGGGGCCGCCGTGAAGCGGGTCCGGACGACGAGCTATTACCTGCAGGCCGTCAACGACACCTTCTCGCTGCAGCGCCAGGAAGACGACGCGGATGCCCAGCCGGTGGCGATCAACGTCCGCTCGCTGGCGATCACCTACTACGACAATTCGAACCCGCCGCAGACGTTTTCCCCGGTGACGCTCGCCGACCAGCTCCGCATCCGGGTCATCGAGCTGGGTATCGTCGTGGAGACGGAAGACGTGCGGCTGAACACGACCGAGAAGCGTACCGTCGGCCTGTCGATGCGGATCACGCCGCGGTCGCTGCTGCTGTCGTCCTGAGCCATGGACGCGAGCCAGCCGACGTGTATCAAGCTGCGGATCGAGGGGCGTGTTCAGGGTGTTTTCTTCCGCGCCAGCGTGCAGCGGCGCGCCGCCGAGCTCGGGCTCGCCGGATGGGTCCGCAACTGCGCCGACGGCAGCGTCGAGCTTTGCGCCGAAGGCAGCGAGGAGGCGTGCCGAGCGCTCAAGGCGTTCTGCGCCGAGGGGCCGCCGGCGGCCCGCGTCGACGCCGTGCGGGAGCGGCCCTGCTCGCCCAGCGGCGGCACCGGCTTCGAGGTCCGCTACTGAAATCGGTTGAGATTCCTTGATCACGGACTGCTCCGCGGCCTTTCTCGGGCGACAGCCCCGCGGCCGGCCGCTGGCGGGGGTTTCCTGCGCAGGTCGCGGTGCGGGGGACACGGAGCGGCTCCCGCCGGTGCCGATGAGGTGTTGCTTCGGGTTACCATGGCTGACTACTCTCGCCACGTCGGAGGGCACCTGTGCGCACACGATGGCGTTGTGCTGGGGACAATCGGACGGCCGGGGACCCCTGCGCCCGCGGTGCGCCCGGCGAGCGCGGCACCGTGTTGCTGATGATCCTGCTGGCCCTTTTCGCCATCGGCCTGATGTCGATGGTCGTCGCCCAGGTTGCCACCACAGAGATCGCGATCACCGCCAACATCATCGCCAGCGAGCGAGCGTTCCTGCCCGCCGACGGCGCCTCGCAGGTCCTGCTCCGCGACCTCATCGAGATGTCCCGCAACCTGGGCCGCTTTCCGACCGACGCGGAGCTGGCAACGATCCAGGCGCCGGTGTTCACCAATGTCACCCTCAACGAGTTCACCGCCTATGCCGACGGCAGCCGGCTCGACACCACCCTCGCCAGCGGCCTGTACGTGGGCTTGTCGGCCGAGATCCAGCCGTTCCGCATCGTGGTCACCGCTGCGTCCCCGGGGCCGCCCGTGAGCGAGGCAACGGTCGAGATCCAAGGCGAGTTCGCGTCGATCCCCATCTATCAGTTCGGCGTCCTCTACGAGGGTGACCTCGACATCCACCCCGGGCCGGACATGACGATCAGCGGCCGCGTGCACAGCAACGCCGACATCTACGTCGATCCCACCAGCCAGGTCTCGTTCGCCTCCACCCTGATCGCCGCCGGCGACATCTACAACAGCCGCGAAGCCGGCTTGACCGCCGGCGGCACCGTGCGAATCCAGGACAGCGCGGGTACCTACCAGAACATGGACGGCCTCGATTCCACCGCCGCCACCTGGAGCTCCGACGCCATTAGCCGCTGGGACGGCCGGGTCCGCTCGGGCTCGATCGGCGGCAACCGGGTCGACCTCGTCATCGAAGACCCCTCGGATCCGCGACTGATCATCCAGGCGGGGCGGGCGGCAGACAGCAGCGCCGACCAGGCGGCGAAGATCTGGTACGACGCCGGCCTACGGATCGTCAACGGCCGCGGCTACGACGCCGGAGGCAACCTGGTGTCGCTGGTCGACCCGGTAAGCGGTGAGGACGCGGTCAGCTACACCGTCCTGTACGACCCGCGCGAGCTGAAGTACATGCTGACCACCCAGGTCGACGTCGACAAGCTGGAGCGGAGCTCCGGCTACCCCGCCAACGGGATCGTCTACATGGGGGCCTTCCAGCCCGACAGCGACATGCCTACGTGGCCCGGGGGCAGCCCCGGCGTCGGGCCGCCCGAGTGGTCGACCTATGCCACCCCGTGGGATGGCAGCGACAGCGAGTTCGCCTTCAAGGCGACCAACGGCCAGCAGCTCGACGCGGCGCTCAGCGTGGTGAGCGAGAACCCGGTGTACCTGCACGGCGATTTCAACACGATCGCCAAGCAACCCGCGGCGGTCCTCGCCGACGCGGTGACCATCCTGAGCAACGACTGGGGCGATGTCGACGGCGACGGCGATTTCGACAGCGATCTGGACTACAGCTTGCTGGCCCTCGGCAGTCGTACCGCCAGCACCACGACGATCAACGCCGCGATCATGACCGGAAACGTCGACATGGGCGAGCTCTACAACGGGGGGTTGGAGAACCTGCCGCGCCTGATCGAGAGCTGGAGTGGCGTCCAGTTGACGCTCCTGGGCAGCCTGGCGGCCCTCTGCGAGTCGCATTACGCCAACGGCACGTTCGGCAAGAGCGGCGTCTACGCGGCGGCCACCCGCAACTGGAGCTTCGACACCGATTTTCTCGACCTCGCCAACCTCCCGCCGTCCACGCCGCGCATCTACCAGATCACGGTCACCGCCTGGGAGCATCGTTAGCAGCTTCCCGCCGCAACCAGACCCATCACACTTCCACCACGGCCTGCTAGTGGCCCGACCTTGTCAACGGGTCAGGGTTGCGCGAGCGACGGGCGGAGATGAAAACGGTGGCGGGTGGGTCCCGCATTGAAGGGCCCCCGGGGCGGCGGTAGCATGGCCGCATGGCATCGCGACGAACGGCCCTCTGGCTGCTGACGACGTTCCTCTTTCTGCTGCTCGGCTTCACTCTCCTGGTGTGGGGGCTGAACCGCCTGCTGGTCGGGGCCACCCCAACGGTGGGCTCCGGCACCATCCTCGACGTCCGCTTGCAGGGGGAGATCGGCGAGCTCGCCCAGCGTGGTCCCTTCGTCGGGCCGCTGACGGTCCGGGAGATCGACGACGCCATCCGGCGCGCCGCGGACGACACCCGGGTGGCGGGCCTCTTTCTCGACGTCGGGCCGCTGTTCGGCGGCTTTGCCAAGACCCAGGAGATCCGTGCCGCGGTGGCGGCGTTCAAGGCCAGCGGCAAGCCGGTGATCGCGCTGCTGGAGAGCGGCTCCAACCTCGATCTGTACGCGGCGGCGGCGGCCGACACGATCTTCCAGGTACCCAGCGGCCAGCTGGTGCTCGGGCTGCTGGTGCAGCAGCCCTTCTATCGCGACCTTCTCGACAAGCTGGGCGCCCGCCTGGAGGTGTTCGCCAGCGGTCCCTACAAGACGGCGTTCCATTCATTCGTCAACCGCTCGATGACCGACGCCCAGCGGGAGATGAGCGAGAGCCTGCTCGCCAGCATCTACGAGCAGTGGCTTGCCGCCGTCGCGGAAGATCGCGCCCTGACCCGCGAGCAGCTCGCCGCCGTCTTCGACGAGGGCCTGGTGAGCGCCCGGCGAGCTCGGGAGGCCGGCCTCGTCGACGAGCTCGGCTACCGGGATGAGGTCGACGCCCGCCTCGCGGAGGTCGCCGGCCGCTCGCCGCGGCGGCTCGGGGTCCGCGAGTACCTGCGCGCCACCGCCCCGTCGGCCGTCGAGGGCCTGCTGGCCCGCGACAACGTCATCGCGCTGATCCACGTCAGCGGGCTGATGGTCCCGGGCGAGGTCGAGGATGGCTTGTTCGCCAGCAACGTCGTCGGCGGCGCCACCATCGCCGGCTATGTCCGCGAGGCCCGCCGGGACGCCGCCGTGAAGGCCATCGTCATGCGCATCGATAGCGGCGGCGGCGCCGCGACGGCGGCCGATGTCATGGGCCGGGAGATCGAGCTCGCCGCGCAGAGCAAGCCGGTGGTGGCGAGCATGTCCGATGTCGCCGGCTCCGGGGGCTACTGGATCGCCAGCAAGGCGAGCTGGATCGTCGCCGACCCCGGGACCTACACCGGCTCGATCGGGGTGGTGATGGGCAAGCTCGACCTGCAGGGGACCTACGAGCTGCTCGGCGTCGACTACGAGTTGCTGCGTGCCGGCGAAAACGCCGACCTGCTCAGCGAAGCCGCCAGCTTGCGCCCCGAGCAGGCGGCGCTCCTGGAGGCCACCGTCGAGGAGACCTATCGGGATTTCATCGCCGTTGTCGCTGCCGGGCGCGACATGGACGCCGCCGCCGTCGACGCCGTCGCCCAGGGCAGGGTATGGACGGGCGCGCAGGCGGTCGAGCGTGGCCTCGTCGACGAGCTCGGCGGGCTCCGTGAGGCGCTCGCCTGGGCCCGCTCCGAGGCGGATATCGGGCCGCAGGAGAGGCTGACGATTCGGACCTACCCACCGCGCCGGACCCTTTTCGAGGAGCTGTCGCGAGCCTTCACCACCGTCGCCGCCGGCGGCATCCCCGGCGGTGTCGCGGGAAGGGCGGCGGCGGCGGTCTTCTCGGGGTGGGAGCGGGTGCAGCTGCTGCAATCCGCCGGACCGCTGTGGATGTTGATGGACGCCGCGCTTCCCGTCGCCGCGCGCTGAGGTGATGGCCCGACGCTTCGTGTTGCCGCAGCGCGCCCGCGCCAGCGTCGAGATCGCCTTCGACAAGGAGCTCAATCCCCAGCAGCTGGCGGTGGTGCGCTGCTCCGCTGGGCCCAAGCTGGTGATCGCCGGCGCCGGCTCCGGCAAGACGCGCACGCTGACCTATCGGGTTGCCTACCTGCTCGAGCAGGGCGTGCCGCCGGGGGCGATCCTGCTGGTGACCTTCACCAACAAGGCGGCGCGGGAGATGATGCGGCGGGTGGGCGATCTGACCCGGGTCGAGCCCCATCACATCTGGGGCGGGACGTTCCATTCGGTTGGCGCTCGTCTGCTGCGCCGGCACGCCCAGGTCCTCGGCTACGACGACAGCTTCTCGATCCTCGACGAAGGCGACCAGCGGGACGTGTTGCGCCTCTGCATGACCGACCTCGAGGTTCCCGTCGAGCAGCGTCGCTTTCCGTCTCCACGGGTGCTCGCCGGGCTGCTCTCCCTGCACGCCAACACCCGGGTGCCCCTCGACGACCTGCTGGCAGGCCGCTACGCCCGCTTTCTCGACTGGGTGGAGACCATCCACGAGATCGCCGCCCGCTACCAGGCCCGCAAGCGGGCCGCCAACGCCATGGACTACGACGACCTGCTGCGGGGCTGGCTGGCGCTGCTCCAGGAGCATCCCGAGGTGGCGCGGCGCTGTCGGGAGCAGTTCGGCCACATCCTGGTCGACGAGTACCAGGACACCAACATCGTCCAAGCCGAGATCGTCGAGGCAATGGCCGGGGAGGGCGAGGTCGGCAACCTGATGGTGGTGGGCGACGACTCGCAGAGTATCTACGCCTTCCGCGGCGCCAACTACGACAACATCTTGAAGTTCCCGGAGCGCAACCCGGGCACCGAGGTCTTCCGGCTCGAGGCGAACTACCGGAGCACGCCGCCGATCCTGGCGCTGACCAACGCCAGCATCCACCACAACCGGCTGCAGTTCGACAAGACTCTGGAGGCGCGGCGCAGCGACGGCATGCCGCCGGCGCTGGTGGCCTGCAGCTACCCGGCGCAAGAGGCGGCCTTCGTGGCCGAGCGAATCCTGCAGCTGCGCGACGAGGGCATCGAGCTGGGCGAGATCGCGATCCTGTACCGGGCCCACGCCCACCGCCTGGCGGTGGAGACCATGCTGCTGCGCTACGACATCCCCTACGAGGTGCGCGGCGGGCTGCGCTTCTTCGAGCAGGCGCACATCAAGGATGTCGTCGCCCATTTGCGGCTGATGCACAACCCCCGCGACGAGGTCGCGTTCCGCCGCGTCGCGCTGCTGCAGGCAGGGATCGGCAACGTCACCGCCGAGCGCATCTGGCGTCAGGTCGGGGCTCGGTCCGCCGACGCCGGAGCGCTCATCGAGGCGCTCGCCGGGCCCGAGGTCCTCGCCGTCCTGCCCGGCAAGGCAAAGGCCGGCTGGCCGGCCTTCGTCGCGACCCTGCGCGAGGTGCGGGGCGCCGAGGACGAGCCGGAGGTGGCGATCCGCGGCATTCTGGAGGCCTGGTACCACGACTACGTGGCGGCCAAGTTCGACAACTTCGAATCCCGGGTCGAGGACCTCGAGCAGCTGGCGATCTTCGCCGCCCAATACGACTCGTTGAGTGGCCTGCTCGAGGAGCTGCTGCTGCTCGGCGAGCTGTACGGACAGGACGTCGGCGGCCGCGCCGCCGCGGCGGACGACGACTCGTCGGTGGTGCTATCGACGATCCACCAAGCGAAGGGCCTCGAGTGGCACGCGGTCTTCATCATCCATCTGCTCGAGGGTTTCTTCCCCAGCCCCCGGGCCCTCGACGAGCCCGGCGGCGAGGAGGAGGAGCGGCGGATCTTCTACGTCGCCATGACCCGGGCCCGCGACGAGCTCTACCTCAGCTACCCGATCATCCGTCCCGGAGGCTACGGCAGCGCGGTGGTGCAGCAACCGTCGCGGTTCCTGCAGGAGCTCCCCGAGGAGCTCCTTGAGACCTGGCAGCTCGAGGAGGAGGTCGGTGCCGAGCTCGGAGCTGGAGAGGCCCGGCCCGCCGCTGCCGACCCGAACGTCGACGCGGCCGTCGAAGCCGACCCCAACGTCGATCCCGTCTGGGACGACGACCAGCCCCTCGGCGAGCCCTGGGCGCACTGACCCCTGCCGGTCTGATTCCGCCCGCCGCCGAGCTTTCCGCCGGCCGGGGGCGACGTAGGATTCGTGAGATGACGTCACCGGGCGAGGGGGCTGAGGCACGCGCGCCGGCCGGTCCCTCTTTGACCGCCGCGCCGCGGAATTGCTACCATAATAGGTATCTCGACCCGTTTTTCCGCCCACACCTTTCAGGAGGGCTGCACGTGCGTCCGGGCAAGGCTGCCGTCAAAGGGCTCTTCGCGATCGTAGTCACGATGGCGGCGACCACGATACTGGCAATCGGTACGCCGTGGACGCCCCAGGCTGGCGCGGTGAGGCTCGAGAACGAGTTCATGGATTATACGGATATCGTCGAGGAAAGGGCCCTGTTCCGGTGGAGCGTGGACGTGACCAACACCAGCGGCCAGGCGGTCCGCGTGCGTTTGATCCTCGACCTGCTCGATGACGACGATCGTCCGATCAACCGCGATGCGCAGGGGAATCCGAACGACACCTTCACGATCACGATCGAGCCGGGGCAGACGACCGCTGTGGAGCGGGAGGGGTCGGTGAGCTACGATCGGGCGGCCGAGGTCATCACCTACCGTGTTCGTCCGGAGATCATCCCGGGAGATCGCTGATGGGCCGGTCGCGCCGCCGGGCGCTTTCCTCGCGGCCGGCCGCGGAAGAACTCTCATGATTCCGGCGCCTGGGTTTCGACGACTACTAGTGTCCCTCGCCTGCATCTCGTTTGCCGCCTCGACGGTGGCGCCCGGCGCCCCCGCCGGGCCGCAGGCGTTCGACATCGTCATCGCGGGCGGTCGGGTCATCGACGGCACCGGCAACCCCTGGTTCATCGCCGACATCGGCATCCGTGGGGATTCGATTGCCGCCATCGGCGACCTCGACGCCGCCGGCGCGGCGCTGGTGATCGACGCCACCGGCCGCCTGGTGACCCCGGGCTTCATCGACCTGCACAGCCACGCCGACGAAGGCGACGACAGCCTCGCCAACCCCGCCGCCGCCGCGGCGCCGAACCTGGTCAGCCAGGGGATCACGACGGTGGTCGTCGGCCAGGACGGTCGCTGCCGTTGCCCGATCGGCGAGCGCGCCGAGCTCTACCGCCGGCAGGGCATCGGCCCCAACGTCGTGCAATTGCTCGGCCACGGGAGCGTCCGCCAGCAGGTGATGGGCCGCGCCCAGCGGCCGGCGACCCCCGAGGAGATCGAGGCGATGGTCGAGGTCGTCCGCCAGGGGATGCGCGAAGGGGCCGGCGGCCTGTCGTCGGGTCTCGAGTACAACCCGGGCCGCTACGGCACCACCGAAGAGGTGATCGCCCTGGCCGCCGCCGCCGGCGAGCTTGGCGGCTTCTACATCAGCCACGAGCGCAGCGAGGGACGCACGCCGATGTGGTGGCTGCCGAGCATGGGCGGCCAGCCGCCCGACCTGGTCGACGCCGTCCTCGAGACCATCCGGATCGGCGAGGCCACCGGCATGACCGTGGTGGCCAGCCATATCAAGGTCAAGGGCGCCGACTACTGGGGAACGGCGCCGACGATCACCCGCCTGATCGAAGAGGCCCGCGAGCGCGGCGTGCAGGTCTACGCCGACCAGTACCCGTACACGACCACCGGCTCGGACGGCAACACCGTCCTGATCCCCTCGTGGGCGCTCGACGTCGAGGCCGAGGAGACGGCGGGGGCCGGGGGCCGTGGCGGCGGCCGCGGCCCCGACTTCGCGGTGCGGCGCGCGGCCTTCCAGCGCCGCCTCGAGGACCCGGAGGCCGAGATCCGCATCCGCGACGACATCGCCCACGAGATCCGCCGCCGGGGAGGGGCCGAACGCCTGCTGATCCTGGAGTCGCACAACCCGGAGTTCGTCGGCCTCAACCTCTCGGATGTGGCCGCGAGCCAGGACGCCGCGGCCGTCGACGTCGCGATCATGCTGCAGTTGGAGGGGCTCGACCGGCCCGGCGGCGCCCGCATCCGCGGCTTCTCCCTCGACGAGCTCGACGTCGAGCACTACATGGCCCAGGACTTTACCGCCACCGCGACCGACGCCGGCATCACCCTGCCGGGCAGCGGCTTTCCGCACCCGCGGTTCTACGGCAGCTACCCGCGCAAGCTTCGCCACTACGTCCTCGACAACGGCGTCATGAGCATGGCGCAGGCGGTGCGCTCGTCGACCTCGTTGCCGGCGCAGATCGCCGGGTTGGCGCGGCGCGGCATCCTGCGGGCCGGTTATGCGGCCGACGTCGTCGTCATCGACACCGCGGAGATCGCCGACCACGCCACGGCGATGGATCCGCACCGCTACAGCACCGGCATCGACGTGGTGCTGATCAACGGCGAGCTCGCGGTGCGCGACGGCGCTCGTACCGGCAGCCTCGCCGGCTGGGTCCTCGACGGCGACGAGCTGGCCCGCCGACCGCTGGCGCCGGCGGCGATAGGCACACCGCGGCCCCTGCCGGGGCCGGCCTTTCCGGGCCGGTAACGGCCCGTGACCGTCCTGCGCACGGCGGCCGACGTTCGCTCGTACTTCCTGAAGAATTGGCGGCAGCTGGTCCCCGACCTGCTGGCGCCGCAGTGCCGCGTCGGTCCGGCGCCCGAGGACGAGCGGCTCGTGCAGATCGAGCTTCGCGAGGGAAGGCCGGTGCGCCGGCTGCTGCTCGTCCCCCTCGCTTCGGGAGAGCCGCGGCTGCTTCGCGGCCTGCTGCCGCGGCTGCGCCAGCTCGGCGTCGCGCCCGACACCTGGTCCGGTCTGGCGGTGCCGCACATGGGGGCCAGCGGCGTGAAGGTTTGTCGCGAAGCCGGGGCCGGCTTCATCGACTGCTGCGGCAACGCGCTGCTGCGCTTCAACCAGGTGGTCGTGCAGATCTCCGGCAACCGCAACAAGTTCAGCGCCCGCAAGCGACCGCGCACGCTGTTCAACGACAAGGCGACGATCCCGCTGCGCATCCTGCTGGCGGACCCGGCGGCCCTGGTCACCACCCGGGAGATCGCCGAGCGGGGCGGCATGAGCATCGGCTGGGTGTCGCAGATCCTCCAGCAGCTGCACGCCGAAGGCTATGTGGAGCGCAAGCGCGGCGGCGGGACGCGGCTAGTGGATCCCCTGCGGCTGCTCGACGACTGGGTGCAGCAGTACGCATTCGAGCACAACGCCGTGTTCCCGTTTCGCATGCGGGAGCCCGAGGCGGGCGCGACCCTCGACCGGCTCCGCGAGCTGCCGGCGCCGTTACAGGAGCGCTACGCGCTGACCCTCGAGGCGGCGTTCACCGCCATCTCGCCGGCCAGCGAGCCGGAGGCGCTGCACCTGTACCTGCCCGACCTGGCGATCGACAAGGACCGGGCCCTCGACACCTGGGCGGAGGCGCTACGGCTGCGGCCCGCCGGCCACGGCGCCGACTGCTTCCTCGTCGCCCCGGCCTACACGCACGCGGCGTTCTTCGGCATCCGGCGGGCCGGCGGCCTGCGGATGGTCTCCGACCTGCAGCTCTACCTCGACCTCTTCCACTACCCGGCGGCGTCGCGCCGGCAGGCGCAGGCGGCGGTCCTGGCCCGCCTGCCCTTCGCCGCCGGCGAGACGGCGCACTGAGGGGACGCTGAGAGACGAGGGCTACAGCGCCAGCTCCCGGGCGACGACGACGCGGTCCTCTTCTTCCTGGGCGAGGAGGGCCGCGGCGCAGTCGGGGTCATGGCCGAAGGCGACGATCCAGCCGGCGGCGGCCGCCCGGGGCAGCAGCTCGCGCTTCTCCTCGAGCGTGGTCAGCGGCCGGTTGTCGTAGGCCATGATGTAGGGCCAGCGCAGGTGGGCCCCGGTGGGGACCAGGTCGGCGCAGAACAGCAAGGTCGCCTCCGGCCCCTCGATCCGGACCAGCTGCAAGCCGGTCGTATGGCCGTCGACGACCCGCAGGTGAATGCCCTCGAAAAGCTCGCTTTCGCCGGCGAGCAGGTTGAGGTCGCGGCTGTCGGCCAGCGGCGCGAAGTCTTCGGCGCGGAAGGAGCCGGCGTCCTTGAGGCTGGGCGCCGTCGCCCACTCCCAGTGCCGCCTTTGCAGGTGGTGGACGGCGCGCGGGAAGGTCAACACGAGGCGACCGTTCTCGCGGCGGCTGGTGCCTCCACAGTGATCGAAGTGGAGGTGGGTGAGGACCACGTCGGTGACGTCGCCCGGGACGATGCCACGCCTTTCGAGGGCGCCCAGCAGCCCCCCGCCGGGCCGTCGCACCTTGAAGATCTCGGCGCGCTTGTCGTCGAACTTGTCGCCGAGGCCGGTCTCCACGAGGATGCAGCGACCGCCGCCGCGGATCAGCAGGCAACGGGCCGCCAGCTCGATGCGGTTGGCCTCGTCGGGGGGGTTGGTGCGCTCCCACAGGGGGCGGGGGACGATGCCGAACATCGCCCCGCCGTCGAGGCCGAACCGTCCGTCCAGCAGGGCTTCGACGTCGTAGGGTCCGATCTTCATGGGGCGGAGCGGGGCAGGGGAGGCGGGCCGATCGGTCGCCCCCAGGCGCCAATGCGGAGAACCCGCGACAGGACGCGGGCGTGTATGCTGCCCGATTATAGATCGAGCCGACCGGCCGGCAAGGCGGGCGGCGCTTCCCAACGACGGGACATCGTCTGGCGGGCGCCGGGCCAGCACCCTCCGCCGGCGCTCGCGCCTCGTTTCAACGCCTCCCGACCACCTGCCGACGATGAGCAGCCAACCCGAGCTGGCGATCCCGCGGCGCAGCCCCTCGTCGCGGGCGGCGGCGGGCGGATTGGGCGCCCTCGCCATCCTGTCGGCGGCGCACCTGGTGATCGACGCCTACTCGAGCGTCTACGCGCCGGTGCTCGCCGTGCTCCACGAGCGCCTCGGGCTCTCCCTGGCGCAAGTCGGCGGCGGGGCGATGGTATTCGGCCTCTCGGCTTCGATCCTGCAGCCGGTGTACGGGTTGATCTCCGACCGCCTGCGGGCCACCTGGATTATCGTGCTCGCCCCGGCGGTGGCGGCCATCGGCCTGGCGGCCGTGCCGCTGGCCGGCTCGTACGCGGCGCTGCTGGCGGCGCTGTTCGTCGCCGGCATCGGCATCGCCGCCTTCCACCCCCAGGGCGCCGCCCAGGCCGCCGACACCATGCCCCATCGGCCCGGGGCGACGATGGCCCTGTTCGTCGGCGCCGGCAACCTCGGCTTCGCGATCGGCCCGGCGATGTTCTCGGTGACCTACGCGATCTGGGGCTGGGACGGGCTGTGGCGGATCGCGCTCCCCGGCCTGCTCACCACTCTGCTGCTGCTGCCGACGGCGCCGGCCCCGGTGCACGATCCGAAGCGCCCGCGGCCGGGGGTAGGGCGAGCCCTGCGCGCCCGCTGGAGGCCGCTGCTGCTGATGTACCTGTTCGTCGTCACTCGCGGCTCGGTGCAGCTGATCTTCGTCGCCTTCCTGCCGGTCTACCTGTTGCAGGCGGGGTTCGCGCTCGGCGGCGCGACGGCGGCCCTCAGCATCTTTCTCACCGCCGGCTCCCTCGGCAGCCTCGCCGGCGGCTTCCTCGCCGACCGGGTCGGCGCCCGCAACGTCATCCGGCTGTCGATGCTGCTGGCGCTGCCCGCCTTCGTGGCCTCCTTCGCGGCGATCCCGTTGTGGCTGCGGGTCGCCTGGCTGTCCCTGGGGTTCTTCTTCCTCTTGCTGTCGAACTCGGTCACCATCGTGCTGGCGCAATCGTGGGTGCCGGAGCATCGCAGCACGGTCTCGTCGCTGCTGATGGGGTTCGCCTGGGGAATGGGGGGGCTGTTCGCGCCG
>DASWHK010000037.1:0-22768 GCA_036398215.1 Acidobacteriota bacterium | reverse complement strand
GTCTGGCAGCGCGACTTCATGAGCGAGCGCAACGCCGCGGCCCTGGCCGAGATGCAGGAGCGCTTCGGCGTCGAGGTGACGGGCCTCGATTCAGCGGCGCTGCGCGAGGGCAGCCGGCAAATCCAGGACCGCGTGGCCCGCGACCTCGGCCTGCAGGAGCTCCTCGACAAGGTGCGCGCCGCGGCGCGGTGAGGCCGATGGAAGCAGGCCGGCAGTCGGGCACGAGCGCCTCCCCGCGCTGGATCCAAAAGGCGCTCGATTCCTTGGCCGCGATCAACGGCCTGATCGCGACCGTCGTCTTCGTCGCGCTCACGCTGGTGGTCTCCCTGCAGGTGTTCACCCGATTCCTCCTCCACGTCCCGTTCATCTGGTCCGAGGAGGCGGCGCGCTTCCTGTTTTTCTGGGTGGCATTGCTCGGCGCGGCGATGAGCGTCAAGACGCGGCGCCACTTCGTTCTCGACGTGCGGGGCGCGGCGCGGCGGGCCGACCCCGAGATCCGTCCGCCGGACCTCCTTCCGGACCTGTGCGTCCTCGCCTTCGCGGTGCTGCTGTTGGCGCAGGGAATCGGCTACACCGGCGTCGGGTTCCTGCGCACCGCATCCAACTCGCAGGTCAACATGGCGGCCGTGTACGCGGCGATTCCGGTGTTCGCCGCGCTGGCCGCGCTCTACGCGGCCGGCAACCTCGTGCTCGACGCCGCCGCGCTCCTTCGCGGCGGCGCGGCGGCATCCCCCGCGGCTCCCCCGTCCCCCTCGGCTCCCCCGTCCTCCTCGGCTCCCCCGTCCCCCTCGGCTCCCCCGTCCTCCTCGGCTCCCCCGTCCTCCTCGGCTCCCCCGTCCTCCTCGGCTTCCTCGTCCTCCTCGGATTCCACGTCCTCCTCGTGGTCGGGACCCGACTGATGCTGTGGCTGCTGTTCGGCTCGTTTGCGATCCTCTGTTTGGTGCGAGTGCCGATCGCCTTCGCCATGCTGATCTCGTCGACGCTGGCCATCGGCGCCCAGGGCGACGTGCCGCTGTCGATCGTGCCGCAGCGCATCTGGGTGGGGCTCAACAACTTTCCCCTCCTCGCCGTGCCCTTCTTCCTGTTCGTCGGCCAGGCGATGAACGATTCCGGCTCGTCGGCGCGGCTTGTCGACTTCGCGCGCGCCATGGTGGGCCATCTGTCGGGCGGGCTGGCGCACGTGAACGTGGCGGTGTCGATGATCTTCGCGGGGATCTCCGGCGTCTCCTCGGCCGACACGCTGGGCGTAGGGTCAGTGATGATCCCGGCGATGCAGAAGGAGGGGTACCCGGGGGGCTTCACCGTCGCCATCACCGCCGCCTCCTCGACGCTCGGCAACGTCATTCCGCCCAGCCTGATGATGATCATCTACGCGGCCACCGCGGGCCTCTCGGTCGGGGCCATGTTCCTGGCGGGGATCGTTCCGGGCATTCTGATCGGCCTCGGGCAGATGCTGTGGGCGTCGCGGGTGGCCTCACGGCTCGGCATCGGCAAGGCCGATACCTTTTCCGGCCGCCGGCTGCTGTCCGCCGGCCGCTCGGCCTGGCCGGCGCTGCTGATCCCGGTGATCGTCATCGGCGGGATCCTCGCCGGCGTCTTCACCGCCACCGAGGCGTCGGTGGTCGCCGTCCTCTACGTCACCCTGCTGGCGATCGCCTACCGGCAGTTCGGCCTCAGGCGCTGGTTCCGGCTCGCCGAGGAGGGCATCGGCCTGTTCTCGCTGTCGCTGCTCTGCGTCGCGGCGGCGTCGCTGTGGGGATGGATTCTGGCCTTCTACTCGGTGCCGCAGGCGGTGGTGGGCTGGCTGGGAGGCGCCGGCCTCCTCGCCTCGCCCGGGTCCGTCTTCTTCTTCGTGATCCTGACCTTCTTGCTGGTCGGCACGGTGATGGACGCCATCCCGGCGATCATCATCCTTCAGCCGATCGTCGGCGAGATCGGGGCGGCGGCAGGCATCGATCCCTATCAGATGGGGCTCGTCGTGGTCCTGACGCTGGCCATCGGGCTGATCACCCCGCCCTACGGCCTCTGCCTGCTGATCGCCGCGGATCTGGGCCGGGTGCCGGCCGCCGGCGCAGTGCGCGCCCTCTTCCCCTTCTACTTGATCTCGCTCGCCGTCGTGGCCCTCGCGGTGCTGCTGCCCGATTGGGTTCTCTGGATCCCGAGGGCGGCCTTGCCGAACCTGATGCCCGGGGCCCTGCCGTGACCGGCCGGCGCCGTCAGCATCGGGACGGCGAGGGCGGCATGAGCCACCGGCGTCAGGATCGGGCCGGCGAGGGCGGCATGAGCCGCCGGCGCGTCAGGATCGGGACGGCGAGGGCGGCATGAGCGGCCGGCGCGTCAGGATCGGCTTGGCGGGAGCCGGCTGGGTGACCGAGCATCACCTCGACGCCTACCGGCACCTGCGGGACCGCGCCAGCGTCGTGGCGATCGCCGATCCGGTGCGCGCGGCGGCCGAGGCACGGGCGGCCCAATACGACATCGCCGAGGTGTACGGCTCGGTCGAGGAGATGCTCGAGGGGACGCCGCTCGACGCCCTCGACATCGCCGCGCCGCGCGAGCAGCACGTCCCCCTCTCTCGCCTCGCCGCGCGCCACGGCCTTGCCATCCTGTGCCAGAAGCCGCTGGCCCCGACGCTGGAGGAAGCCGAGCGCCTGGTCGCCGAGCTCGGTGGGCGGGTCCGGCTGATGGTCCACGACAACTGGCGCTTCCGTCCCCACTTTCGCCAGGCACACGAATGGATCCGGGGCGGGCGGATCGGGCGCCTGCGCGGCGCCTTGATGACGATCCTGACCTCGGGCCTGCTGCCCGACGAGAGCGGCGCGCTGCCGGCCCTCGAGCGCCAACCGATGCTGGCCGGGCTGGAGCGCATGCTGCTGATGGAAGTCATGATCCACCACGTGGACACGCTTCGCTTCCTGCTCGGGCCGCTCGCCCTGACCGCCGCACGGCTGGGCAGGAGATGCCCCCGGATCCGCGGCGAAGACCGCGCCGCGCTCTTTCTCGTCGACGACGACGGCGCCGCCGTTTCGCTGCTCGGCGACTTCATGGCCCACGGCTACCCGCCCCAGCAGGTCGATCGGCTCGAGATCTTCGGCACCGAAGGCTCCATCTTTCTGCGCGACGACCGGCTCCGTCTGGTGGGCGGAGCGGAGCAGACCGTGGAGCTGGACCTGCAAGCCGACTACAAGGAGTCCTACCGGGCGGCGATCGCCCATTTTCTCGACCGGCTGGCCGACGGCGGCGCGTTCGAGACCTCTGCCGAGGACCACCTGGAGACGCTGGGCATCGTCGAGGCCGCCTACCGCACGGGCCTCTGAGAACGTCGAACGCGGGCGAGGTCGGCGCCGGCGGCCAACCGGCGCGCCGGCGCCGCGGGATCAGAACCCCGCACGGTCGCCGAGCACCAGCTCGAACGTGCAGGTGCGATCGAGCAGGCCGAAGGCGCTCAGGTTGCGAAAAGCCGGGTCGGCCCCGGCATCGCGCAGCAGCGACGCCAGGCCCGCCTCTTGCCGCATGCGGGCGACGATCAACGGGCTGTCGCGGCGCAGGCATTCGTGCAGCGCCAGGGCCGCCGACAGGCTGCGCGAATCGTCGTCGAGGCACACATAGGCCCTCGTTACCGGGCCGAGCTCCTCGGCCTGCCGCAGGAATGCGCCGCCCTCGAACTGCGCCGAAGCAATCTCCATGTCGCGCGGCACCAGCCGGCAAGCGGCGTCGAGCTCGGAACAGCGCAGCAGCAGTGAGCCCAGCTTCTGGCCGGCGGCTCGATCGACGACGGTCACCCGTAACTCCTTCTCGGCGCCTTCCGGCCGGGCGCTCGACCAGCGCCGGGCCATCTCGACCAGGAGGCTTTGGCCGAAGCGGCCGAGGCCGACGATGAGCACGTGCGCCGCGGCCGACCTCGTTGCCGCGGGCGGCAGGGGCGAATGCTCGGCGAGCAGCGCCTGCGCCCCCCGTTCGAAGATATTGAAGTAGCCGAGCCGGAAGCCGTCCCGGTCCGGCGCTGCCGACTGCTGGGCGCCGAGCAGCCGCCAGAGGTCGGGGTCGAAGATGTGCACGGCGCAACGCAGAGGCTCGCCCTTGCGGCCGGCCGCCTGGCGCCGGGCGTGGACTGCCACCTCGGCGTTGGCGCCGTCGTCGCCGCACAGCGCCACCACGTAGCGCGCCCGCGCCACCCCGGCCCTCCTCAGCAGCGCCGGATCGGTGGCGTCACCCACCAGCACCCTCGCTCCGGCGAAGCGGCAGGAGGCCAGGGTGTCGGCCTCCTCGTCTTCCTCGATGACGACGACGGCGACGCCGCGGCGACGCAGCTCGCGGACCAGACAGACGGCCTTGCGGCCGGCGCCGCACACGACGGCGTGATCGCGCTGGATGCGCAGGCGGAGAAACTGGAGTTGCTCGCCGAAGACGAGAGCGAGCGCCTTGCCCGCCGTGTAAACAGACACCAACGGCGCCAGCAGGCGCGCCACCTCGAGCTGCCACGGCAGCGGCGGCGCCAGGGCCCCCGACTCGAGGACGAAAAGCTGCAGGCTCAGGTACACGCGGTCGAGCCATGAGCGCGCCTCGCCCGCCGCCGCGAAATAGGCGGAGAAGCCGAGGTAGCCGAGCACCAGCGACGCCGCCGCCAGCGCCCAGACGAGCGGCCATTCGAACAGGCGCCACGACGAGCGCCGTTTCATGCCGGCGATTCCAGTTCGGCGCCGCCGAGGTTCTCGAAGGTCACCATCCCCTGCTCGTCGCCCAGCGACGTCGGCTCCTCGGTCCCCGGCGCGCGGTTGCCGGCGTGCACCCAGGCCAGCGGCTTGCTCCGCTCGCGGGCGCCGGCGACCACCGCGCCCGTACCTCCCCGCCCCTGTACCGGACGTCCGTCCCAGACCGCGATGAGAACGTCGCAGCGCCCCAGGATGTAGTCGCCGACGCGCTCGTAGGCCAGGGTGCGGCTGCCGGCAGCGGCCAGCTCGACGCGCCGCTCGGCGCGGCGCAACAGGTCGCGGAACTGCGCCCGCGAAGCGGCTGAGCCGAAATCTTCGACGTACTTCGCCTCCGGGAGCGGCAGGACGGCGACCAGCGTCGCGCCCGGGCGCGCCAGCACCCGCTCGGCGACGAGCCGATCGGCGCCCTCGGCGAGCGCCGAGAGCGCGGTGAAGGTCGCCCCCGGCCAGGCTCGCTCGATACCCCGCAAGGCCGTCTCGATCCCGGCCTCGATCTCGTCGCCCTCGGCCAGCACCCGGTGCCCGGTGACGCCGAGACGAAGACGCTTACGCGGCGCCATCCGCACTCACGATCCGGGCCCCGGCGCCGCCTTCGCCGGCATCGCCCGCACCACCGCGTAGCCGATCTTCGCCAGAATGGCGGGGATCGCCCGCACCAGGGCGCGGTCCTTCTGCTTGGCGCCGGCCGGCAGAGGGCCGTCGCCCAGCGCCTCGGCAAGGGCGCCGCTGTACCGCCGCGCCTTCTCCGCCGCCGTGAGGCGGTCCCAGGGCAGCAGGTCCTGGTGCAGCTTCTGGGCCTTGTCCGTTTTTGCCGCCCAGCGCCACCCCGCCGCCAGCTTCAGCCGCACCCAGCGATCGTGCTCCATCTCGGCGAGCAGATCGAGGTCGTCCTCGGGGAAGCGCAGCGGCCGTGCGTGGCTGCGCGCCGGCAGCATCACGTAGCCGGCGACGGCGAGCTTGTTGGGAATGTCGCGGGCGTTGTCGCGGTTTTGCTCCTTCTCGTCCTCCGGGAGCCTGTCGTAGGGCTTCAGCGAGCTGTGCGTCTTCTTCTTGTCATCGGTGGCCGCGCCGAGCCGGTAACCCTGCTTGCGCAGCCCGGCGCAGAAATCGGCGTGCACGGCGGCGGCGAGCTGCTCGAGCAGCTCGCCCTCGAGGTCGATCGCCTGCACGCGGGCGAGGAACTCGAGACCGTTGACGTGCAGGTCGAGCTGCCTCTCGGCCGGCAGCGCCGAGCGCTCGAAGTGCCGCTTGCCGCGCAGCAGGCTCATCGCCACGATCGATTCGATCGAGCGCACGCCGTGCTCGAACTTGCCGACGCGCAGAAAGGCGCGCAGCACGCCGGAGTCGATCTTCAGGATCTCGCTGCCGTCGCCGTGCTCGAAGAGCTGCGGATGGTCGCGGCGCAGGATCGAGCGCAGCAGGATGGCGCGGCGGACGATGAAGTAGGGATCGCTGTCGCGATCGTCATCCAGGCAGTTGGGCCCGAGAATGTCGACGAACCCCTTGATGCGGCTGAGGAAATCGGGGCCCTTGACCTGCTTGAACTTGTCGGCAGCAACCTGCGACCCGAAGTCCCGCATGCGGCTGCAGGTGCCCCCCGCGAAGACGAATACGCAACGCCCGATCGGGTGCATCAACTGGCCCTGCTGAAATGCCCCGTCTTGCATCGGCGCCAGAAAATACGGCAGCCAGCCCAGCTCCCGGCCGCCCAGCGGGCTGTCGAACTCATCCCAGAACACCAGCGGCAAGCCGCCCTTGAGGGCGACATCGCGGACCTGGTGGAAGGCGTCGAGCAGCGCCTCGGGGCCGTCGAGCTGCGAGAGGTTGAAGCTCATCGGCCGGACCAAGCCGGGAAGAACGGAGAGGGCGACCTCGGTGACGCCGAAAGATTTTCCCGAGCCCGGCGCCCCGAAGACCGCGATCGACAGCGGCTGCTGCAACTCCTTGCTGCTGTACTCGCGCACCAGCGACCGGATGCTGCGAAACGCCTCGATCTCCTGGCGATCGACGGTCACCAGCTTGCCGAAGCGCGCCAGCGGCACGCCGGATAGCGCCGCCTCCGGGCCCTGCAGAACGATGGTCTCGGCCAGCTTGTCGAGACCGCCGGAGAAACGCTCCTGCAGGATCGTCCAGTACCCGGAGCCCGCCGCCGCCCCGGGGCTGGCGGCCGCGCCGACAAAAGCCCGCGCCGGGTCGCGCACGTCGATGACGGTCAGCGAGCCGCGCGAGCTCGGCTCGGCCTCCAGCTCCCGAACCACCGCGGCGGTGGGGAACGCGAGATTCGCCGTGCGCGCGTCCGCAGCTCCCGCCGCGCTGCCGCCTGCTCTCCCCTCCTTGCCCGCCGCGCCACCCGCAACGCCTCCGTATCCTTCCCGGTGGAGCGCGCGCATGGCGGCGATGCCGCCGAGGATGCCGCGTTCGACGTCGGGCTCGTCGGGCGCCGCCAGCAACTGCCGCGCGATCCCGGCGGCCAGACACGACGTGTAGCCGATGGCGCCACCCGGGTATTGCGGCGACCAGCCACCCTCGGCGACCAGCGGATCGAAAAAGAGCCGGCAGCGCGCCACGGCTTCCGCCCCGGCACCGCTTCGACGCTTTCGCGGGCGCTCCGCCCTCGACATCAGCAGCGCGCCCGCCGTGTCGAACGAGATCACCACGTGGGCGCACTGCGACAGCGCGTTGATCTTGAGGTTGTGGACCAATTCCCAGCACAGGTCCTGTGCGGTGCGCTCCCAGGACAGCTCGCGGGTGATCTGCACCTCGGTCAGGCGGAGGTCGTTGACGGTCATGACGACGACCAGCCGATCGGCATGCTCGGCGTGCAGGTGCGCCCACAGATTCCCCTGCGCCACCGGCTTCGCCATCTTGACCACCACCCACCGGCACTTGTCCTGGCGCAGCGATCGCGGCCACAGGTCCTGGCGCTCCCGGAACCCGAGCCCGGCATCGTCGACGATCACCAGATCTGCCCGCGCCGGATCATCGGCGACGAGGTTCCAGCCGGCCGCTCCGCCGCTCTCGCCGCGATGGATGCCGACGAACTCCTCGACGCGCCACGCTGTCTGGCGGTCGCCGGGACCGCTGTAGGGGTGCGCCGACCAGACGGCGTGCGAGTGATGGAAGCGCGGATCGTCGGGTCGGACGCGGCGCCGCCCGGCCTCCGTGCCGTGCACGGCGCAGTCGGCGACGCCGGCATCGCGCAGGGACCTGGCGACCTCTTCGATGAGCCCGGCGAGGAGAGCGGCGCCCCCCGGTTGCCAGTATAGGTGGGCGGCGTCCTCGGCGTTCCAGACCGAGCCGTCGCTGCCCTCGCTGCGGGTGCGGGCCAGGTTCCAATCCATCGTCAGGTCGCCGGTGACGACCGCAACCCGGCGGGGAGGCTTCGCTTTGGCCATCGACGGACCTCGCTTCACGTTGCTGGTGCGAAGCTGCGCAGTGGCAAGCGCCCGGCGCCGCGTGGTGCGATCAAGCCATCGTCACCAACGACAACAACCCTCGCCGGGCGACGGCATTCTAGACGGAATCCACTACGGCCGCCGCAAGGAAACTCGAGGCGCGAGGGCTTTGGCAGCGCGCGGACGGCGGCTCACTCGGCCCGGCGCGAGATCCTCGATGATCTGCCGCAGGATCATGTTGCGCTTCCTTTGACGCCTACCAGCGAGTAGCTCGTGCTCCGTCCGCCTCCCGGTTCCTTTCGCAGGGCGCCGCGTTCGATCAGGTCCGTGATGTCGCGGTAGGCGGTGTCCTGCGAGCACTTGGCAAGCTTTGCCCATTTCGACGATGTCAGCTTGCCCTCGAAACCATCGAGCAGTCGATTGAGCACCTTGATCTGGCGCTCGTTGAGCGGCTCCCTGGCAAAGCGCTCCCAGAAACGCGCCTTGGCCAGGACAGCGGACAGCGTGCCCTGGGCGCCCTCGATCGCAGCGAGCAGACTCTCCAGAAACCAGCGCTGCCATTCCGTGACGTCGAGATCGCCCCTCTGCGTGCGCTCGAGAACGGCGTAGTAGGCGTTGCGCTGCTGCCGAATCTGTCCCGACATGCTGTAGTAGCGTTGCCGCGCCTTCTCCGAGCGGGCGAGTGCCATGTCGGCGACCGCGCGGGCGATGCGGCCATTGCCATCGGCGAACGGGTGAATGGTCACGAACCACAGGTGGGCCAGGCCGGCGACGAGCAGGGGATCGCTGCCGCCGCAGTCCTCGAACCACTCCAGGAATTGGCGCATCTCCTCGGGGACGCGCTCGGCAGGCGGAGCCTGATAGTGCACGGTCTCCCGGCCCAGAGGGCCCGAGACGACCTGCATCGGACCGTCCGCGTCATCGCGCCAGTCCCCGACCCTGATTCTCGTGATGCCGCTGCGGCCGGTCGGGAACAGGGCGGCGTGCCATCCGAAGAGCCGCTCTTCGGTGAGCGGCTCCTCGTAGTTGCCGGTGGCATCCAGCGCCATCTCGACGATGCCCTCGACGTCGCGGTCGGCAGGAACGAGCCCGGCGATATCCATGCCGAGCCGCCGGGCGATCGAAGAGCGAACCTGATCGCGCTCGAGCTCTTCGCCCTCGATCGCGCTCGACGTGACCACCTCCTCGGTGAGGGTCCGCAAGTGGGCCTCGCCGCGGAGATCGAAGCCCAGCCCTTCCATCTTGCCGAGCAGGCGGCCCTGTTGGCGGCAGGCATGGGCGAGCAAGCGGGAGAGACCCCGCTCGTCCCATCGCAGATCAGGCCATCGCTCTCGTTTCCAGATATACGCCATATAATCTCCGCATGTTCTGCGGATATTATGGCAGCGATTCTCCGCATCGGCAAGCGAAATCTCCGCGCATCATGCGGAGATTAGCGCTTCTTGTTCCCTGCAGGTGCTCCGTCCGCCCGTCGGTTCCTTTTTCAGGGCACCGCATTCGATCGGGTCGGTGTGCAAATGGGCCTCGCTGCGGAGATCGAAGAGCGCGACCGGCGGGGTCCGGAGGCCGGGACGCCCACGCGCGCTCGATCGTCCGGGGCAGGCGCCGGCCGCTGATACCATTCCCTCCCATGAGCCGGCCGCCGCCGAAATCCCTGGGTCCCTACGAGATCGTCGAGAGCCTCGGCTCCGGGGGGATGGGCGAAGTCTACCTGGCGCGGGACACGCGCCTGGGGCGCCGGGTCGCGGTGAAGGTTCCCTCGGGCCGCTGGGTGGAGGACGATGACACCCGGCGGCGGATGCTGCAAGAGGCGCGCCTGGCCTCCAAGCTGAACCACCCGAACATCTGCGTCATCCACGATGTCGGGGGCGACGACGGCGCCGGGAGCGCGCCCGGCGAGCCGTACATCGTCATGGAGTACGTCGAGGGCCGCGCGCTGGCGGAGCTGATCGACCCGGAGGGCCTGCCTCCCGAGACCGTCGCTCGCTACGGCGTTCAGATCGCCGGCGGCCTGTGTCACGCCCACGAGCACGGCGTCATCCACCGGGACCTGAAGAGCACGAACGTCAGGGTGGCCCCCGAAGGTCGGACCAAGATCCTCGACTTCGGGCTGGCGGTCGCGGGTCCTCTCTTCGGCGAGGCCATCGACACGCGGAGCACGCTGGTCGATCCCGACAGCGAGACCCGTTCGGGAACGCTCGCGTACATGGCGCCCGAGGTGCTCCGGGGCAGCCGGGCCGATGCCCGCACCGACCTCTGGTCATTCGGGGTGCTGCTCTACGAGATGGCTGCCGGAACGTTGCCGTTCACCGGCAACTCCGGCTTCGAGCTCTGCTCGTCGATCCTGCGGGACAGCCCGCGGCCGCTCCCGGCCCGGGTTCCGGGCGCCCTGCGAGCGGTGATCGCCAGGCTCCTGACCAAGGAACGGGAGCAGCGCTACCAGCAGGCGGCCGAGGTGCGGGCCGCGCTGGAGACCCTGCAGGAGGGCCTCCTCCACGAGGGTACGACGCCAGGGATGGGGCAGGCGGCGCCGTGGGGACCGACGACAGCGCCGCGGTCGCCCCGGGTCGGCGGCTCCGCGCCCTCACCCGGTGCCGGCGAGCCTCCCTCGATCGCCGTGCTCCCCTTCCTGAACGTGAGCCCCGACCCGGGGAACGAGTACTTCAGCGACGGCCTCGCCGAGGAGCTCATCAGCGCCCTGAGCAAGCTCGAGCGCCTGAAGGTCGCCTCCCGGACCTCGGCGTTCCGCTTCCGGGACAGCGACCTCGACATCCGGCAGATCGGCGAGCGGCTCGGGGTGGCGAGCGTGCTCGAGGGAAGCGTCCGCAAGGCCGGCGACCGGCTGCGGATCAGCGCCCAGCTCGTCGACGTCGGCGACGGCTACCAGATCTGGTCGGAGACGTGGGACCGGAGCATGGAGGACGTCTTCGCCATCCAGGAGGAGATCGCCCGCTCCATCGTCGACAAGCTCAAGGTGCGCCTCGTCGACAGCGGGGACCTGATCGCACCGCCGACCCGCAGCCTCGAGGCCTACAACCTCTTCCTCAAGGGGCGTTACTTCTGGAACCGGCGCACCGACGACGACTTCCTCAAGGCCCGCAACGCCTTCGAGGGCGCCGTGCGCGAGGATCCCCGCTACGCCCGCGCCTACGCCGGCCTCGCCGACTCGTATGCCCTGCTGGGCATCGCCGAGTACGGCGTGCTGCCGCCGCAGCAGGCGATGCCGCGGGCCAAGAAGGCGGCGCTGGAGGCCCTGGAGATCCAGCCCGGCCTCGCCGACGCCCTCACCGCCGTGGCCCACGTCGAGGCCTTCTACGACTGGGACCGGGAGCAGGCCGAGGCCACCTTCCGCAAGGCCATGGAGGCCGATCCGAGCTACCCGTTCGCCCACCACTGGTACGCCTGCATGCTGGCGACCATGGAGCGCCACGACGAGGCGGTGGCCGAGGAGCTGGCGGCCCGGGAGCGGGACCCGCTGTCGCTGATCATCAACAAGAACGTCGGCACCGTCCTCTACTACGCGCGGCGCTACGATGAGGCCATCGCCGAGTACGAGCGGGCCCTGGATCTCGACCCCGACTTCGTCCGCACGCTCCTGTACCTCGGCATCGCCTGCGAGCAGGTCGGTCGGCACGAGGAGGCGCTCGGGCACCTGGAGCGGGCGGTCCGCCGCTCGGGACGAAACGCCGTGTGCCTGACGGCGCTGGGCCACGCCCACGCCACCGCCGGAAAGGCCGACCGGGCCCGCGACATCCTCGAGGAGCTGCACACGACCGCGGAGGACGGGTACGTCCCGGCCCTCGGCTTCGCCCTCCTGCATCTGGGCCTCGGCGAGGCGGACGCGGCGCTGGACTTCCTCGAGCAAGCCTACGACGAACGCTCGAGCTGGATGCTGTCGCTGCGCTGCGACCCCTGGTTCGATCCGCTGCGCTCCGACCCCCGTTTCCGGGAGCTGGTGGACCGGGTCGGCTGGCCGCGGGCGACGGCGAGCGCCTGAGACGGTACGCCGCGGCCGACCGCGGAGACTCCAGCAATAAGCGCGCGAAGGAAATCAGCGGATGAAGCTGAAAGCTTCTTAATAAAGGCGAAAGCCGCGCACGTCCACCGGTCCGCTGTCGCGTTGCGGGCGGAGGAATAACGGCACCACGCCCGGTCCCACGACGCGCAGCGGCAGCGCGATGGTGAACACCATGGAACCGTCGTCGCCGCGGGTGCGCAGGACGTCGACATCGCTGCGACCGGCCCGGGCGTCGATCGCGGGGGGCGGGTCGCCCTCCCCTGCCGGCGCGACGATGACGTCGAGCTGGAGGATCTGCCTACCCAGCGGCGGCAAGTACAGGCCCGCTCCGCCGTCGGGTAGCCGGTGCGTCGCATCACCGCCCGATAACGGCCATTCGTGGCCGAGGTATCGGTCCGCGTCGCGCTCGGCCAGCATCACTTGCAACGGCACGCGGGCGGGCGCCACCTCCGGCGGTTGAAAGATGAAGAAGTCGGGCCCCTGGGTGCCGAAAAACGAGTGATCGAGGGTGATCTGCGCCACGCGCCGTAGGCCGTCGAGGGCAGCGGACCCGAAGAGCTGTTCGTGCACCACGATCCAATCGTTGGCGGCGAGCTCGTAGGAACGCCGGGCGAGGATTTCGTCGAGCGGCTGGCGGTTGAGGTCGTAGCGTTGCGCGTCGAGCTGCAACCAGTAGCGGTCCAGCAGGATACGGTCCCCCTGGGCCGCGTTGCTCTCCACCCACTGTTCGGCAAGCGTCCAAGTGGGCGTCGAGATCAGCAGGCTCAGGTTCAGCGCGTTCGTCCGGATCATCGGCGAAAGAAGCACGATGATGGTGAGCGCGGCGAGCGCCGCGCGGCGTGCCGGGTCCCGTTGCACGGCCGGGAAGCGCTTGCCCGCCCAGGCGAGCAGCGCGATCAGGCCCGCCGCGGCCGCCACCGCCATGAACGGCGCCTCCGGGTAGACCCACCGGGGCAGCTGCGACGGCCGTTGCGCCACGAACCAGATCGAGGTCAGCGGATAGATGGCGAAGACCCACCAGCGCCGGCTGCCGGCGGCGAGATGGTAGGCGAGCGCGGCGGCACCGAGCAGCAGCATCGGCCAGCCGAGCACACGCTGGACGAAGATCATCACGTGGTATCTCGCCGGGTTGTCCTGCGCGGCCCAGTGGCTTTCGTCGGTGATCGAGATCTGGTCCGAGAGCTGGACCAGGAGGTTCGGAATGTCGGCCCAGACGAACGGGTTGGAGAGCAGCGCGGCCGGGAGGAAGCCGACCAGCGCGAGGCCGGCGGCCTGCACGCGCCGCTGCCGGTCTTCGCTCAGCGCGCAGGCGAGCAGCACCGGCAGCAGGGCGAACACCCCGGTGTACTTGACGCCCGCGGCGAGACCTGCCAGCGCCCCGGCGAGCGCCGGCTCCCAGGGCCTGAAGCCACGACGGTACACGCCCAGGGCGACGATGACCGCGGCGACGATGAGCATGGTGGTGGCGGCGTCATTGCGGACCTGCCGCCCGACGAGTATCGATAGCGGCGCCAGCGCCATCACCCCGGCGGCCAGCAACCCCGTGCGCGCGCACACCAGGCGCCGGCCGAGCAACCCGACGAGCGCCACCGTCGCGGCGCTCTGCAACGCGCTCACCGCGCGACCGAACCCGAGGAAGTAGTTGGCGGGCATCTGGCCGAGATGGCGCCCGACATCGTTCATCAAACCCCACACGTAGGCGAACAGGTAGGTGCCGGCCAGCATCCAGTAGTGGATCCCGGGATAGTGCTCGACCGTGTGGTAGTCGATTTCGCCGGTGCGGAACAAGTGCAGGATGCTGACGTTGAGGCGGTTCTCGTCGACGTTCGGCGGGATGTGGCCGAGCTCGCGGGTGAGGGCGAAAAAGCGTAGCCCCAGGGCCAGCACGGTGATCGCCGCGAGCCCGAGGGCGAACGAGTGCCGGCCGGCCCAGTCGCGCCATCGGGTAAACGCCGCTTCCCTGCCGTGCATGGCGAGCTCGGCGTGCAGGCGCTCGTAGACGAGCAGCAACAGGAGGATAGCCAGAAAGACCCCGGCAGACGGTGCGATGCCGTGCCCGTATCCCCCCAGGCGCAGCAACAGCAGGCCGGCGGCGATGAACTTGGCGGCGCTCAATAGCCTGGGGGACGGGGTAAGCTGCTCAGCCATGTTGGTCGGAGGGTCGAAGTCATGACCGAAGCCGTGCGCTCCTCCCGCGTGGCGGTGGTGGTTCCGGTGTATTGCGAAAGAGACACCGCTCCGCCGCTGGTGCGCGAGCTCTTCGCACTGCGCGTCGACGCCGACCTCGAGGTGTGGGTGGTCGACGACAATTCCCCTGACGGTACCGCGGCCGCCGTCGATCGGCTACGCCCCGAGCTCCCTCGCCTTCACGTGCTGTCGCGACCCGTTCCGCAGGGTCGCGGGGCCGCCGTCCTGGATGCATTCACGCGCTTGCTGGCGCGCGACGATCCCCCCGACCTGCTCGTCGAGATGGACGGCGACGGCTCGCACGAGGCCTCCAGCCTCGTACCGCTGCTCGACGCCGCGGCGGGCGCCGACGTCGTCATCGGCTCGCGCTACGCCGACGGCGGCGGCGCCGACCTGACGCCGCGGCGCCGCCTGCTCTCCAAGCTCGCCAACGGGTTCGCGACTTGGGTCCTCGGGTTGCCGTACGGCGACTGCAGCACCGGCTACCGCTGCTACCGGCGCGACGCGCTCGCCGGCCTCGATCTCGCCTCGCTGAGCTGCGGCGGCCACGCCACCCACCTGGAGATGCTCTTCGAGCTGCACCGCGCCGGCGCGCGCATCACCGAGGTGCCGATTCACTACTGCGCGCGGCGCGCCGGTGTCTCCAAGGTCACCTTGCGCGAGACGCTGCGCGTTGCGCGCGTTCTGCTCGCCATGCGCTTGGCGGCAATGCGCAGAAGCCCCCGACGGTAGCCGGGAGTCCCCGGGACCTCCTCTCAATTGGCGCATCTCCTCGGGGATGCGCTCGGCGGGCGGAGCCTGATAGTGCACGATCTCCCCGGCCCGAGCTTTGAGTGGATGACCTCGGTGACCATCTGGCGGGCCAGCGTTCGGGTAACGTCTGGATGGTCCGGTTCCACTCTCTCGCCAGTATCACTCCTGCCGGAGCAGCTCGGCGGGATCGGCCCGGCCGGCCCGGGCCGCCGGGCGCCAGGAGGCGAGCAGGGTGGCGGCGAAGATCACGCCCGCGACGACCAGCCAGTTGAGCGGATCGGTGAGGGTGACGCCGTACTGGAATGCGGCCAGAACTCGTTGGACGGCCCAGGCACCGGCCGATCCCACCAGCAAGCCGACGGTGGCGACGCTGATCCCGTCGCGTTGCACCAGGCGGGCGATGTCGCGCTTGCCGGCGCCGAGGGCGACGCGGATGCCGAACTCCCGCCGGCGCCGGCTGACCGCGTACGCCAGCACGCTGAACAGCCCGCCCATGGCGACGAGCACCGCGATCATGGCGAATGCGGAGCCGAGCGCCGCGGCGGCGCGCGGGCGGGCGAGCTGCTGTTGGTACTGGTCTTCCAGCAGGCCCGTGCGCACGGTCTGTATCGCGCCGCCGACGGCCCGGATTCGCTCGCTAAGCCGTGCCGCGTCGGGGCAGGCGCCGGCGCAGCGCAGGCTCATCATGAGACCCCTGCGCTCGGCGGCGAAGAAATGCTGGTACAGCTCCGGGTTGTCGGTGTTCGCTTCGAGCGACGGGTAGTGGATCTCAGTGGCCAGCCCGATGACGCGGTACGACCGGTCGTCGAACTGGAACGAGCGGCCGACCGGATCGGCGCTCGGCCACAGCAGCGCAGCCAGCCGTTCGCCGACGATCACGTCGTTGACCGTGTCGCCGGGCCGAAACGCGCGGCCGGCGAGCAACTCGATGCCGTAGAACCGGAAGAACTCGCCGCTGACCTCGTAGTAGTCGACCATGCCGAGGTCGAGCGGATCGGCGTTCGCCGAGTCGGGGCGCCATCCATCGCCGAACCAGAAACCGCCGTCGTCCGGTGGCATGCCGAAGGAAAGGGCCACGTCACGGACGTTCGGCAGCGCGCGGACCTCCTCTTCGATCGCGTTGATCAATGACAAGCGCACGGCCGGCTCGGGAGCCTCTTCCTCGGCGTCCGCTTCCGGTTCGGGAAACCAGACCGTCACGGTCATCACCCCGCGCGCGTCGAGGCCGCGGTCGGCGCCGGCGATGTTCACGAACGAGCGCACCAGCAGCGTCGCGCCGATCAGCAGCGCGCAGGCCATGGCCACCTCGGTGACCAGCAGGGCGCGCGTGGTCATGCGGCCGGTCCGTGTCTCGGTGCCGGCGCCGCCCGATCGCAGCGAAGCGACGGGATCGCGGCCGGTGGCGACGAGCGCCGGCAGCAGGCCGGCAGCCAACGTGGCGACGAGTCCCGCGGCCGATGCCGCGGCCAGTGCCCGCGCGTCGAGGCCGACGGGGTTGAGCGATCGCTGCACCAGCGTCGGCGGCAGGAAGCCGTGGGCCGCGGATACCAGCGACCACGCCAGGCCGACGCCGACGAGCGCTCCCAGCGCGCTGAGAACGGCGCTCTCGAGCAGCGCCTGGCGTAACAGACGGAAGCGCGAGGCGCCGAGCGCCGAGCAGATGCCGAACTGGTGGCGCCGCGCCGTGAACGCAACCAGCAGCAGGCCGCTGACGTTGGCGCACAGGAGGAGAAAGACCAGCGCCACGCCGCCGCCCAGCAACGGACCGGCGCGGCCGTAGTAGTCGTCGGGCTCCTCGATCAAGCGGAATGGACGGACAAAGCGGACGACGCCGACGCGCCGCGGATCGAACTCCAGCGACGGATCGGCGGCGAGCGCGGCCTCCATGGCCAGGCGCCGCGCATCGTCCTCGGGCACGCCGGGCGCCCAGCGCACGATCGGCATCGCCGTCGCCGAAGCGACCGACGCGCCGGGTGCGGCGTAGTCGATCGGCATCCAGATGAGCGTGTCCCATTGCGGGAAGCGGAAGTCGGCCAGGATGCCGACGACCAGCAGCGAGTGGCCGTCGACGATGATGCGCCGCCCCACCAGCCCGGGATCGGCGCCGAAGGCGCGCCGCCAGAGGTCCTCGGCCAGCAGCACGCGATCGTCGGCGCCTGCCGCGCCTTCGTCGGCGGTGAACAGCCGCCCTAGCTCCGGGCGCACGCCCAGCATCCCGAACAAACCCGGCGTCACCCGCGCGCTGGTCACGGCGAGCTCGTCGTCCTCCAGCTCGATCACCGACGTGCCCCGCGTATACGCCTCCACCGCCGTGAACGCCGGACTGTCGCGCCAGGCGGGCAGCACCGCCGGCGGCACCACCATGCTGCCGCCGCCGCGCTCGGGGCACAGGCACACGCGGCTGAGCTGCTCGGGATCGGGGAACGGCAGCGGGCGTAGCAACAGGGCATCGACGATGGTGAACATCGCGGTGCTGAGGCCGATACCCAGCGCCAGCGTCGCGATGGCGAGCGCGCTGAGCGCGGGATTGCGGCGCACCTGGCGGAAGGCGCTTGCGAGGTCGCGGCGCATCAGCGGTCACGATCCCGGCCGGCGGCCAGCGCGGGGTGGCCGGCGGCTCGCTTCCACAGGCGTTCGGACTGCTCGCGCACGCCGACGAGGATGCTCGCGCCCTCGTCGGTCAAGCGGAAGAACTTGCGCGGCTTGCCCCCTTGCCCCGCCGCCGGCGGCTCTGTGCGAACGGCCACCCAGCCCTTGTCCTCGAGTCGTGCCAGCGTGATGTAGACCGCGGCCAGCGACAGCTCGCGGCCGGTGGAGTCGACGAGGGCCGTGTAGATGTCGCCGCCGGTGGCTTCCTCGGTGAAGGAAGCGATCGTCCACAGCACCACCTGTTCGAGCTCTCCGGGCGTCGAGCGCTTGGCCATCGGTTCGTGATCACACGCTTGATGTTCGTTTCAACGAGCAGATAGCGTTAGCAATTTATCAAAACTAAATCGATGATGCAAGCGGCAGGTCCCCGCCGGGGAACGAACCGATCGAGGTAACGACCTCATACATGCAAGCGCCCCCCGGCGGAGGTGGCTGCGGCGACCCCTGCCCAAGCTACGGGGTCTGGCGCGAAGCGGCGCCGTGTGCGCGGCGCGCAGCGGCAAGCTACGATGGACTGCGGCCGGCGAGCGAGCAGGCTGCGGCCGGGCAGGCCCTTGCCCGGCTCTCCGCCGGGCCCAGTGCGCGTTTCGCGACCGAAGCGCGAATGACAGCCATCAGGGACGACCCTCGGAGGACCGCGTGACGGATGCCGTGATCGTTTCGACTGCCCGGACGGCGCTGTGCAAGAGCTGGCGCGGCGCCCTCAATCTCACCCATGGCGCCACCATGGGCGGTCACGTGGTGGCAGCGGCCATCTCGCGCGCCGCGGTCGACCCGGCCGAAGTCGAAGACGTGCTGATGGGATGCGCCAACCCGGAAGGCGCCACCGGCAACAACATCGCCCGCCAGATCGCGCTGCGCGCCGGCTGTCCGGTCACGGTGCCCGGCATGACCGTCAATCGGTTCTGCTCCTCGGGGCTCCAGACGATCGCCCTGGCCAGTCAGCGCATCCTCACGGGCGAAGGTGAGATCTTCGTCGCCGGCGGCGTCGAGTCGATCTCGCTCGTGCAAAACGAGATGAACCAGCATTTCGCGCGCGAAGCGTGGCTCGAGGAGAACGCACCCGGGCTCTACTGGCCGATGCTGCAGACGGCGGAGTACGTCACGGAGAAGTACGGCATCGGCCGCGAAGCGCAGGACGAGTACGGTGTGCAAAGCCAGCAGCGCGCCGCCCAGGCACGGCGCGAGGGCCGGTTCGACGACGAGATCGTCCCGCTCACGACGACGATGAAGGTGGTCGACAAGGAGACGGGCGCCGAGTCGATGAAGGAGGTAACCGTGTCGGAGGACGAAGGCATTCGCCCGGACACGACCTTCGAAGGCGTCTCCAAGATCAAGCCGGCGCTCGAAGGCGGGACGATCGCCGCCGGCAACGCCAGCCAGTTCTCCGACGGCGCTGCGGCGTCGGTCGTGATGAGCGACCGCGAGGCCGAACGGCGCGGCCTCGAGCCGCTGGGCGCATTCCGCGGCTTCGCCGTCGCCGCCTGCGACCCGCGCGAAATGGGCATCGGCCCGGTCTTTGCCGTCCCGCGCCTGCTCGAGCGGACCGGCAAGCGGATAGACGACATCGACTTGTGGGAGCTGAACGAGGCGTTCGCCGTGCAGGTGATCTACTGCCGCGACCGCCTCGGCATCCCGAACGACCGGTTGAACGTCAACGGCGGCGCCATCGCCGTCGGCCACCCGTACGGCGTGAGCGGCGCACGGTTGGTCGGCCACGCGCTCATCGAAGGCAAACGCCGGGGCGCCAAGCACGTCGTCGTGACGATGTGCATCGGCGGTGGCCAGGGGGCGGCGGGGCTGTTCGAGGTGCTGTGAGCAACCCGCTGCTCGACTTCGGCGTCGATCGCGAGGCGCTCGAGTGGGTCGGCAGCGACCTGCAGCGGCCCGAGTGCATCCTGGCCGAGCGGGACGGCACGCTCTGGGCCGCCGACGCGCGCGGCGGCGTCATGCGCATCGCAGCGGACGGCACCCAACAGCTCGTCACCCAACGGCAGTCGGGCCACTTCGCCGAGGCGACGAGCGAGGCGGCGCGCTACCTGACCGGTACGCTGCCCAACGGGCTGGCGTTCGCCCGCAACGGCGACTTTCTGATCGCCAACTTCGGCACCGATCGTCTGGAAGTGATGACCCGAAGCGGGGAGACGAGGGTCCTCGCGGACACCATCGACGGCGAACCGGTCGGCAAGGTCAATTTCGTCCTGCGAGATTCCCGAGACCGCATCTGGGTGACCGTCTCGACCCGCGTCAAGAACTGGATGGAGGCGCTCCGCACCGACCTTGCCGACGGCTATCTGGCGCGCTTCGAGGACGGCGCCTTCCGCATCGTGGCCGACGGCTTCGGCTTCACGAACGAGATCCGCTTCGACGCGCGGGAGGAGTTCCTGTACGTCGTCGAGACCACCGGCGGCTGCATCAGCCGCCTGCGTATCGATGCGCGGGGTGAGGTGGCCGAGCGAGAGACCTTCGGGCCGAGTCGACTGGGCACGGGTGCGTGGCCTGACGGCATCGCCTTTGATAGCTACGGCAACCTGTGGGGCACGCTGGTGTACTCCGACAAGCTCTTCGTGCTCACGCCCGAGGGCGACCTACGCATCCTGCTCGACGAAGGCGACCCGCAGCGGGTCGAGGCGCTGGAATCGGCTTTCCGACGTGGCGCGGTGACCGAGGACGTCCTGTTCGCCACCGGACGTGGCGTCGCACCGTGGATGGCCAGCGTGACGTTCGGCGGACCCGATCTGAGGACCGCCTACATCGGGTCGCTCAAGGGCACGCGCATTCCGTGCTTTCGCGCGCCGGTGCCCGGCCTCCCGATGGTCCACTGGTAGAGCCTCGACCTTCCTCTGGAAGAGCTCCTCGGCGCCTGCGCCCCCTCCGGGTGACGTCGACCGTTGACCTCCGTCCCGTACGGCACCTATGCTGTCGCCCGTGAGTCTCCCCGCGGGGTCTCGGGGCCATCTCGTGCAGCCCGCCTGAATGGTCATCCCAACCCGGAGGTCCACGATGACAAGTGGCCTTCCTCGCCGAAGCCTTCTGATCGCATTCGGCCTCGTTCTTTCGGGGCATCTGGTCGCTGAGGCTCAGACCTACCGGCTGGACGTCGCCGGAAAGCTGACCGATCGCAGCGTTCGGATCGTGCAGACGAACTCCGCCGGCACCGAAGTCCACATCTTCGATCCGGCGACCCTCGAGCTGGTCGCCCGTCTCGAGGGGCTGCCGCTTGCCCACGGCGTCACGCTGCACGCGGACGGGAAATACTACTACTTCACCAACGAGACCGAAGCCACCGTGGACGTGGTTGACACGCGGACGCTCGAGATCGTCGCGCGGATTCCCCTGGCTGGCCGGCCCAACAACATCTCCGCAAGCGATCGAGCGCGGAAGCTGTACGTGGCCATCGTCGCCGAACCGCTGGTTCAGGTGATCGACATGGACACTCACGAGATCGTCAAGAACATCCCCGCGGCGGGGGGCGTGCACAACACCTTCGTGACGCCAGACGGCCGATACGCCGTGGCCGGGATGATCGGGGCCAGCACGCTGATGGCCATTGATACCGAAACGGACGAGGTCGTGTGGGAAAAGCGGTTCGCGATCCAGCAGAACCCCTTCACGGGCGGCATCCGTCCGTTCGCCTTCACCACCTATCCCGACGGCACGACGCAATGGATTCTCGTGAACGTTGGCGGCTGGCACGGTTTTTGGGTCGTGGACTGGAAAACTCAGGAGGTGTTGCGGCAGATTAGCCCGCCCCTGGGGGAGACTTGGAGCCTTGCCGACCAAACCGCCGACGGGATCCAGAGCGCGCCAAGCCACGGGATCGTGGTGCTTCCCGATCAATCCCAGGTCTGGCACTCCAGCCGGGCGACCTCGCACATCTACGGCTGGTCTCTCCCGGATTTCGAGTACCTGGGCCGCGTCCGCATCGGCAACCCCGCCTGGCTGACCGCGACGCCCGACAGCCGATACGTGTGGGTGGGGGTGGCGAGCCACAACGAAACCGCGGTGGTCGACGTCAAAAACCAAGCAGTGATCCGGCGCTTTCCGGTTGGGCAGGCGCCGAAGCGCATCTACACCGCCGTGTTCCCGGCAGGTTGGGAGGGCGAGTCGAAGCCGAGGCCGGGAAGCCAGCCCCGCCAAAACGCCGCCCCCCAGGCAGCGGCTCCCGCCGCCGGTAACGCGGCGCACGGGCTCGATTTCGAGGCTTACAAGACGAACGTGGAGCCCATCCTCCTGCGGCAACGGGGGGGATTCGTGGGCTCGGACTCCCCCTGTGTCGCGTGCCACACGTACCAGGCGAGCACCCCCTTGCGGCTGGAACCGCTCGGCGGGGCAGGAAACCAGCCCGGCTGGACCGAGGAGCAGTCGCGGCGCAACCTGCAGGTCGTGTCGCGGCTCGTCGATCCGGCCAACCCCGAGGCCAGTCGGCTCCTGCGTGCCCCTTTGTCTCCCGCGGCCGGCGGGACGCGGCACTCCGGCGGTGTGTTCTGGGATTCCCGCGATCACCCGGAATGGCGCGCGATCCACGAGTGGGTGAGCGCCGCAACGCCGGAGGCCGGCGAGCGCCCACCCGCTGCCGCGGGCCCGGCGGTGGACTTCGAGTTTTTCCGGCACTGCGTGCAGCCGCTATTCGTCAGCGCGCGCGCCGACGCCGTTGCCTGCTCGCGCTGTCACGCCGGCGACTTCGCCCGACCCATCCCCCGGGGGCAGACCACTTGGACGGAGGAGGAATCGCGGCGAGCCTTCGAGGCCATCCTCCACTTCATCGAGCCGGGCGATCCGGAGTACACGCGGTTCCTGCACAAACCGCTCCATCCCGACGCCGGCGGCGACTTGATGCACAACGGTCCCCGCAGGTGGACATCGCAGGCCGATCCCGAGTGGCAGGCTCTCGCCGCCTGGGTGCGGGGAGAGGCGACCGGTCCCGTCTGCCCGCCGGCGCTGCGGTTCGAGGATCGTTCTCCGTGATGCACTTCGTCTTGATTGCCGCTGCCCTCTTCGGAGCTCAGCAACCTGACACGGCGGTCGGGCGGCAGAGGGAGGCCAAGGAGGGG
>DASWHK010000036.1:0-8843 GCA_036398215.1 Acidobacteriota bacterium | reverse complement strand
CAGGTACTCCACCGCGGGCAGCAGCCAGGCGTTGGCGCGATTGCCGCCGCGCGCGCCCTCCAGCTCGCCGGCGCGCCGCATGTGATCGAAGAAGGCCGCCGATTCGACGCCGAGCGAGCTGACGTTGGTGTTGAACGTGGGGATCGTCATCGGGATGAACGTCGACACTCCCAGCTCGCGCAGCGTCGCGAGCAGGCTCTCGGCGTTGGCCCGGGCGGCATCGTTCGTCAGCCCATCGAACGATTCCTCGATGTAGCCGACGCGCAGCCCCCGGATGTCGAGGCCGGCGTCCCAGTTGAACGGCGCATCGGAAACGCTCATGTCGCGACCGTCGGGCTTGGCGATCGCCTGCATGACGATCGCGCAATCCTCGGCGTAGCGGCAGATCGGGCCGAGGCGATCCTGCGTCCAGGAGAGCGCCATGCAGCCGTAGCGGCTGATGCGGCCGAAGGTCGGCCGCAGCCCGGCCAGCCCGCAGCGCGCCGACGGGCTGAGAATCGACCCGCTCGTCTCCGTGCCGATGGCGAAGCCGACGCAGCCGGCGGCGGTGGCCGATGACGGGCCGGCCGACGAACCGCTCGATCCGACCTCCGGGTCCCAGGGGCTCTTCGTTTGGCCGCCGAACCAGTTGTCGCCCGCCGCCAGCTCGCCCGTCGCCAGCTTGGCAATCAACGATCTTGTCGCCTTCGTTCGCGATGAGGCCGTGGTGCACCTCGACGATCTCGTGCTGCGGCGGCTGGATTGGGGCGAAAACCCGGAGCTGGCACTGCGGATCGGGCCGCGACTCTGTGCGGCCCTCGGCTGGAACGAAGCGAAGACCAAAGCCGAGATTGAGCGCCTCCGCGCGACCCCGAAAGGACGCCGGTCTCACCAAGGGCAGTAGACGACCCGCCACCCTCGACCGAAGAAGAACCGCCGACTAGACTCGGCACGCCATGGAAGCGCAAGCAGCACGACTCCCCGCGGCGTTGGGGTTGCTCGCGATCGCGCTGGCCGCCGCGACGCCGCAGCACGGGGTCATCGTCGAGAAGAACGTCCCCGCCGCGATGCGCGACGGAACGATCCTGCGCGCCGACATCTATCGACCCGACGCCCCGGGACGATTCCCCGCGCTGCTGCAGCGAACGCCCTATTCCAAGAACACCTCCGGGGGGCGGGCCCGATCCGAGAGCCTGAGCGCCAAAGGCTACGTCGTCGTCATTCAGGACACCCGCGGCCGCTACACCTCGGACGGCATCGCCCGTCAACACGACGAGGCCGAAGACGGTTACGACACCGTCGAGTGGGTCGCCTCCCTGCCCTTCGTCGACGGCCGGGTCGGCATGTTCGGCGGCAGCTACTTGGCGACCACCCAGCTCATGGCCGCGACGCTGGCCCCGCCCCGCCTCGTGGCGCTCTTTCCCAGCTCTTCGTACGCGAGCCGCTACGACATGGTCTTCCAGGGTGGCGCCTTCTACCTCGGCGACGGTCTGGCGTGGAACCTCGGTCAGGCGGCCGACGTCCGCCGCCGCATCCTCGACCCGACGGCCGATCGCGACGGCCCGCTCGGGCTGACCCGCGAGCAGCGCCGGCTGCTGCGCGAGCGCTGGCTGTGGCACCTGCCGCTCAAGACGATGGACGCCCTCGAGCTGTCGCGGTTCGCGCCCGGCTACCGGCTGATGCTCGAGCATTCCAGCTACGACGAGTTCTGGGAGACCTTCGACATCGCCGCGCGCCATGACCGTTTCGAGGTCGCGGCGCTCCACGTGACCGGCTGGTACGATACCCTGCTTTCGGGAACGCTGCGCAACTTCTCGGGCCTGCGCGCCAACGCGCGAACCGAGCGGGGCCGCGCCGGCCAGCGGCTGATCGTCGGGCCCTGGACGCACTCGGGCCCGACGCCCGCGAGCACGTCGATCGGCGACGTCGACTTCGGCCCCGACGCCGGCCTCGACGCCCGGGGGCTCATGGAGCATGGCCGGTTGACGACGACTGCGCCGGGCGCAGAGCTCCCCGATCGCTTCCTCTACGACCCGTCGGACCCGGTCCCGACCCTGGGGATGAGCGGGTATTCGCGTGCTCCTGCCGATCAGCGCCAGCTCGAGGAGTGGCGGGCCGACAACAGCCAGCCGGGCCCCGCCGAGCGGCCGCCGGCGTCGCCGCACGCCTACGGGGCGTTGGGGCTGGGTCGTTTGGCCAACGCGCTGCGCGAGCCGCGCGCACAGCCACATCTACTTCGTCGTTCGCGACGACGATGGCGAAGCCGAGCTGCTCTTTCAAACCTCGGATACCACCTGGCAGGCCTACAATCAGTACGGTGGGGCCAGCACCTACGGAAGGCTGGACCGCGACGACCGCGGCCCGCGCGCCTACAAGGTCAGCTACAACCGTCCCTTCGAGACCCGCGCCTACCGGGCGGTGAACCTGGTCTTCAACGCCGAGTACCCGATGGTGCGCTGGCTGGAGGCGAACGGCTACGACGGAGCTGGAGCTTCGTGTGGTTGCCGTCTGACGGGTGGCCTGCCCCTGTCGCTCCCTCGCCGCGATCCGGATCCCATGCCGCATCCGCGTCGCCCTCGCAGACCGGAGGCGCGACGCTCCGAATCCTCAGCCGTGCCGTCGATGACAGCGCTAACCTCGAGAGCCCGGGTTCGGGCGTAACGGTGACGATGACAGACGGAGGCCATTGATGAAGACAAGAGGGAGCCGATCCAGACGAGCACGTGAGGGGTTTTCTAGCATCAGCAGCCCTGGCATCACCGCTTCCGGCACGAATGCTCCTGGTATTAGCGCCCGGGCCCGATGCCTCGCGCACGTCGCTGGTGCCGTCGTCATCCTCATGGTTTCGACCGGCTGCAGGGCTCAAGAACCCCGCCGATCCGCCGACCTGCTGTTGCACAACGGCAAGATCGTGACCGTCGACGACGACTTCTCGATCGCCGAGGCCGTCGCGGTGCGCGGCGATCGAATTGTCGCGGTCGGCGGTGACGAGTTGGCCGACTCGTTCGCGGCGACGACCGTCATCGACCTCGGCGGCCGCACGGTCGTTCCCAGCTTCAACGACACCCACATCCATGTACGCGGCAACCCGCCCGGGAGCATCGATCTCACCGGCTCGCGGTCGATCGCGCAGATCCAGGAGCAGATCCGCGCCATGGTGGCGACGCTGGAAGACGGTCACTGGATCACCGGCTACGGCTGGTCGGAAGACCAGCTGGCCGAGGGGCGGCGGCCGCTGCGTGGGGACCTCGACGAGGCCGCACCGAATAACCCGGTGATCCTCACGCGGGCGGGCGGCCACAGCGCCGTCGCCAACAGCCGGGCGCTCGAGCTCGCCGGGGTGACCCGCGACACGCCCGATCCCGAGGGCGGGGTGATCGAGCGCGACCCCTCGGGCGAGCTCAACGGGGTGATCCGCGAGCGGCAGGGCATCGTCAGCCGGCTGGCGCCCGACGCCACCGCCGACGATCTGCGCCCGAGCTTCGTCGCCAACCTGCGGGGGCTTCTCGACCTCGGGATCACGAGCATCATTCAGGCCGGCGTTTCGATCAACGGCTACGACGAGTGGCGGCGCGTCTACGCCGAGCACGGCGACGAGCTTCCCCGCGCCACCGTGCAGATCCGCTGGGCCGGCGAAGAGCGGATGCGCGAGTTCGGGATGATCACCGGCGACGGCGACGAGCGGCTGCGCATCGGCGCCATCAAGGTCTTGGTCGACGGCGGCTTCACCGGGCCGGCCGCCTACACGCTCGAGCCCTACAAGGGGGAAACCGAGTATCGGGGCACGCTGAACCTTTCCGAGGAGGAGCTCGGCGACCTGGTGAACGCGGCCCACGCCATGGGCTGGCAGCTCGGCTTCCACGCCATCGGCGACGCGGCGATCGTCCTTGCCGTCGACGCCTTCGCCGAGGCCCTGGCCGCGGCGCCGCGCCCAGACCACCGCCACTACCTCAACCACTTCACCGTCATGCCGCCGCCGGAGACGATGGAGCTGATGGCCGAGCTTGGCATTCACATCGCCCAGCAGCCCAACTTCACCTACACGCTCGAGGGCCGCTATGCCGCCAACCTCGACGGCGAGCGATTGGCCCACAACAACCCGCTGCGCACGCCGATGGACCACGGTGTCTTCGTCGCCCTGGGCAGCGACATCCTCCCGATCGGGCCGATGGTCGGCCTCTATGCGGCGGTCACCCGCAAGGGAATGTCGGGCGAGGTCTACGGTGCCGAGGAGGCGCTCACCATCGAGGAGGCGATCCGCGGCTACACGCGCAACGGCGCCTTTCTCACCTTCGAGGAAGCCACCAAGGGCACCATCGAGCCCGGCATGCTCGCCGACATGGTTGTGCTCTCCGACGATCTGCTGACGATCGATCCCGAGCGGATCCTCGACGTCGAGGTCGAGATGACGATCCTCGGCGGCCGGATCGTCGTCGATCGGCTCAGGTAGAGGGCGCGGCTTGTCGGAGCCACAGCGCGCCCAACTCAAGAGGGCCATCGGCGGCCTCGGTTTCTTCTCCCTCGCCTTCGGCTCGATGATCGGCGTCGGCTGGATCACGGCGCGATCTGGCAACGGCGGCCGCCTTCGACGCGGCGTTCGAATCCGAGCTGATGGTCGATCTGGTGCTCTCTGCGGGCGTGATCGGCCTGCTGACGAGCTGGAACGGCTTCTTTCTCGCCGGCACGCGGGTGCTCTTCGCCCTCGGCCGCGGCCACATCATCGACGCCAGCTTCGGCCGCACCCACCCCCGCTACGCGACGCCGTCGAAGGCGATCGTCTTTGCCGGCATCGTCACCGTCGCCGCCGCCTTCCTCGGCCGCGGCGCATTGATCGCCGTCGTCGACGTCGGCTCGTTCTGCATCGCGCTGGCCTTCCTGGGGGTGGCCGAGCGGGCCCGGCTCATCCTCGAGGAGTACGCCTGAGCCGGGGAAGCGAACGACGGGGAGGCCGGCGCCGACCTGAACCGATGCGGCTCCGAGTGCGTCTCGAAGACCAGGGACCGCTTCTTCGGCGCCTTTGACCTCTATTGACCCTCTTCGATCTCGAGCAGGTAGATGTCGGCCTCGGGCGGCAGAGGCATGACGTAGACGGCGTGCTCGCCGTCGGGAAGCAACCAAAGCTCGAGCATCGCCACGCTCGGCGTGACGATCTGTCGCTTCGCCAACGTTTCCAGGTCCAGCCACCACCACTGCCAGCCGACGCCCGGAGGCGGAGGGCGGACCGCATAGACGATCCCGCCGCCGTCGGTCGTGAACCGCGGCCCGAAGGCCCGCTCTTCGTCGGTCAGCCGACGATATTCCCCGCTCTCGGGCGAGTAGAGGAGGATCCCTGCGCGATGGCCGACGAGCCACCGGCCGTCGGCAGACCAATGGCCCGGGTTGAACCACCTGCCGTCGCCGGGCACCGGGGGCACCACCCTGATCTTCGGGTCGCCGTCGCCGACCTCGGCGATGCGGGTGATCCAATCGGCGGTGACGGAATCCCTATCCTGGTCATTCTGGAAGGCGACAAAACGCCCGTCGGGAGAGGGGACGATCGGCATATTGGAAAAATCTCTACGGTAACCACCGCTCACGTGCTGGCCGCGCGCTACCCCGGCGCCACCGCTGCCGTCGGTCCGGATGCGCCAGATCTCGTAGTCGCCGGCGCGATTGGTGCGGAAGTAGAGCGTTTCGTTGTCGTTCAACCAGCGCGGCGTCCAATCCCTGTAGATGTCGTCGGTGATCTTCTGCTCGCCGGAACCGTCGACGTTCATCACCCAGACATCCTGCTGGCCCCAGAAATCGACATAGGCAAGCCGCCGGCCATCGGGCGACAACTCCAGGTTCTCGACCTGGATCGGCCCCCGACTGAGGGGCTCGCCGTCGTCCCTCACCGTGGCTGTTGCGGCGTCGAAGCTCGCCCGTTCGATGCGTGACCGCTCCAGGCGCTCGTTGTAGAGAATCCGCCTGCCATCACTCGAGATGCTCAAGAAACCCTGATCGGCAATGCCACCGCGGGTCAGAGGCTCGGGCGGGCCACGTACTTCGCCGGTCGCCTCGTCGATGGCGACCCGCCAGATGTTCATGCTGCCGGCGCGGTCGCTGCTGAAGTAAAGGTGCCTGCCGTCGGGCGACCAGATGGGGCTCCAATCGATCGCCGGGTCGTTGGTCACCGGAACCCGATCACCGCCTCCGACCGGTATCGTCCAAATGTCGCGCTGGCCGCCGGGAACGTACCCCCAGAAGGCGACGCGGAGGCCATTGGGTGAGGGGCGCGGCGCCAACGCCACACCGATTTCATCGAAGAGACCGCGCTCCTGCTGGCTATCTACGTCGATCACGCGCAGCTCGGAAGGTCCCACAACGCGGGGATTGACGGTCCTGTTGCTCGAAACGTAGATCTGTTTGCCGTCCGGCGACCAGGCCGGCAGGTGGTTGCGCGGAGAGAGCCTGCGGGGTCGCTCGCCGGTCCGGCCCATGACCCAGATCCCCGCCACTTCCGCGGAACCGTTGCGCCGGAAGGCGATCTGGGAACCGTCCGGCGACCAGGCCGGGTCGATCTCGTCGGCGCCGGGGGTGTTGGTCAGGTTGATCGGGTTTTGCCCGTCGATGCTCTGCAGGAAGAGGTCGAGCGGGCGCCGGGCCGCCGGATCGTCCACCGGCACCCTGGGTGGCGGGTCGCCGGCGCCCTCCATCGAGTAGACGATCCACTGGCCATCGGGCGCGATCGCCGGCCACGCTTCGTACTCGGCGGTGGCGGCGATACGGCGCGTCGATACCCGCAGGCCCGAGCCCTCGGGAGCCAGTGAGCCGGGCCGCAACGCGAACCAGGCCAGCGCCACGGCGACGACCGCGATGGCGGCCATCCCGATCAGAACCAAGGGTTGGCGGCCGGGCGCGGCGCCAACCCCTACGGGCATGCCCGCCCCGGTGACCAGCACCTCGCCGGAGTCGATCTCGGTCTTCAGATCCTCTAGCTCGTTGCGCAGGTCGAGGGCGGTCTGGAAGCGCCGCTTGAGGTCCTTCTCGAGCGCCCGCCGGACGATGCGGCCGAGGTGACGCGGCAGCTTGGCGTTGAGTTCGGTGATCGAGGCCGGCACGTCCTTGACGATCGACGACATCACCGACAGCTTGGTGTCGCCCTTGAAGGGGCGATCGCCGGTGGCCATCTCGTAGAGGATGATGCCGAGCGAGAAGACGTCGGAGCGGTGATCGACCGGCTTGCCCTCGGCCTGCTCCGGCGACATGTAGGCGACCGTCCCGAGGACCTTGCCTTCCTCGGTGAGGTCCTTGCCACGTTGCTCGCCCTCCTCGCCCACGGCAGGTGCGCCGCCTGGCCGCTGAGCGAGGCTCGCCGCCGTCGCCTGCGCCGTGGCCAATTCGTCGACGCCGGGGGCGGGCTCCTCGAAGAGCTTGGCGAGGCCGAAGTCGAGGAGCTTGACGGCCCCCTCGTCGGTAACCATGACGTTGCTCGGCTTGAGGTCACGGTGGGCGATCCCCTTCTGGTGCGCGGCGCTGATGGCGTCGGTCAGCGGAATGGCGACGGCGAAGAACTTCTCGAGCGACAGGCCGGCGGCGGGGATCAGCTCGGAGAGGGTCCGGCCCTCGACCAGCTCCATGGTGAGGAAATGAACCGTCCCCGCGCCGACGTCTCTTGCCGCGGCGGCAGCCTCGCCCTGTCCGCCCCTCAGAACGCCTTCCTCAACCGAGTGGATGGTGACGATGTTCGGGTGGTTGAGCGCCGCGATCGCCTTGGCCTCGCGCTCGAAGCGCTCGCGCCGCTCGCGATCGGCAGCGAGGCTCTCGGGCAGCAGCTTGAGGGCGATCCGCCGGTCGAGCTTGGTGTCACGAGCGACGTAGACCTCGCCCATGCCGCCGGCGCCGAGCCGCCCGACGATCTCGTAGTGGTTGAGGCGCGCTCCGTTTTCCATCGCCCGGAACTCTAACCCCGGCCAACCGTAGCTGACAACGGCCGCCGAAAGCGCCGGCGGGGGGCCTCTGCTCACTCCTCCAAAGGGGCCGCGACCTCGCGCGCGTCTCACCACCTTCACGGATCGACGAAGTGACGCTTTGCACGGCTTCGCAGGATCGAGCGTGAGCGAAGGTGGGGCGCCCAGGCGGGTTAGTCCTCCACGATCATGAGGCGGTCGAGCGCATCCAAGTAGGAGCGCACCGTTCCGCCGGTCGGTTGCTTCGCTCATTGGCGCGCAACCGCGAAACGACGAGGACGATTCTGCGATCCTCAACCCATGGCGTCGAGCTTCGTCGGGCGCACGAGGTGGAAGCCGGCGGCGTCCTGATAGGCCTTGGCGAGCGCCAGCAGCGGCGCTTCGCCGAAGGGCCGGGCGAAGAACGTGACGTTGGTCGGCTGGCCGTTGTCGGCGAAGCCGGTCGGCACGTTGAGGGCCGGGTAGCAGGCGAGGTTCGCCATCGTCGAGTGACGCTGCGCCGGAGTGCGCGGCCCGCGGCCGCCGCCCCCGCGGCCGGCAGCGGCGCCGCGCGCGCCGGCCTCGCCGCGGCCGCCCGCCGGATCGCCACCGCGGCCTGCTGCCAGATCGCCGCCACGGCCGCCCGCACGCTCGCCGCCACGTCCGCCCCGACCGCCACGTCCCGGGCTGCCGCCGGCGTTGTTGGACGCAACAATGTAGACGTCGAGGTCGCGAGTGGCCTCGGCGAGCCTCATCATCATCATCATGCGAACGCGCTGGTTCTGCAGGTACTCCACCGCGGGCAGCAGCCAGGCGCTGGCGCGATTGCCGCCGCGCGCGCCCTCCAGCTCGCCGGCGCGCCGCATGTGATCGAAGAAGGCCGCCGATTCGACGCCGAGCGAGCTGACGTTGGTGTTGAACGTGGGAATCGTCATCGGGATGAAGGTCGACACT
>DASWHK010000035.1:0-2342 GCA_036398215.1 Acidobacteriota bacterium | reverse complement strand
GAACCGGATCCTCGCCACCGCCTCCGGCGGATACTGCCGATATCCGGAGACTCGCCGCGGCGGCTCATCGATCAGACCCTGGCGCTCGTAAAAGCGCACGGTCTCAACACCCACGTCGGCGAGTCCGGCAAGCTGTCCGATTGTCAGCCGCTGCATCGCTCGATCCTCGACCCGTAGCGGGCGGTGGTGAAGCTCAAGATGGGTCTCGCATGACATCGTAGACTCCGTACAATGCTACGGAGTCAAGGCAACGCCAGGTTCTCGCCTTCCAGACCGGGCTAGATGGACCTCTTCCGCGGCTGGAGCGCCGCAGGCTTCAGCGCCAGCCGAACCCAGGCGTGGTCATGATCAGGATGACGGCCCCGTCGCGGGATGACGGCAACGCGACGTTCCACAGCGCGCCGGCCTCGTCGGGGCTGCGGGCGTCGCCGAGCGCCGCGCCGGTGGCCGGGTCGTAGAAGGTTCCGGTCAGCGGCTCGGGAAGGCGCAACGTCAGGCTTGCCCCGCTCGGGGAGATGCCGTGGGCGTAGAGGAAGAAGCGCCCGGGGCCCGAGCGCCAAGCGGTCCAGTCGATCTCGTGGGCGGCGCGAACGATCGGGTCTGGATCAGCGAGCGACGTCCGTTCCATCTCCCACCAGCGCAATCGCTCGAGGGCGGCGGAGATCGCCGGCACGTATGCTTCCGGCCAGGTCTCGGAGCGCCGTTCGTAGCCGGCCTGGGGACCGCCGTCCAGCGGCCGGAACCGATAAGAGCCCGGCGGCGACGAACGGCGATCGGCGTAGCAAAGGGCTCCGGGTCGGGAGCAGCCCTCGGGCGCGGGCGCCGGGCCGCACGGAGCCGGCCAGGCGCCGGCGAGCAGCAGGATCTTCTCGCAGCCGGGTGTCGTCGCCGGCAGCTCGCCGGGCTCGCGCCCGCGGGTGCGCTCGCTGAAGATCTCCGGCAGCGGTGCGGACAGGCGCGGCGCTCGCGTCCAGACCAGCATGGCGACGCTGGTCGGCTCGGTGTAGCTCTCCGGCCGCGCGGGGTGGAAGTAGACCAGGCTCCAGATCACCGAGAGGACCACCAAGACGGTCATCGCACGGGGTGCCCAGGGCGTGCGGGCGGCGCGGAATCGCGCCAGCACCGGGATCGACAGCGGGATCAGCCAGAGGGCGTAGCGGCTCATTCCCGGCGTCCCTCCGTGGTTCACGTTGACCGTCTGCGCAAAGGCCACTGGGAGCAACAGGAGCGCGCCCCCCGCCGTGCCGATCGCCGTCTGGGTAAGCCGGTCCGCTGCCGACCCCGGGGGCTCGGCGGCGGCGGTCACCTTCGTCGTCCCGGGGGCGGCGGCACTCGCGGCTCCCTCCGAGGGCGTCGCCGCCTTCGTAGCTGTGGCCGTCCGCGAAGGCGCCGGCGCCGGCGAGCGGACGCGGACGATCGCGGCGAGCAACACCGCCGCCACCAGCAGGGGAGCGTTGAAGAGCGCGCCGATGTTCAGGTCCCATAGGACGGCACCCCACTCGCGCAGCGTCGGCACCGCCGGCGGTCGTCCCCAGAACACGAACGGCGTCGGGACGCCGAGCCGCCACAGGTACCAGACCGGGTGGATCGAGGCGATCAGCAAGGCGATGCCGGCGCCGGCGAGAAGCCGCACATGCGAGGTCGGCGTTGCAGATCTCCGTGGGGAGCTTGCCGTTCCCGCCGGACCCGCCGTGCCTGCCGTGCCCGCATCCGCCCCTTCGAGGCCAGCTCCGCCAGGGCCGGGAGACCTTCGTCCTTCGCTCCAGCAGACGAGCGTCACCGCCAGCGGCAGCAGCGCCGCGATCGGCGGGTACTGGGCTGCGGCGACGCCCCAGGCGATGAGCGCCGCCGCCGGCCGGCGCCCGATCAGCGCGAAGCCGGCCGCCAGCAGGCTGAAGACGAAGATCTCGGGGTGCGGTTTGTCGAGCCACCAGATGATCGGTCCGGCGAACAGCAGCAGGATCAGCCGGATTCCGAGGACCGCCGCGACGCCGCCTGTGGCCGCGGCGAACAAGCCGGCGTTGAGCGCGACGAACCCCCAGGCTGGCGACAGCCCGACGCCAAGCGCCACGTACACCGCCGGCGCGGCGAGCGCCGGGTAGAGCCAGAAGTGGCGGTAGTGGAGCCGTCCGTCGTTGCCCTCGTGGAGCGCGTCGCGCTGCAGCCGAAGGTCGTGGCGCTGCAGCTCGGCTTCGAGCACATCCGCCTGCTGCGGCGTGGGCGCCGGCGAGCCGAACTCCAGCAGGCTGAGCGCCATTCCGATGTACTCGGCCCCGTCCCCGACGACCGTCGGTCCCGACAAAGCCGACGCCGCCAGCAGCGCCGCGAAGAGCGCGGCAACG
>DASWHK010000034.1:0-19130 GCA_036398215.1 Acidobacteriota bacterium | reverse complement strand
CTATCGCTGACCTCAGGCAGCGCCGCCGGGCATTCGAAAGGGCGGTGGCCTATGATGCTGAAAGGACGTCTGGAATCGACCGGTCGCGGGAACACCGATGAAGCAAATGATCTTCCGGACACGACGAATCGCGTTGGGTCTCGCTCTGGCGATGTTGCTGGCTTCGGCCGGGGCGGACCCCGCGTGCGGGAGCGAGGCGTGTTCGTGCGTCGTGCCGGACATCGGCTTCCTGGTCATGACGGGCGCCGAGATTCCGCTCGACAGTCGGGGGATCCCGTGGGCGGGGGCACTGGACCGCGAGGACAATGAGCCGGTGCTCCCGGCAGCGAGCAGTTTTTCCATCGAGCGCGTTGTCGAGGGAGGGCGGATCGGCGTTCCCGTCGAGCTCGAGCTGTTGACAGGTCCGCCGGTTGGCGATGGTGCGCCGTTTTCAATGTCGCACTTGCTCGTGGTGCGGCCACGCGGCGGATTCGCTGCCGGTGGGCAGTACCTTTTCCGGGATTACGGCGGACAAGCGAGGTATAGGGCATGGCGGACCGTCGAGATGCCCCACGAGGTCGTGGTGAGCGTCAGCGACAGCCGCCTCGCGGATGCCGTTGCGGCGGCCGCACCAGCGTCGCTGGAAACGCGTGAGCACGGGGTCGCCGAGCTGCGAGTCATGACTACGTGCGGGAGCTGCAGCGTGTCGATCGATGCCGCGCAAACGGGAATCAGCCTTCGGCTCCCGGCTGAGCTTCGACGGTGGTCTGACGTTCTGTTATATACGACGACCGTCGACGGCGAGTCGATCTGGCGACCACAGCGTCATTTGTGCTCTAGGGTGGCCCCGGGCGAGAGCTGGACCGGGCGTGGGTCCGAGCTCGTGTTTGCGAGCTGCGGCACCGTGGGGGAGACGCGCTGCAGGCCCTCCTACGATCTGGCCAACGGCGAGCACGAGGTTGAGATGACTGCGTGGTGGCCGGGGGTCGACGCCTCGGTGAGCGCCCGCGCGAACGTCGAGCTCACTTGCGATCAGGGCCCAGAGTAGCGGAGCAGGTCAACTCTCCGTGGCCGTTCATTGGAGGTACGTCGCCCACCTACGTCCGGGCGAGCCGCGGCGCCCCTACGCCCGCGCCTCTTCCCAGCGTCGCGACACGACGCACGCATTGATCCCGCCTATGCCCATCGACAGCTTGCCGGCGAGACCGGGCGGGGCGTCGCGGGCCTCGCCGAAGACGTACTCGTAGGGGGCGGCGGCGATCTGGGGGTTGAGGGCGGCTTCGGTCAGAGGGGTGGGGGCGAGCTTGCCGTCGACGAGGCCGAGGTACTGGGCGGTCAGCTCCCAGCCGCCGCTGGCCGCCATGCCGTGGCCGAAGATGCCCTTGCGGGCGGTGACCAGCAGGCTGTTGGGCATGATCTCGCGCAGGGTCGTGATCTCGAGGAAGTCGCCGGGGGTGGCGGTGGCGTGGAGGTCCCAGGTGCCGAAATCCTCGTAGCGGGCGCCGGCGTCCTGCACGGCGAGGCGGATGGCCGCCAGCGGGCCTTCGCGTGACGGCGTGATGATGTGCTGGGCGTCGGAGGTGACGCCGACGCCGAGGATCTCGAGGCCGACCGGCTTGTAGCCCAGGGCGGTCATGTAGTCGTAGTCGCCGACGATCCACAGCACCGAGCCGCCGGAGATGTGGGTGCCGCGCAGGTTGGTGAGCGGCAGCGACGGGTGGCGGTCGGCGGCCAGCACCCGCGCCTTGTAGAAGGCGCCCACCAGGATCGGGTGGGGCGCCGGGTCCGACATGCCCACCAAGACCGCCTTGGCGTCGCCCGCCTTGATCGCCTCCATCGCCAGTTTGAGGCCGACGCCGAACGACGAGCAGGCGGCGATCGGCGCGTAGGCGGGGCCCGTCAACCCGCCCATCATCGACACCTGGGCGGCGGGCGTGTTGGCGATGTTCCAGATCAGGTTGGGCGAAGCCGCCAGCCAGGGGGGATCGGGACATTTCCAGCGCTTCTGCAGGCGGGAGAGCTCGGTGCGCTTCTTGCGGATCACCCGCAGCTTGCCGGAGTCGATGTCGTCGCCGATCCCCTCCGATTCGATGGCCTCGAACTCGTCGAGGTACGCCTGCAGCGGCTGGGAGCGCCGCATCCAGAAGTCGTCCCAGTGGTCGTAGGCGGCGGCCCGCTCGAAGCTGTCCTCGGGCAGGCGGCGGGGATCGGGCGGCACCTCCCAGTCGCGGGCGAGGCGGGCGCGATCGTCGTCGCCGCCGCCCTCGAAGCGAGCGCGGTCGGCGTTGCGCTCGGCATCGGCCCAGAAGCGGTTCCAGCGGCGGCGCGCCTCGTGCAGCGCGACGCTGATCTCGTACTGGGTCGGCAGGTCGCCGACGCCGGTGCCGATCAGCACATGGGTCTCGGGCCCGAGGTCGCGCAGCGTCTGCTCGATGCCGGGGTTCTGGCCGAGCGCCTGGATGAAGGCGCCGAGCGCGTAGAGCGTCGTGCAGCCCATCTTCTGCTCGAGCTGCGGGAACTTGCTGGGCGGGAACCGCTGCTCGACCCAGCCGCGGTAGGCCGCGAAATCGAACTCCGGCTGGCCGACCAGGAAGGTGGACGGCCCGAAGCCCTCGAACGGGGTCAGCCACGACTCCCCGGAGGCGAGGTTGGCGGCGAAGGCCTCGATGTTCGGGCTCTTGGGGGCGACCAGGCCCCAACCGAAGATGCCGAATCGCGCCATGGGTGCTCCGTGCTCCAGACCGTTGTTGTTTCGTACGGCCAGATTGTCAGGTCAACGGCGGCGCAAAGACGGGGCCGTCGGCGTTGTCGGCTGGTCGCCGGACGTCGGGGTCAGCGGCGAGGCGGACGGCACCGGCGGCAGCACGTACACCGTGTCGCCGGGGCGCGCCATGAACAGCTCCTCGCGCGCCAGCCTCTCGATGGCGTCGGGGTCCTCGGCGCGCAGCGGCCGGATGAGATCGAGGAGCTCCTGGTTGGCGCGCTCCTGGGCGGCGATCTCGCGGTGGAGCTGGGCCGCACGGGCCCGCATGCTCATGACCGACATCAAGCCGCTATCGCCGAGCAGCGCGTACAGCGTGCCGATCAGCGCGACGATCGCGATGATCAGGGCCAGGCGCCCGGAGCGCCTGGCGGAGCGCGCCACCAGCTTCTTCGGTTTGCGCCGGGGGATCAGGATGCGTACGCGCACTTCAGTGCTCCGTCAGGTGTCGAAAGGCCCGCGTGCCGGCGAATAGCGCCGTCTCGCCGAGCGCGTCTTCGATCCGCAACAGGCGATTGTACTTGGCGGTCCGCTCCCCGCGCGAGGCCGCGCCCGCCTTGATCTGTCCGGCGCCGGTGGCGACGGCGATGTCGGCGATGGTCGTATCCGAGGTCTCGCCGGAGCGGTGCGAGATCATCGCCGTGTAGCCGCTGGCGCGGGCGAGGTCGATGGCGGCGTGGGTCTCGGTGAGCGTGCCGATCTGGTTGGGCTTGATCAGGACCGAGTTGGCGACCTTCTCGCGCAGGCCGCGGCGCAGCCGCGCGGTGTTGGTCACGAAGAGGTCGTCGCCGACCAGCTGGATGCGATCGCCGAGCGTCTCGGTGAGCTTGCGCCAGCCCGCCCAGTCCTCCTCACCGAGGCCGTCCTCGATGGAGACCAGAGGGTAGCGGCCGGCGAGGCCGGCGTACCAGTCGATGAGCTGCTCGCTGGCCGCCGCCTCGAGCCCTTCGGAGGGCAGCCGATAGGGCGGGCCCGCGGGGGAGCCGAGCTCGGTGGCGGCGACGTCGAGGGCCAGATAGATCTGCTCGCCGGGGCGGTAGCCGGTCGCCTCGATCGCCGCCAGCATCAGGTCGAGCCCCTCGGCGGCGGTCGAGATCGCCGGGGCGAAGCCGCCCTCGTCGCCGACGCTGATCGACAGGCCCTTGTCGATGAGCTGGGCGCGGAGGCGGTGGAAGCACTCGGTGGCGGCGCGCAGCGCCTCGGCGAAGCTTTCGAAGCCGGCCGGCACCAGCATGAATTCCTGGACGTCGAGCGGGTTGTCGGCGTGGGCGCCGCCGTTGATGACGTTGAGCAGCGGCACCGGCAGCGTCCGCGCGCCGCTGCCGCCCAGGTAGCGAAACAGCGGCAGGCCGCTGGCCTCGGCGCCGCACTTGGCGGCCGCCAGCGAGACGCCGAGCAGGGCGTTGGCGCCGAGCGCCGACTTGTCCTCGGTGCCATCGAGGTCGAGCAGGATCTCGTCGATCAGCGCCTGATCGGTGACCTCGACGCCGAGCAGCCCCTCCAGCAGCGTCTCGTTGACGTTGGCGGCCGCCCGCAGCACGCCGCGGCCGAGGTAGCGCGCTGCGTCGCCGTCGCGCAGCTCGAGGGCCTCGGCACGGCCAGTCGAGGCGCCCGAGGGCACCGCGGCGCGCCCGAGGCTGCCGTCGTCGGCCATCACGTCGACCTCGAGCGTCGGGTTGCCGCGCGAGTCGAGGATCTCGATGGCGTGGATGTGCTCGATCAGGGGCATGGACTCACGGCCGGCGTTGCAAAACACACTGCGGTTGTCGATGATGCCGCAAGACAGCGGTTCTCATGCCACCCATCGCCGCTGCCGCATTCGCCCCGTGAAACGGGAGCCTCCGGACGTCGAGCGCTCCGCGGCCCGGATGCTAGCAGGGAAGTACTTTTCAGACAAGAAGCTCGGGCCGATCGGGCGCGCCCCGACAACTCGGCCGCTTCGCATGGACGAGGGCGGGCCCGACAACTCGGCCGCTCCGCAGGGACGAGAAAGCTCACGGCGCGCCCGACAACTCAGCCGCCGCGAAGGAGGGAACGCATGGCCACATCCGGCGTCGTGGTGTTGAGCACCGCCCCCGACGATGAGGTCGCCGCGAGCCTCGCGGCATTTGTCGTCGGCGAGAAGCTGGCGGCCTGCGTGAACATCGTCGGCCCCATCCGCTCGCTTTTCTGGTGGGACGGCGCCGTCCAGGACGACAGCGAGGTCCTGTTGATCTGCAAGACCGACGCCGACCACCTCGACGCCCTCATCGAGGCCCTGGTCGCCGAGCATCCCTATGACTGCCCCGAGGTGATCGCCCTGCCGATCGTCGGCGGCGCGGTCGGGTACCTGCGCTGGATCGGCGAGAGCCTGGCGGGTTAGGAACCTGAAGCCGCCTGGTCGTGGCGTTTGGTCGCGACCACCACCACCATCGGCCCATCGGTCCAGGCGCATTCGACTTCGAATCCGATGCTCGTCAGGACATCGAGCTCGACGTCCAACGGGAAGTAGGTATCCTCCTCGGCCCATTCCTCGAAGTGCTTCCAGGCGCGAGCCTCGGCGATGCCCGAGGCGACCAGATGATCGGCCCAGTAGCGAAAGAGCCGGTCGCGTTCGCACGAATCGAAGGGCATGTAGGGGTCCGCGTTGACCAGCACGCCGCCGGGCCGCAGCGATGCGAAGGCTCGCGCGTAGAGCCCCGACTTGGCCTCGATGGTGGGGATGTGATGAAGCGAAATCGAGGCGGCGAACGCATCGCAGCGTGAGAAAGGCCCGTCGTACGAGCGGAGCGAGTAGCGCGCCCGGTCGCCGAAGCGCGCCAACCGCTGGCGGGCTCTCGAGAGCATCTCTGCGTCGACATCGAGAAGCTCGACGATGCCTACTCCGGCGCGTTCCAGCAGCGCTTCCGCTAGAGCCCCCGTTCCGGCCCCGAGGTCGCAGACGAGATCCGGCTCGATGGCGGCCACCGAATCGGCCGCAACGGCAACCATCGCCTCGTAGCCGGGGATGAAGCGGCGGATGGTCTCGTCGTATGCGTCGATCTCGAGTCGCAGGTGCCGGCGAACACTGTGCGACATCGCGATCAGGACACGCCTTCCTGGTCAGGGGAGCGTTGCAGGCTGTGCTCCACGGGGGGCCGGCGAGATTTGCTTAGAGCCTAGCCGAGCCGGGGTGGGACCGTCAAAAAAGGGGCTCCCTTGACCGCCTGCGGTCGCTTGGGCACCCTCGCCTGATGCGCGTGATCGAGCCGTGGTTCGGCCTCGGCGGCCGGCAAAAAGGCGACAAGACGGTCGTCGTGGTGGGGTGTCCGTTCGGGGGCGGCGAGGCCTTTCGCTCGGGGGCGGCCGGGGGGCCGGCGGCGATCCGGGACTGGGCGCGGACGGCCGAGGCGGTCACCGAGGTCGGGCATCCGATCGTCGGCCTGCGAGTGGTCGATCATGGGGACGTGCAGGCCGACGGGGCGACTGGCGAGGGGCGATGGGCGGCGATCGAGGCGGCGGCGGGCGCGGCGCTGGCGGACAGCCCTGGCGCCTTTCTGCTCGGGCTCGGCGGCGATCACGCGGTGACGCCGCCGCTGGCGGCGGCGGTGCGCGAGGTGCACGGCGAGCTCGGGTTCCTGCTGCTCGACGCCCATCCCGATTGTTTCGAGAGCTACGACGGCGATCCGCTCTCGCACGCCTGCGTGATCCCGCGCCTCTGGGATCGTTGCGGCTACCGGCCCGAGCACACCTGCATCGCGGGCGTCCGCTCGTACGCCGTCGAGGAGCTGCCGGTGATGGACACCGCCGGCCTGGTGGTGCCGAGCCGTCCCTGGCTGGCGCTCGGCGGCGAGGCGCTGGCCGCCGAGATCCGCGAGCTGACCGGCCGGAAGCCGCTCTACATCAGCCTCGACATCGACCTGCTCGATCCGGCCCATGCGCCCGGGACCGGCTATCCGGTCGCCGGCGGGCCGGACGTCCGCGAGCTGCTCGAGCTGCTGCGGGCGATCTGGAGCGCTCAGCCGGTCGTCGCCCTCGACCTCGTGGAGGTGGCCCCGCAGCTCGATCCGTCGGGGATCACCGCGGCGAACGCCGCCCACGTCCTGCTGCAGGTCCTCGGCCACGTCGCCGCGAGCTGAGCCCGCCGCCGCAGCCTTGTCGAACGAGGGAACCAAAGGGAGCGCCCCGAACCCATCAAGCGCTCGATGCGCCGAACGAAGCGGAGCCAAGGGGAGCACGCCGAACCCATCAAGCGCGGGATGCGCCGAACGAAGCGGAGCCAAGGGAAGCGCACCGAACCCATCAAACGATACAATCGCGGAATGCACACCCACGAGCACGGTCAGGGGCCGGACCGCGGCGGCCGCCACCGCGCCGCCGAGCAGCGCAGCCTGCTGCTGGCGCTGGTCCTGACCGCGATGATCCTGGTTGCCGAGGTGGTTGGCGGCTACATCTCCAACAGCCTGGCGCTGCTGGCCGACGCCGGCCACATGCTCACCGATGTGCTCGCCATCGCGCTGGCCTACCTGGCGCTGGGGTTCGCGACCCGCCCGCCGACGGCGCAAAAGACCTACGGCTGGTACCGGCTCGAGGTCCTCGCGGCGCTGATCAACGGCGTCACCCTGGTGGTCATGTCGCTGTTCATCTTCTGGGAGGCCTACGAGCGCCTCTTCGAGCCTCCCGACGTCGCCACGGGAACGATGCTGGCGGTCGCCGCCGTCGGCCTGGCGGCCAATGCCGGCGGCCTCATGTTCCTGTCCGGTCACGGCGCCAGCCTCAACCTGCGCGGCGCCTACCTGCACGTGCTCGGCGATCTCCTGTCGTCGGTGGCGGTGGTGGCCGGCGGCGTCTTCATGTGGCTGACCGGCAACTACCTGGTCGACCCGATCCTCTCGGCGCTGATCGGCGTGGTGATCATCGTCAGCGCCTACCGGCTGCTGCGCGAGTCCGTCGACGTCCTGTTGGAGGCGATTCCCTCGGGGATCGAGCTGCAGGAGGTCGGCGGCGCGATCGCCGAGGTCGAGGGCGTCGTCGGCGTCCACGACCTGCACATCTGGAGCCTGACCTCGGGGATGCACGCGCTCTCCTGCCACGTCGAGGTGCGCACCCACCGGCTCGAGGAGTCCGACGCGCTGCTGGCGCGCGTCAACGAGATGCTGCGCGAACGCTTCGCGATCACCCACACGACGATCCAGACGGAGTCCGAGGACTACCGCCGCTCGGCGCCCATCCGCTGGGACCTCGCCAGCACCGACAAAGTGCAGTGAGCGACGAGCGGCTGTCGGCCGAGCAGACCGAGCGCTACCAGGCGCACCTGACGCTGCCGGAGATCGGCGAGGCCGGGCAGCGGCGACTGCTGGCGGCCCGCGTCCTGGTGCTCGGCGTCGGCGGGCTCGGCTGCCCGGTGGCCCAGTACCTGACCGCCGCCGGCGTCGGCAAGCTGGGCCTGCTCGACGACGACATCGTCGATCGCTCCAACCTGCAGCGCCAGATCCTGTTCGGCGACGGCGACCTGGGGCGCAACAAGTCGGAGGCCGCCGCCGAGCGGCTGGCGGCGCTGAACCCCGACGTCGAGCTGCAGCCGATCACGGCGCGGCTGACCGCCGGCAACGCCGCCGAGCTGGTCGCCGGCTGGGACCTGGTCGTCGACGGCAGCGACAACTTCGCCACCCGCTATGTGGCCAACGACGCCTGCGTCCTGGCCGGCATTCCGCTGGTCACCGGCAGCATCTATCGATTCGAGGGCCAGCTCACCATCGTGCAGTCGCCGCTGGGGCCCTGCTACCGGTGCGTGTTCCCGACACCGCCCCCCGAGCAGGCGCCGTGCCGGGAGGCGGGGGTGCTGGCGTCGCTGCCCGGCGTGGTGGGAACGATCCTGGCGACCGAGTCGATCAAGCTGCTGGTCGGCTCCGGCTCCTCGCTGCTGGGCCGGCTGCTGCTCATCGACCTGCTCGACAACTCGTTCCGCTCGGTGCGCATCAAGCGCGACCCCGGTTGCGCGCTGTGCGGCGATCAGCCGAGCATCCTGCGTCCGACGGCGGTGGCGCTGTGCCGTGCGCCCGAAGCTTGAGGTGGTGAGGCCGCCGCGCACGCCCGCCGCGCCGCAGGCCGCTGTCCGCCAGGTCGTGGAGACGCACGGACAAGCGATAGATAGCGCCGTCGAGCTTGGTTGTGCGGGTGAGAAGAGGGGGGGCGTGAGTTCTGCCGCGTGCGCCCATGGGCCGATCGCAGCCGAGGGCGGAGACTCGTGAGCCCGGCATCGGCCTGGCCCTGGGATCGCTGCCAGGTGTGCGTCAGCGTCGCGGAGGCCGATCTCGACGCGGTGGCGGCCCGCTTGGTGGGGCTACGAGGCGCCGATCTGATCGAGGTCCGTCTCGATGCGCTCGATGAGTCTGCCGGGCTCGATCCGGCGCGGCTCGCGGAGCTCTCGGCCGGAAGCCCGGTGCCGATCGGCTTCACGCTTCGGCCCGAATGGGAGGGCGGCGGGTATCGTGGCGACGAGCCGGCTCGCCGCCGGCTGCTGGCCGCTGCCGCGGCAAGTGGTGCCGCCTTCATCGACATCGAGCTGGACGCGGAGTGGGCCGCCGAGCTGCTGGGCTCGTCGCCGTGCCCGGTGATCGTCTCGCACCACTTCGACCGCCCGCGGCCCGACGATCTGCAGCGGCGCGTCGAGCAGCTGCTGCGGCTGCGGCCGTCGCTGGCCAAGCTCGTCGCGCCGGCCGAGCGTCCCGCCGATGCGCTGCCGCTGCTGGCGGCCGCCCGCCGGCTCATCGCCGAGGGCCAGCCGGCCACCTGCTTTTGCATGGGCGAGGCGGGGCGGGCCAGCCGCCTGATCGCGATCGGCCAGGGCGCCGGCCTCGTCTACGCGGCGGCGGAGGCCGGCCGCGAGGTGGCCGCGGGGCAGTGGCCGCTGGCGGAGCTCACCGATCGGTTGCGGGTGCGGGGCTGGCCGCGCGACGCCGGGCTCTGCGGCCTGATCGGCCATCCGATCGACCACTCGCTCTCGCCGGCGATCTTCAACGCGGTGTTCCAGGAGCGGGGCCGGGGTCTCGCCTACCTGCCGCTGCCGGGAGCGGAACTGACTCCTGCAATCGACCTGGTCGAGGCGGTGGGCTTCCTCGGCTTGAGCGTGACGATGCCGTTCAAGGAGCAGATGGCGGGGCGCTGCGCCGAGCTCGATGCGCTCGCCACCGCGACCGACGCCGTCAATACGGTGGTGGCCCGGCCCGGCGGCGGCTGGGCCGGGTTCAACACCGACGGCGTCGCCGTGGTCGAGGCGCTGGCGGCGCGGCGGCAGATCGACGGGGCGACGATCGCGATCGTCGGGGCCGGCGGCGCCGGGCGGGCCGCCGCTGCGGCGCTCGCCGCGGCCGGCGGCGAGGTGACGGTGCTCAACCGGACGGCGGCGCGGGCCGCGGAGGTTGCCGAGCTCGCGGGCGCCACCGCCGGGCCGATCGAAACGCTACGGGAGCGGCGCTTCGACGTGATCATCAACGCCACGCCGGTCGGGATGCAGGCCGCCGGCGCCGGCGGCCCTCGACCCGGTGCTCCGCGAGGCGCCGAGGCCGGCGGCGAACGGGTTGCCGAGCAGGGTGAAACTCCGTTTCCAACAAGCTGGCTGGCGGGCTCGGAGGTCGTCTTCGACATGGTCTACCGGCCGCGGATCACCCCGCTGCTGGCCGCCGCCGCCGCCCGTGGCTGCCCGACGATCGAGGGGCTGGAGATGTTCGTCCGCCAGGCGGCCGTTCAGTACGGGCTCTTTACCGGCGAGCCGACCGATCGGCCGCTGGTATCGTTGCGGGCGACGGCGCTACGGATCCTGGAGGATGATCGATGAATCGGGGCGGGAAGCACGACCCTGACCGCGGCACATTCCGGGCCTGAGCTGGTCGAACACCGCCGGTCTCGCCGCCGGGCGACGGCAGTGGTGACTGTACGGGCGGGACTTTTAGGTAGGACGTGGGCGCCTGGAAGCCGGGCGACGGTGGGATCGGGTCCATTCGTATGGAGGCGGCGCCACGGCGCGCCGCGAGGAGGGAGCATGAGCGAGGAGCTTGACCCGCAGGCAGGCGAACCGGGAGGGGAGCCCGAGGGCTACGACTACCGCACCGGTATGGCCGGGGACGTGGCCGGGGGCGAGCCGGCGGAAGCCCCGCGGGGCTTCGCCGCCATCGTCGGTCCTTTCCTGAACGCCATCGTGGCGCCGGCGCAGTGCTGGGAGGCACTCGACGCCCGGCCGGCGCTGTCGGCGTGGATCGTCGGCTGGATCGCCGTCCTCTCGACGGTGCTCGCGGTGATCAACCTGCCGATCACCCAGCAGGTAATGGTGGCCGCCACGCGCGCCCAGATGCAGGCGCAGGGCTCGGAGATGAGCGCCGAGCAGCTCGAGCGGATGCAACAGAGCATGATGACGTTCGGGACCGTCGCCGCCTACGCGTCGTCGATCTTCCTGCTGGTCCTGGTCGCCCTCACCGCGCTGGTGATCTGGGTGCTGGCGGCAATCATGGGGGGCAGTGGGGCCACGTTCGGGCGCAGCTTCGGCGTCGCCGCCGCCGCCGGCGTCGTGCGGCCGTTCCTCTACAGCCTCTACGTGACGATCATCCTGCAGATGAACCCGCCCGAGATCCGCCGCCCCGAGGACATTGCCGCGATGACGCCGACCCTGGGACTCGACCTGCTGCTCTCCGGCCCCGATACGCCGGTGTGGCTCAACGCCATCTTCCAGCGCCTCGACCTCTTTAACCTCTGGTGGGCGGTGCTGATCGTCGGCGGCTCGATGGCGCTGCTGAAGCTGTCGAAGACCCAGGGGATCGTCATCGCCCTGCTGATCTGGCTATTCGGCACCCTGATCGCCATGGGCGGCGCGGTGCTGCAGACACTGGGGTAGACACTCCGCGCCAGCTGGATGGCTGCGCCCGGGCCTCTCGCCGATCGACTACGAAGCCGGGTGCGTGACATTCGAACGATTCGGCGAGTCGGGTGGCCTGCTCACCCTTTCCGCCGCGATTGACCGCGGCGCCGCGGCGTTGCTACCATTCCGGCCGCTGCCTGAATTCTCGACGGATCGGGTGAAGCGGGTCCTCGGGCTCGCGCCGTCGCGGTCCTCCGGGGGTTCGGGCGAGCAACGGAGCGACCAGATGCGCGGCACGATCCCAGTCCGGCACCCGCACCCCGGCAGCCGAGCTCCGTTTGCGCTGGCTCCTCGCGCCTGGCGATATTGGCTCTGGGCCTGGTAGGGGCCGGCTTCCGTTTCCAGCTTCACCCCTTGTAAAGATCGAACGGAGGCTTGGCCGTTGAAAGAACGGTCGACGTGTCTGCGTGTGTTCCCGGGGTTCGAAGACTTCGCCGCCGCGGCGAGGCGGGGGAACTTCGTGCCGGTGTGCGCCGAGCGGCTCGCCGACCTGGTGACGCCGGTGGGCGCCTACCTGCGGATCGCCGGCCGCCTGCGCCGGCCCTTCCTGCTGGAGAGCGCCGAGGGCGGCGAGCACATCGGCCGCTACTCGTTTCTCGGCGGCGACCCGTTCCTCGAGGTCGAGGGCGATGCGAACGGGCTGCGCGCCACGGGGCCGGGCGCCGAGGGCGTTCGGATCGAGGGCGATCCGGTGGCCGCGCTGGCGGCGCTGCAGCGCCGCTACCGCGCCCAGCCGGTGGCCGGGGCGCCGCCCTTCACCGGCGGCGCCGTCGGTTACATCGGCTACGACGCCGTCCGCTGGATCGAGGCGATTCCGGCGAGCAATCCGGCGGACCACGGCATGCCCTGGGCCAGCCTCGGCTACTACGACACCGTCATGGCCTTCGACCACCTCCGCCACCGGGTGATCCTGGTGGCCAATGCCCGGGTCGACGCCGACGCCACCCGCGACGAGCTCGAGGCCGCCTACGAGCGCGCCATCAAGCGCCTCGAACGGCTCGCCGACGTCCTGGACGGGGAGCCGGCGGCGGCGGCGCCGCTCGAGCGGGTGATGGGAGGGGCGGCCGACGATCCGCAAGGCGGATTGGCCGGCCGCACCGAAAGCCTCGATCGCGAGGCGTTCTGCCGCGCCGTCGCCGCCGCCCAGGAGCTGATCGCCGCCGGCGACGCCTTCCAGATCGTGCTCTCGCGGCGGGTCGGTTGCGCCACCAGCGCCAGCCCGCTGAGCGTCTACCGGGCGCTGCGCGCCATCAACCCGTCGCCGTACATGTTCCTGCTCGATACCGGCGGCGCTCACGTCGTCGGCTCCTCGCCGGAGATGCTGGTGCGGGTGAGCGACGGTGTGGTCGAGAACCGGCCGATCGCCGGCACCCGGCCGCGGGGGGAGAGCGCCGCCGCCGATCAGGCGCTCGCCGAGCAGCTCCTCGCCGACGAGAAGGAGCGCGCCGAGCACCTGATGCTCGTCGATCTCGGCCGCAACGACGTCGGGCGGGTCGCCGAGTACGGCACCGTGCGGGTGCCCGAGTTCATGGAGGTCGAGCGCTACTCGCACGTGATGCACATCGTCTCGTCCGTCACCGGCAAGCTGCGCGCCGACCTGGGGCCCTTCGAGGCGCTGTTCGCGTCGTTTCCGGCGGGGACGGTCAGCGGCGCCCCGAAGATCCGCGCCATGGAGATCGTCGACGACCTCGAGCCGGTGGGCCGTGGCGTCTACGCCGGCGCCGTCCTGTACGCCGATTTCGCCGGCAACCTCGACTCCTGCATCGCCATCCGCACGATCGTCATGCGCGACGGCCGCGCCGAGGTGCAGGCGGGGGCGGGGATCGTCGCCGACTCGGTGGCCGAGCGCGAGTACGAGGAGACCAATCAGAAGGCGGCGGCGGCGCTGCAGGCGCTGGCGTGGGCGAGCCGCGCCGAAGGAGCGGGGGCGTGATCCTCGCAGGCGGCTCGCTGATCCGCGAAGCAGCGGATGATGTTCGAAGTGGTGGCGGAGTGCGGCGTGAGGGACCCGGTGAGGTCCGAGGTGATGGCCGAGTGAGTCCTGAAGGAGCGGCGCAGTGATCCTCGTCATCGACAACTACGACTCCTTCACCTACAACCTCGTGCAGGCGCTGGGCACGCTCGGCGCCGAGATCGAGGTGCGGCGCAACGACCAGATCGACGCGGCCGGCGTCGTGGCGCTGGCGCCGGCGGCGATCGTGATGTCGCCCGGGCCAGGACGCCCCGAGGACTCGGGCTGCTGCCGCGAGATCATCGCCGAGCTCGGCGCCGAGGTCCCGATCCTCGGCGTCTGCCTCGGCCACCAGGCGATCGCCGCGGTGCTGGGCGGCGTGGTGATTCGGTCGCCGGCGGTGGTGCACGGTAAGACGGCGAGGATCGAGCACTGCGGCGAGGGCATCTTCGCGGGGCTGCCGCAGCCGCTCGAGGTGGCCCGCTACCACTCGCTGATCGTGCAGCGCGAGGGGCTCCCCGACAGCCTCGAGATCACCGCCTGGACCGCCGACGGCCTGATCATGGCGATGCGCCACCGGGAGTGGCCGCTGCAGGGCGTCCAGTTCCATCCGGAGTCGATCGCCACGCCGGAAGGGCCGGCGATGCTGAAGAACTTTCTCGAGGGGGCGGGAATGGGAGTCAGCGGCGCGGACCGTGAGAGCGATGTCGCGTCTCGCACGCCGCGGTCCGCGACGGCGTCGATCCCGGGGGCGGAGCGATGACGGCGCGGCCGGCGGAGGGAAACGCCGCACGGGAGATCCGGCGATGCTGAAGAACTTCGAAGGGGCGGAGCGATGACGGCGCGGCCGGCCGGCGGCGCAACCCCGCTGATCCGGGCGCTGCACAAGGTCCTCGACGGCAACGACCTGGGCCGCGATGAGGCCCGCGCGGCGATGGAGGCGATCATGGGTGGCGAGGCGACGCCGTCGCAGATCGCCGGCTACCTGGTGGCGCTGCGCGCCAAGGGCGAGACCGTCCAGGAGATCGCCGGCAGCGCCGAGGCGATGCGCGCCGCCGCAATCCGCGTCGAGGCGGGACGCGACGGCCTCGTCGATACCGCGGGCACCGGCGGCGACGGCGCCGGGACCATCAACGTGTCGACCGCGGCGGCGATCGTCGCCGCCGGCGCCGGGGTGCCGGTCGCCAAGCACGGCAACCGCGGCGTCTCGAGCCGCTGCGGCAGCGCCGACGTCCTCGAGGCCCTCGGGGTGACCCTGGTCGAGAGCCCCGCGCGGCAGGCCGAGATCCTCGCCGAGGTCGGCCTGGCGTTCCTGTTCGCCCCCTTCCAGCACCCGGCGATGAAGCACGCCGTCGGGCCGCGCAAGGAGCTCGGCGTGCGGACGATCTTCAACGTGCTCGGGCCGCTCACCAACCCGGCCGGCGCCCGCCGCCAGCTTGTCGGCGTCTACGACGCGGCGCTGGTCGAGACGCTCGCCCGGGTGCTCGGCGAGCTGGGGGCGGAGCGGGCGCTGGTGGTCCACGGCGCCGGCGGGCTCGACGAGCTCTCGACGCTGGGGCCGACGCGAGTGGCGGAATGGGACGGGGCTTCCGTAAGGACCTACGAGATCGACCCGGCGGACTTCGACCTGCCTGCCGCCCGCATCGAGGACCTCGCCGGCGGCGAGCCCGACGAGAACGCCGCCGCCATCCGGGCGATCCTCGACGGGCAGCCGGGCCCGGGCGCCGACATCGTCCTACTCAACGCCGCCGCGGCGATCTACGTCGGCGGCGCCGCCGCCGATCTCGGCGAGGGCCTCCGGCGCGCCCGCGAGGCCGTCGCCGGCGGCGCCGCGAGCGAGCGGCTCGAGGCGCTGGTGAAGGCCTCGGGAGGGAGCCGGCCGTGAAGCTACTGCTCGAAGACCTGGTAGCCGCCGCCCGCGACACCACCAAGCGCCGGCGGGCCCGCCGCGCCGAGGCCGGCCTGCGCGCCGACGCCGAAGCGATCGGCAAGCGCGACGGCGCCGGGCGGCTCAGGGCGGCGCTTGCCGAGGCCGGCGTCGCGATCATCGCCGAGGTCAAGGGTGCCAGCCCGCTGCGCGGGCCGCTGCGCGAGCCGTTCGAGCCGGTCGCGATTGCCCGGGAGTACGAGGACAACGGCGCCGCGGCCGTCTCGGTGCTGACCGAGGAGCACTTCTTCGCCGGCTCGATCGACCACCTCGAGGCGGTCAGCGCCGCGATCGCGTTGCCGACGCTGCGCAAGGACTTCGTGACCGAGCCCTACCAGATCTTCGCGGCCGCCGTGGCCGGCGCCGGCGGCGTCCTGCTGATCGCCGAGGTGCTCGAAGGCGACGCTCTCGCCGAGCTCGTCGAGGCCGCCCGCTCGGTCGGGCTCGACGCCCTCGTCGAATTCCATCGCCCCCCGCTGCTGGCCGCCGCGGTGGGCGCCGGCAGCGGCATCATCGGCATCAACAACCGCAACCTCGACACCATGGAGATCGACTTCGAGCACGCGCTGGCGCTGGCGCCGGAGCTGCCGGCCGGGCTGATCGCCGTCGCCGAGAGCGCCGTTTCCGAGCCCGACGACATCGTTCGCGTCGGGCAGGCCGGCTATCGGGCGGTGCTGGTCGGCACGGCGCTGATGACCGCCGAGTCGCCGGGCGCCAAGCTCCGCGAGCTGGTCGACGCCGGAATGGCGGCCGCCGCGCAGCCACCCGACGGCGAAGGACCGCGGCCGACTGGACGGGCGGCCGGCTCGGGGAAACAGGAGCCGTCGGCCGAGGGAATCGGCGCGAGCGAGGGGCAACGGCCAACGCGACACCTCGGCGCGAAGAGCCAGCGCCCGGCGCCCCAGGCGCTCGGCTCGGAGAAAGGATCGAGCCGATGAGCGCGGTGCTCTGGAAGGTCTGCGGCATCACCCGCGCCGCGGACGCCGAGGAGGCGGTGCGGCTCGGCGCCGACGCGATCGGCTTCGTCTTCTGGGCGGGCAGCCCGCGGGCGATCTCGGTGGAGGCGGCCGCGGCGATCGGGCGCGATCTGCCCGCCGGTGTCCGCAAGGTTGGCGTTTTCGTGGACGCCACCGCCGAGGAGCTGCGCGAGGCCGCGGAAACCGCCGACCTCGACTTCATCCAGCTGTCGGGCGACGAGCCGCCGGCTGCCTGCGCCGCGGCCCCGAAGCCGGCGTGGAAGGCTCTGCGTCTGCCGCCCGGCACGGCGGCGACTGCCGCCGAGGCGCTGGCGGCGCCCTACGCCGACTGCACGCTCCTGATCGACGCCGGGGTGCCCGGAGAGTACGGGGGCACCGGCCAGGCCGCCGACTGGTCGGCGGCGGCGCGCCTCGCGGCGCACCACCGTGTGGTGCTCGCCGGCGGCCTGCGTCCCGACAACGTCGCGGCGGCCATCGAGCAGGTCGGCCCCTGGGGGGTCGACGTGGCCTCGGGCGTCGAGGCCGCGCCGGGCCGCAAGGACCCCGACAAGCTGCGGCGCTTCGCCGCCGCCCTGGAGGCCTACCGATGACGGACGCGATCCGCCATGCTTCGCTGCCCGACGATCGCGGCCGCTTCGGCGCGTTCGGCGGCCGCTTCGTCCCCGAGACCCTGATCCCGGCGCTGCTCGAGCTCGAGGAGGCGCACGCCGGCGCCATCGTCGACGCCAGCTTCCGCGCCGAGCTCGACGGCCTGTTGCGCGACTACGCCGGGCGGCCGACGCCTCTCTACCGGGCCCCCGGGCTGGAGGCCGACCTCGGCGGCGCCCGCGTCTGGCTGAAGCGCGAGGACCTTCTGCACACCGGCGCCCACAAGATCAACAACACGCTCGGGCAGGGGCTGCTGGCCCGCCGGATGGACAAGAAGCGGGTGATCGCCGAGACCGGGGCGGGGCAGCACGGCGTTGCGTCCGCCACGGTGGCGGCGCTGTTCGACCTCGATTGCACCGTCTACATGGGCGAGGAGGACATGCGCCGGCAGCGCCTCAACGTCTTCCGCATGGAGCTGCTCGGGGCCGAGGTGGTGCCGGTCTCGTCGGGCAGCCGGACGCTGAAGGACGCCACCAACGAGGCGATCCGCGATTGGGTGACCAACGTCGAGACGACCTTCTACATCCTCGGCTCGGTGGTCGGGCCGCACCCCTATCCGGCGATGGTGCGCGACTTCCAGGCGGTCATCGGCCGCGAGGTCCGCGAGCAGCTCGCCGCCGCCGGAGAGCCCGACCCATCGCTGCTGATCGCCTGCGTCGGCGGCGGCAGCAACGCCATCGGCTTGTTCGCCGACTGGCTCGATACCGAGGTGGCGATGATCGGCGTCGAGGCCGCCGGCCATGGCCTCGACAGCGGCGAGCACGCGGCGACCTTGTCGCGCGGCCGAGTCGGCGTGCTGCACGGCGCCCGCTCGTACCTGCTGCAGGATGGCGACGGCCAGGTGCGGCTGGCGCACTCGATCTCCGCCGGCCTCGACTACCCGGGCGTCGGCCCCCAGCACGCCTTCCTGAAGGAGTCGGGCCGCGTCACCTACTGCGCCGTCAGCGACCGGCAGGCGGTCGAGGCGTTGCAGCGGCTGTCGCGCTGCGAGGGGATCATCCCGGCGCTGGAGAGCGCCCACGCCATCGCCAGGCTCTACGAGATGGCGGCCGCCGGCGAGCTCGGCTCGGGCGACCGGGTGGTGGTCTGCCTCTCGGGCCGCGGCGACAAGGATGTCGAGGCGATCGCCGAGCACCTCGCGGCCCATCCCGAACAGGACTTGCGCCGCCAGGACGCGGCCGGCGCGCCTTCCGGCGGCGATATCGAGGAGACGAAGTCATGAGCACCGGCGAGAAGGCGGCGGTCCGCAAGAAGGTAGCCGCCGCCGACGTGAAGAGTGCTGTGCGCGCCGCCGGCAGCGCGCGCATCGCCGCGGCCTTCGCGGCCGGCCGGCGCGGCGCCCGGCCGTTGATCGTGCCGTTCATCACCGCCGGCTTCCCGACCGCGGCGGCGACGCTGCCGATCGTCCGCGAGCTGGCGGCGGCCGGCGCCGACATGGTCGAGATCGGCATGCCGTTCTCGGACCCGCTGGCCGACGGGCCGACCATCCAGCGCGCCAGCGAGGTGGCGCTGCGCAACGGCACGACGGTCGTCAACACGCTCGAGCGCGTCGCCGCGCTGCGCGCCGAGGGGCTGTCGCTGCCGCTGGTGCTGATGGGCTACTGCAATCCTTTATATACACACGGACTGGAGCGGTTCGTGCACGACGCGGCCGCCGCCGGCGTCGACGGCATGATCGTCGCCGACATGCCCCCCGAGGAGGCCGACGACTACCTCGCCGCCTGCGGCGAGGCGGGGATGTCGGCGACGTTCCTGGTGGCGCCCAACGCTCCCGATGAGCGCATCCGCAGGGTCGATGCGGCGTCGACGCACTTCTCCTACTGCGTCACGGTCACCGGGGTGACCGGCGCGCGCCGCGACGTCCAGCGGCGCAGCATCGATTTTCTCGCCCGCATGCGGCGGCTGGCCTCCAAGCCCTTCGTCGTCGGCTTCGGCGTCAAGGAGCCCGCCCACGTCGCGGCGCTCGGGCCGCACGCCGACGGCGTGGTGATCGGCAGCGCATTGATCGATGCCATCGA
>DASWHK010000033.1:0-20674 GCA_036398215.1 Acidobacteriota bacterium | reverse complement strand
CTGAGCCTGGAGTCGGCGACCGCCGGCTACGAGGTCGGACGCGTCGACTTTCTCACGGTTCTGGACAACGTCGTGACGCTGCTCACCTACCAGCTCGAGTACGAGCGCCAGCGCGCCGACTACCTGCAGGCGATCGCCGCCCTCGAGGAGCACGTCGGCCGCTCGCTGGGGGTCACGCCGGCCTTGATCCTGCAGGCCGGGGCGGCGCCCCAAGCGGCGTCCCAGGCCGCGGTGGCGCCCCAAGCCACGTCCCAACCCACGCCGCAGCCCGAGGCATTGGCCGGTGGAGGTGAACGATGAACCGCAACCTGTTGCGTGGTGTGTTGGCCGTGATCGTCGCCGGCGGCGTCGCCGCCGCGTTTCTCGCCGGGCGAATGAGCGTGCCGGGGATCACTGACATGATGCAGGAAGCCGGGCCGGCGACGGCCGGCGAGCATGCCGGCCGCGACACGGGTGCGATGCCGGCCGCCGAGCCGGAGTCGAAGACCGGCGGCGGGCAGGAGGCCGGCATGGAGGGCATGGCCGGCGCGGCGCAGCCGGCGGCCGGCGGCGATCCACTGATGCCGGCCGACGCCGTGATGATCACCCCCGAGCGCCAGCAGCTCATCGGCATCCGCACGGCGCGGGTCGAGCGTCGCAGCCTCGACCGCACCATCCGTACCGTCGGGGTAGTCGGCTACAACGAGCGCCGCGTCGCCCACATCCACACCAAGGTAACCGGCTGGATCGAGTCGCTGCAGGTCGACTCCACCGGCGAGCTGGTGGCGCAGGGCCAGCAGTTGCTCGAGATCTACAGCCCCCAGCTGCTCTCGACCCAGGAGGAGTACCTGCTGGCGTTGCGCGGCCGCGCCAGCCTCGGCGACAGCGCCTTCCCCGAGGTGGCGCGCAGCGCCCACAGCCTGCTGGAGGCGACCCGGCGGCGCCTGCAGCTTTGGGACGTTTCCGACGAACAGATCATGGCGCTCGAAGAGTCGGGCGTGCCCGCCAAGATGTTGCCGATCTACTCGCCGATCCGCGGCTTCGTCATCCACAAGGGCGCCTACGAGGGGCAGCACGTCGGCCCCGACACCGAGCTGTACACGATCGCCGACCTGGAGGACGTCTGGATCACCGCCGACATCTACGAGTACGAGCTGCCGTTCGTTGCCGTCGGCCAGGTAGCCCGGGTCACCCTGCCCTACTTCCCAGGGGAAAGCTTCGCCGGCCGCGTCGATTACATCTACCCGTACATGAGGGGCGAGACCCGCACCGCCACGGCCCGGCTGGTGTTCGCCAACCCCGGCTGGAAGCTCAAGCCCGACATGTACGCCAACGTCGAGATGACGGCGCGGCTCGGCGAGGGGCTGGTCATCCCCGAGGACGCGGTGATCGACACCGGGACGCGCAAGGTGGCCTTCCGCAAGCTGCCCGGCGGCCACTTCCAGCCGGTCGCGATCGAGACCGGCTTCAAGATCGGCGACCATTTCCAGGTCATTTCCGGTCTCACCGAGGGCGAGGAGATCGTCACCGGTGCCGCCTTCCTGGTGGATTCCGAGAGCAAGCTGCGCTCGGCGCTGCGCGGCATGGGCGGCATGCCGGGCATGAATCACGAGCCCTGACGGGAGACGGTCATGATCGAACGGATCATCGAATGGAGCGCCGCGCACCGCTTTCTGGTTCTGCTCGGGACGCTGTTTGCCATCGCCGGCGGCACCTACGCGCTGATCAACATCCCGCTCGACGCCATCCCCGACCTCTCCGACGTCCAGGTGATCGTCTTCACGGAATGGGCCGGGCGCAGCCCGGACCTCGTCGAGGACCAGATCACCTACCCCATCGTCACCTCGCTGATCAGCGCGCCGCAGGTCAAGGTGGTGCGCGGCTACTCGTTCTTCGGCCTGTCGTTCGTCTACGCGATCTTCGAGGACGGCACCGACATGTACTGGGCGCGCTCGCGGGTGCTCGAGTACATGAACGAGGTCGCGGGTGCCCTGCCCGAAGGGGTCACGCCGACGCTCGGGCCCGATGCCACCGGCGTCGGCTGGGGCTTCGAGTACGCCCTGATCGACCGCAGCGGCCGCCATGACCTCTCCGAGCTGCGCAGCATCCAGGACTGGTACCTCCGCTACTGGCTGGAAAGCGTGCCGGGCGTCGCCGAGGTCGCCAGCGTCGGCGGCTTCGTGCGCCAGTACCAGGTGACCGTCGATCCCAACACGCTGCTGGCGTACAACCTGCCGATCTCCCACGTCATCATGGCCGTCCGCAGCAGCAACAACGACGTCGGCGGTCGGGTTACCGAGCTGGCCGGCACCGAGTACATGGTGCGCGGCCGCGGCTACATCAAGGATCTCGAAGATCTCCGCAACGTGAGCCTCGGAACCGGCGCCGGCGGCACGCCGGTGATGCTGCGTGACGTCGCCTCGGTGGGCCGCGGCCCCGATATCCGCCGCGGCCTCGTCGAGCTCGACGGCGAGGGCGAGGTGGTGGGCGGCATCGTGGTGATGCGCTACGGCGAGAACGCGCTGGCGGTCATCGAGCGGGTCAAGGCGAAGATCGAGGAGATCCGGCCGGCGCTGCCCGAGGGGGTGGAGATCGTCACCACCTACGACCGCTCCGGCCTCATCCACCACGCCATCGAGACTCTCCAGGAAAAGCTGCTGGAAGAGATCCTCATCGTCTCACTGGTCTGCTTGATCTTCCTGTTCCACTTCCGCTCGGCGCTGGTCGCCATCCTGACGCTGCCGGTCGCCATCCTGCTGTCGTTCGCGACCATGTACTACTTCGACATCAACTCCAACATCATGTCACTGGGCGGCATCGCGATCGCGATCGGGGTGATGATCGACGCCGCCATCGTCATGGTCGAGAATGCCCACAAGCGGCTCGAGCAATGGGAGGCGCTGCCCGAGGCGGATCGTCCGAGCCGCGACGCGGTGATCGTCGAGGCGGCCAAGGAGGTCGGCAAGCCGCTGTTTTTCACGCTGCTGATCATCACGGTCTCGTTCCTGCCGGTGTTCACGCTCGAGGCCCAGGAGGGACGGTTGTTCAAGCCGCTGGCCTTCACGAAGACGTTCGCCATGTTCTTCGCGTCGTTCGTCTCGATCACGCTGGTGCCCGTGCTCATGGTGCTGTTCATCCGCGGCCACATCGTCGCCGAGCACAAGCATCCGATCTCGCGGGTCCTGATCTGGCTCTACCGGCCGTTTGCGGTGCTCGCGCTGCGCTTCCGCAAGACGGCCCTCGTGCTCGCGTTGGTCGCGCTGGCGGTGACCTGGCCGGCATTCCAGCAGCTCGGCTCCGAGTTCATGCCGCCGCTCTGGGAAGGCACGTTGATGTACATGCCGACGCTGCTGCCAGGCGCCTCGATCGCCGAGGTCGGCCGCGTCCTGCAGGTGCAGGACCGCCTGATCAAGACGGTCCCCGAGGTCGAGAGGGTGTTCGGCAAGGCGGGACGGGCGCGCACCGCCACCGACCCGGCGCCGCTGGGCATGATCGAGACCGTCATTACGCTCAAGCCGGAGGAGGAGTGGCGGCCCGGCCTGACGCCACAGGCGCTGGAGGCCGAGCTCGACGCGCTGTTGCAGCTTCCCGGCGTCACCAACACCTGGACGATGCCGATCAAGGGCCGCACCGACATGCTGTCGACCGGCATCCGCACGCCGGTGGGCATCAAGATCTTCGGGCCCGAGCTGGGCGTCATCCAGGCGATCGGCGAGCACATCGAACAGGTTCTCGGCGAGGTGCGCGGTACGCGCAACGTGCTCGCCGAGCGCGTCGTCGGCGGCTACTTCCTGGACTTCGAGGTCAAGCGGGCCGAGGCGGCCCGCTACGGCCTCAACGTCGAGGACGTCGAGGCGGTGGTCGAGACCGCCGTCGGCGGCAAGAACATCACCCAGACGATCGAGGGGCGCGAGCGTTATCCGGTCAACGTGCGCTACGCGCGCGAGCTGCGCGACGACCTCGAAACGCTTCGCCGCGTGCTGGTCGCGACGCCCACCGGCGCCCAGGTGCCAATCGGCCAGCTCGCCGACATTCGCCTGACCACGGGCCCGCCGATGATCAAGAGTGAGGACGCCCAGCTCGTCGGCTACGTCTTTGTCGACGTCGTCGACCGCGACATCGGCTCGTACGTCGTCGAGGCACAGGAGTTGGTCGCCGCCAATGTCGAGCTACCGACCGGCTACTATCTGCAGTGGAGCGGCCAGTACGAGTACATGCAGCGCGCCAAACAGCGGCTCATCTACGTCGTGCCGCTGACGCTGCTGATCATCTTCTTGCTCCTGTACCTGAGCTTCGAGTCGGTCGCCGAGTCGCTGATCGTGATGTTGTCGGTGCCCTTCGCGCTGATCGGCGCCGTCTGGCTGCTCTGGTACCTGGAGTACAACCTGAGTGTGGCGGTATGGGTCGGGATCATCGCGCTCGCCGGCGTCGCCGCCGAAACCGGCGTGGTGATGATCGTTTACCTCGACGAGTTCTATCAGCAGTACCTGCGCGAGGGGCGGCTCAAATCAATGGAGGCGCTGCGCGAAGCCGTTCTGCATGGCGCCGTCCAACGCGTCCGCCCCAAGATGATGACGGTCACGGCGACCATGGGCGGCCTGCTGCCGATCATGTGGAGCAGCGGCTCCGGCGCCGACATGATGAAGCGCATCGCCGCGCCCATGGTCGGCGGCCTGGTGACCTCGACCATCCTGACGCTGCTCGTGATCCCCGCGCTCTACGTCATGTGGCGCGGCTGGCAGCACCGCAAGGACTTCCGCGCCCATCGCGAGGCCGAGAAGGCGCGTCGGCCGTCGCCGGGCGGGTGACCCGACCGGACGGCCGGGGCGGAGAAGCGCGGCGACCTTTACCCGGCGGCCCTGGGCTGGCAGCATCGGGACGCGCGGATGACTCGACGCTATCGACACACGGTTCGACGCGGGTCTCGACCGAGGATCCCGACATGCGTACACATCGACCCTCCGTTCTCCTGTTTGCCTGCACCCTGGCGCTCGCCGGTGGCCTGACGCTCGGCGGCTGCGCCGGTGCCGGCTCGAACGATGAGCCGGCCGCCGAGGCGCCGGCAGCCGACGCCGGCTCCGAACACGCCGGTGCGGGTGCGGGCGATACGCCGGTAACCGAAGCCTCGCCGGCGGGCGCCGGGCTGGGCGTCGAGATCGCCTCGCCCGCGGAGCCGAGGAGCGGGCAGCCCAACCTGTTCGCCGCCGCCGATGGTCGCGTGTACATGAGCTGGCTCGAGGCCGCCAGAGAGGAAGGCGCCGCCCCCGCATCGACGCGGCGGGGACGTTTCGCCCTGCGCTTCGCGACGCTCGACGGCGACGCCTGGTCGGCGCCGCGCACCATCGCCGAGGGCGACGACTTCTTCGTCAATTGGGCCGACTTCCCGGCGATCGTCGAGAGCGGCGGGACGCTCGCCGCCCACTGGCTGCGCCGAAACGGCGGGCCGGGCACCAGCTACGACATCAACATCGTCCGCTCACGCGACGGCGGCGCGAGCTGGTCCGCGCCCGTCGTTCCCCACGCCGACGGCACCCGAACCGAGCACGGCTTCGTGTCGCTGGTGGCGGAGCCAGGCGGCGGCTTCACCGCGATCTGGCTCGACGGGCGCGAGTTCGCCGGCGAGGAAGCGCGCCGCGAGATGACGCTGCGCGCGGCGCGCTTCGACGGCGACGGCAAGCAGGGCCCCGAAGCCCTGCTGGACCCGCGCATCTGCGAGTGCTGCCAGACCTCCGCCGCTCGGGTCGGCGACGCCCTGGTGGCCGTCTACCGCGACCGATCGGACACGGAGGTCCGCGACATCTGGAGCGTCCGTCGCACGAACGAGGGCTGGCAGGAGCCGGTGCGTGTCTCGCACGACGACTGGCAGATCCCCGGCTGCCCGGTGAACGGACCCGCCATCGCCGGCCGGGGGGAGGCCGGCGCGATCGTCTGGTTCTCGCTGCGCCAGGGCGATCCCGAGGTAAAGCTCGCCTTCACGCGCGATGCGGGAGCATCGTTCTCGCCGCCGATCCTCATCGATCGTGCCAGCGCGGCGGCGATCGACCCCAGCAGCCCGCGCGAGGTGGCGGGGCTGGCGGCGGCCAGCGCCGCCGCGACGCCGATCCCGATCGGTCGCGTCGACGTTGCCTGGCTCGACGACTCGCGCGTTGCGATCACCTGGGTAGCGGCCCACGGCAGCGGGGCGGACATCCTCATGCAGACGGTCGGCGTCGATGGCAGCCTCGGCAAGCGCCACGTCGTGGCGACGACCGGATCCGATCGCGCCAGCGGCTTCCCGCAGATCGTGCGCAGCGGCGAGCGGCTGGTCCTGGCCTGGACGGAAACGGGCGAGACGTCCGTCGTGCGCACAATGGTCATCGCATTGCCGCGCCTCTAGCCGGCCGTGGGGGAAGTGAGACGAGTTTGGCGCGTGGACCTTGCGGCGACGGAGGCTCGAACGAGGTGAGCATGAGCGACGACCCAACCCAGTACTCCAGGAAAGGCGCCGTCGGCGTCATCGCCATCGACAGCCCGCCGGTCAACGGCCTCGGGCACGCGGTCCGCGAGGGGATCCACGCCCGGCTGCAGGAAGCGCTTAGCGATCCGGAGGTGCTGGCGATCGTCATCCATGGCGGCGGGCGCATGTTCTCGGCCGGTGCCGACATCAAGGAGTTCGGCTCCGAGCTGGCGTTCACGCCCCCGACGCTCAGCGAAGTGATCGACGCGATCGAGGGCGCCGGCAAGCCGGTGGTCGCGGCAATCCACGGGGTCGCGGCCGGCGGCGGCTGCGAGCTGGCGCTCGGCTGCCACTACAGGATCGCCGGCATCGACGCCCGCCTCGGGCTGCCCGAGGTGACGCTCGGCATCATCCCGGGGGCGGGCGGGACGCAGCGGCTGCCACGGCTCGTGGGCGTGCCGGCGGCCCTCGATCTCATTGTCCAGGGCAAGCTCAACCCGGCGCCGAAGGCGCACGAGATCGGCCTCGTCGACGAGCTGTTCGAGGGGGAGCCGGCCGCCGCCGGCGTGCTGTACGCCAAGAAGCTGATCACCGCCGGGGGCGGCCCGCGGCGCACGCGCGACCAGAACGAGCGCGTCGAGGCGGCGCGCGGCAAGGACGAGATCTTCGCCCAGTACCGCAAGGAGACGGCGCGGCGGGCGCGCGGCCTCGAGGCGCCGCTGGCGGCCATCGATTCGATCGAGAACGCCACCAACCTCCCCTTCGAAGAGGGCATGAAGGCCGAGCGGGTGATCTTCGACCGCCTTCTCGCCTCCGAGCAGTCCCAGGCGATGCGCCACGCGTTCTTCGCCGAGCGCGAGGTCGCCAAGATCCCCGACATCCCCAGGGACACGCCGACCCGGGAGGTCAAGAAGGCCGGGGTGATCGGCTGCGGAACGATGGGACAGGGGATCGCGATGGCCTTCGCCAACGCCGGCATCCCGGTGCGCGTCCTCGAGGTCGACCAGGAGGCCCTCGACGCCGGACTCGAGAAGATCGAGCAGACCTACGATTCGTCGCTCGCGAAGGGGCGAATCTCGCAAGAGGATCGCGACCTGCTGGTCTCGACGATCGCCGGGACCCTCGACTACGCCGACATGGCCGACGCCGACCTGGTCGTCGAGGCGGTCTTCGAGGACATGGGCCTCAAGAAGAAGGTCTTCGCCCGTCTCGACGAGGTCTGCCGAGCCGGCGCCATTCTGGCGACCAACACCTCGACGCTCGACGTCGACGAGATCGCCGCCGCCACCGGGCGGCCCGGCGACGTCCTCGGCCTGCACTTCTTTTCGCCGGCGCACGTCATGCGGCTGCTGGAGATCGTCCGCGGCGACCAGACCGCCAAGGACGTCGTCGCCACGGCGTTGGCGCTGGCCCAGCAACTCAAGAAGACCGGCGTCGTGGTCGGCGTCTGCGAGGGCTTCGTCGGCAACCGCATGCTGCTCGCCTACTTGCGCGAGGCCTACTTCGTCCTCGAAGAGGGCGCCCTGCCGCAGGAGGTTGACAAGGCCATCTGCGACTTCGGCTTTCCGATGGGCCCGTTCACGATGCTCGACATGGCCGGGCTCGGCGTCGGCTACCTGATCCGCAAGCACCAGGCCGCGCGGCGGCCGGCGGGCGAGCGCTACTCGGACATCGAGGACCGCATCGTCGAGATGGACAGGCTCGGCCAGAAGACCGGCGCCGGCTGGTACCGCTACCAGAAGGGCGACCGCACGCCGATCCCCGACCCCGAGATCGAGGCGATGATCGTCGAGACCTCCGAGAAGCTCGGCATCCAGCGACGCACCTTCAGCGATGCCGAGATCATCGAGCGCTGCCTGTACCCGCTGGTCAACGAGGGCGCCAAGCTGCTCGACGAGGGGATCGCGATCCGCGCCGGCGACATCGACGTCGTCTGGCTGCACGGCTACGGCTTCCCGCGCCACAAGGGCGGCCCGATGTTCTGGGCCGACACGATGGGCGTCCGCACCATCTACGACAAGCTGGTCGAGCTGCAGGCCGAGCACGGCGACTTGCTGGCGCCGGCCGAGCTGCTCGAGGAGCTGGCCGAGCAGGGCAAGGGATTCGCCGACCTGTAAGCCGCGCTGCGTCAGCACGCCGACTCGCGAGAGGAGATCACGTGAACACCTTCGCTCAAGACCTGCGCTACGCCTTCCGGACGCTGCGCTCGGCGCCCGGTTTCACCGCCATCGCGACGATCACGCTGGCGCTCGGCGTTGGCGTCAACGCGACGATCTTCAGCGTCGTGAACGCCGCGCTGCTGCGTCCGCTGCCCGTCGAGCGGCCCGAGGAGCTGATCGACGTCTACCGCCGGGGACAGATCGGTACCGGCCACGACAGCAGCTCGTGGCTCGACTACCTCGACCTGCGGGAGCGGGCCCGCTCGCTCGACGGGCTGATCGCCTATACCAACTTCTTCGCCAACCTGGCGCGCGACAGCAGCTCGGAGATTGTCGTCGGCGAGCTGGTCTCGGACAACTACTTCGAGGTGCTCGGCGTGCGGCCGGCGCTCGGCCGCGCCTTCCTGCCGGAGGAGCTGGAGACCGAGCTCACCCACCCGGTAGCCGTCCTCAGCCACGCCTTCTGGGAGTCGCGCTTCGCGGCGGACCCCGGCGTCCTCGGCCAGACCCTGCGGATCAACGGCACCCCCTACGCGGTCGTCGGCGTCGCGCCCCCGGGCTTCGGCGGCATGCTTCCCGCGGTGGCCGCGCAGCTGTGGGTGCCGGTCACCATGGTCGAGGAGCTCGAGCCGGTAGGCAATCAGAGCAGCGTGCCCTCGCCGACCGGCGATACGCGGCTGACCCGCCGCGGGACCCGCTGGCTGTGGATGCGAGGCCGTCTGGGCGACGGCTTCGACGCCGCGGGGGCGCAGGCCGAGCTTGCCGGGATCATGGCGCAGCTCGCCGAGGAGCACCCCGAGACCAACGAGCGCCAGACGGTGACCGTCCTGCCCACGGCCGAGGTGCGCTTCAACCCCGATTTCGACGGCTATCTGGCGCCCGCCGGGATGTTGATCCTCGGCGTCGTCGGGCTGGTCCTGCTGGTGGCCTGCGCCAACATCGCCAACATGCTGCTGGCGAGGGCGGCGGCGCGGCGCAAGGAGGTGGCGGTGCGCCTGGCGCTGGGGGCCGGGCGCGCGCGGCTGGTCCGCCAGTTGCTCACCGAGAGCCTGCTGCTGGCGCTGGCCGGCGGCGGCGCGGGTTTCGCGGTCGCCGTCTTCGCGACGCGTGTGATCGCCGCCATCCAGCCGCCCTTGCCGATCGACCTGGGCGTCGATTTCAGCGTCGACGCTCGGGTTTTCGCCTTCACCCTGGCGGCCTCGGCCCTCACCAGCGTCGTCTTCGGCCTGGCGCCGTCGCTGCGCGCCTCGCGACCCGACCTGGTCCCGGCGCTCAAGGGCGCCGGTGCCGGCGACGCGGGCCGGGCCGGCCGCTTCGAGCTGCGCGACGCGCTGGTGGTAACCCAGGTGGCGATCTCGATGGTGCTGCTGGTGGGCGGCGCGCTGCTGGTGCGCAGCCTGGCATCGGCGCAGCGCACCGAGCTCGGCTTCGACGCCGACAACACGTCGCATTACACCGTGGCGCTCGACATGTTCGGGTACGACGGCGACGATGCCGCGGTCTTCTTCGACACCGCCCGGGCACGGCTTCTCGATCACCCCGGGGTCGAGGCGGTGGCGCTCACCTCCCGGGCGCCGATGTCGATCAACGACAACAACTGGGCCGTTTACATCGACGGCCATCAAAGCTCCGCGGAAGACCGCCCCTATGTCATCGGCGGCGCCTACGTCGACGCCGGCTACTTCGACACGCTGCAGGTGCGGCTGCTGGAGGGCCGACTCCTGGTGCCGGCCGACGCCGAGGACCGCCGCGTCACGGTCGTGACCCGCGCCTTCGCCGAGCGCTTCTGGCCCGGCAACAGCGCCATCGGCAAGAGCTTCCGCAACGAGCTCGCCGGCCCCGAGGTGCGAATCGTCGGCGTCGTCGAAGACTACAAGACGCGCACGGTCGGCGAGGCGCCGACGCCCTACCTGCACTACCCCTTCCCCGCCGGCCGCACCACCTACGCGGCCTTCCTGGTGCGCACCCGCGAGCCTGCCGCCGCACAGCTCGCCGACCTCGAGCGGGTGTTCCTGTCGATCGACCCGGAGCTGGTCTTCCTGGACACCGCGCCGCTGCGCGAGCTGGTCGACGTGACGCTCTTTCCGGTGCGCGCGGGGGCCCTCCTGATCGGGCTCTTCGCGGCGCTCGCCCTGGCGCTCGCCGGCGTCGGCCTGTACGGCGTGATCGGCTACGCGGTGAGCCGCCGCACCCACGAGATCGGCATCCGCATGGCCCTCGGCGCCGAGACCCGGCGGGTGCTCGCGCTCGTCGTCACCCGGGGCATGGTGCTGGTGGTCCTAGGCATCGGCGCCGGCACCCTTCTGTCGCTGCTTGCCGGTCGCGTCCTGGCCAGCGTCCTGTACGGCATCGGGCCCACTGATGCGATCGCCTTCGGGGCCGCCGTCGCCACCCTGCTGCTCGTCGCCCTGCTCGCCAACCTCGTGCCAGCGCGCCGCGCGGCGCGCGTCGATCCGATGGTCGCGCTCCGGCACTGATAGCCGACCGCGCCTGAGCCCGGAGCATCCTGGCACTCTTCCAGAGATCGATATCCCAGTTTCTGGGGTAGTGGCCCTCTCATTTGGGAAGATTCGGACAGACTGGTGTGTCGTTCATCGAAGGCGCTTATCCCCTGCTTCGCGTCCGACTCGTTCGCCTTGGATTCTGTCCGCCTGGCGCGGCATCTCACCAACGCTGCCAACCAGGTCTACCTGAGCGCCGTTGTCGTGTGGGAGGTCGCGATCAAGCGTTCCCTGGGGAAGCTCGAGGCGCCACCCCACTTGCGGTGGCGGCCGACCGGCGGCGGGCCGGCAGCCCGTACTCGAGCGTGGCCTCGGCGCCGTTGTCGATTTCGGCGCCCCCCGTTCAGTGAAACCGAGAGGGCGGATGGGATCCTTGTCGCGGTCACCACATCCGCGAGCCGGCGCGTCCTTCTGTAAAGTCGGCACCGGGGGGGATCTGGTCGGGCGGTAGACCCGAGGCCGCCTCCAGCCGGCCGCTGAAGTTGAAGAAGGAGGTGAGAGCGGTGATCTCCCAGATCTCCCGTTCACTCCATCCGGCGTCCGTTAGCGCGCGGATGTCGTCCTTGCCAACCATGCCGGGCGCCTCGGTCAGCTTGCTGGCGTAGCCGAGCAACGCCCGCGTCTTGGGTTCCAGGTCGTATTCCGGCCAGGTGGTGGCGAACTCGTCACTGAGGTGCTCATCGCCGGTCAGGCGGCGAACCGCCGCCGTGTGCAGGCCCAGTCAGGGTGCGCCGCCGACCTTGCCGTTGACGACCGTGGCGAGCATCTCTCGCTGCAGTCGGCTCAGCGTCGAGGACTTGCGCAGATGAAGGTGGCGGTACAGGGCGCCGGCCGGACGCGCGACGCGCAAATCGACGGCCAGGACCTGAAACACACCGGGGACGATGCCGCCGTACTGGCTCCTCACCCAGCGGAAGAAGAGCTTGCGGATGCCGGTCACGCGCTCGGGGACAACAGTCATGATGTTCGGCGTGAACGCTTGTTCTTTCATCGGCCGTCAAACCCCGTCATCACGAATCGGTATTGATCCGCCGCGGCGTGGTATTCGGCGACGAGCTCGCTCGGGTAGCGGACGCCGTCCGGCAGCGTCGCCACGCGAGGCAGCGCCAGTGCAAACTCCGACCTCTCGAGGAGACGGGCGCGCGACACCATCGGCTCGAAGAAGATCGGCGTGCCGCCGTAGTAGCCCATCACCATCGTGGCGCGGAACGGCTCGGCGGCTGCGACCTCGTCTTCCGGCATCGCGTGCATCCCCATGCGCGGTACGCACAGCCCACGGAGCATGCCGAGCCCGGGGACGTCAATGTCCGGAAGCATGTAGCCGGACGGGAGGCTCGTCGGCTTGGTTTCGTCGACGCAGTCCAGCGCTTCGAGCTCGTCGCGGCCGATATTGTAGAAGTGAAAGTCGAAGTGGGGTGTCAGGAAGGGACCGGGTGGATGGCCATGTGCTTCCCAGTTGATTCCCAGGTGGTCGATACCGAGCGCCGTACGCGCGTCGTCGGGCAGCGCGATGGCGGCCAGCTCCTTGGGCGGCCACGACATCTCGGCGTCGGCCGGGCCGGCCTCGATCAGTCGGAGTGGAACGGTGACGCTTAGCTCCCGCACCGTTGTCCCATCCATGACTGCCGAGACGCAGACCTCGACCTCGAGAACGAGGGCGCAGGAGCGGGAGACCCCTTCCGGCGCCCGCGGTGTCGCATGGGTTACGGGTAGGGCCGCCAGCGCGACGATGATTGCGAGCCCCGCTTGCTTCCAATGCATTCGAGTTTCTCCTTCGTGAGGGGTGGGCGCCCCCGGAATCGACGGTCGGGCGTCTACGTGGATTCCCTACCGACCTGCCCTCAGCAGTTTTCACTAGACACCATGTTTAGTGAATATGCGCAGGTTACTCGCGTCCTGGCCGGCTTGTCAAGTTCGGATGACACTTTGTATAGTGAATTTTATGACCAGGAAGGGCTCATCCCGGCAGTATCGAAAGACGAAGCGCGCCCGGCAGGAGCAAGAAACCCGCCGGCGAATCACGGAGGCGGCGGTGGAGTTGCACCGCGCGGTGGGACCCGCGCGCACGGCAATTACCGACATCGCCAAGCACGCCGGCGTGAGCCGCATGACCGTGTACAGCCACTTCCCGACCGAGGTCGACCTGTTGATGGCGTGCTCGACCCACTGGGCGAGAAGCAACCAGTTTCCCGATCCTTCGTCATGGGCCCCGATCGACGACCCTGCGGAACGCCTGACCATCGCTCTCGAAGAGCTCTACCGATGGTACGGTCGCAAGCAGGACATGCTGGGCAAGGTCCTGCGGGATATCCACACGGTCGAGGCACTCGCGACGGTCATGGATGGGCTGTGGTCACCCTGGTTGCGAGCGATCATCCAGACGCTCGCCGTGGGTTGGCCCGCGCACCGAGCGGGCGGCGACGAGCTCATGGGCGCTCTGAGGCTGGCCGTGGATTTCGATACGTGGCGACTGCTCACGGGTTCAGGCCTCGACGATCGCGCCGCTGCCGATCTCGTGGCACGCATGCTGAGAGCCGAGTTCGGACCCGACCGCAAGCCGGACGGCAGGTGAAGGAGACGGCGGCCGTGAGATTCATGATGATCGTCAAGGACTTCGGCGCCCGCGAGGCGATCGACGTCGACGCCCGTCACCGGGAGTAGCGAATCGTCAGGATCCCGCGTCGTAGATGAGCTCGATGACCTTGAACGATCGGTGAAGGTGGTCCGAGATGCCCCCCACCAGGGCCAGAGGGGCTCCGAAGAGCAGCGTTCCGGCGGGGATCCAGATCTCGTGGTCGTCGCCGCCGCCGGAGGCGAGGTAGCCGATCGCTCCGAAGCCGGCACCGACAGCGAAACCGGCGAGGATGCCCTCCCACGGCCCGTCGGTCTCGAGGCGGCCGCGCTCGATCCGCTCGACGGTCGGCCGCGGGAACCGCCAGGTGCCCTTGCCGGCACCCTCGGCGACTCGCACCACGATCGAGTCGTCATCCGCGGCAACGAGCGCGCCGATCACGCGGCGCCCGCCCGGCTCGACGGGCATCCCATCGCGAAAGCCCAGGATGCCGCTCTCGAGGCGCACGCGCAGGGTCTGCCCCGGCGGAAGAGCGGTGACGCGTTGCCAGCCGACGGCGCCGGCGGGGAGGGGCACCGCCGCCGCGACCTGGCTTCCGCGGGCGCGGGCTTGGGGCTCGGGGGCGCTCGCATAGGTGACCCCGACGACCATCGTCACGTTGCCCGACTCCACCCCGCCCCACACCAGCGGCAGCAACGCCTCGGGACGAAGCCGCCAGCGGTCGCTCAGGCCGATGTCGACGCCGGTCCCGAGCAGCGTCACGAAGCCGATGCGCTCGTCCACATCTCGCTCGGGGCCGAAGCCGGGAGTCGGGCCCGGCAGGCTCGCAGCCAAGATCCTGCCTTCCCGTACCTCGCGGCCCCAGCCGATCCCGGCGCCGAAGGAGAAGTAGGGACGCAAGCGACCCTTGCCGAGAAACAGGTTGGCGCGGGTCAACGCCAGCACGCCGCGGCGCTGCTCCCGCCGCAAGAAGGTCGCCGGAGCATCGGCGTCGATGCGGGTCACCCACGTGGTCTCCCGCCACGGCCCGGCGAAGCCGAGCACCTGCCCCTCGACCTGCATGGAGTCGGTGAGGTGCCGCCCGACGGCGAATCCGAACGCCGGGTCCGAGACCTGCTCACCGAAGAAGAACGAGAGCCCGGTGCCCGCCTGGCCGGTCACCGACCAGCCGCCGCCGGTCTCCTGGGCCGGCGTCGCCGCCGTCGAGGGAACCGACGTCGCCTCGGCGGCGGAAACGGGAGTTGCCGCCGCGGGAATCGTCGTCGCCGCCACTAACGCGGCACAACCGAGAGCTACCACGCCCCTCACCGATCGCCAGTCCATCTTCACCTCCGGGTCGAAACCGCCCTACCCGGTACTGTGAGAACGGCGCAGGATTCGGATCATGTGCTTCCTTGCCCCTTGGCGAAGTCGGAGCGTGCAAGCGGGCGCGGTACTGTACCGTCAGCGACCTGGGCAACACTCCTGGAGGGGTTGGCGATTTCAATCGACGCGACGTTCACCGGCGAGCCGTCCCTGGCCCTGCTCATCGGCCTCGCGCTGGTGTTCCGCCTCGCGGGCGCTGCGGCGCGCGACGCCGTCGCGCCGCTCGCGCATCCGGCGGGCTGGCTGCTGTGCGCCTGCGCTGCCTGGTTGGCGAACGCCGCGGCGGGCGGCTTCGCGCCGCTGGGCCTGGCGCTGCTGGTCGGCGGGCTGTTTTCCTTTGTCGACCACTTCGAGCACCGTGCGCCGGTGCGCGCGCTGGGCGAGCTCGCCGTCGTGGTTGCCTGCGGCTACGCTTCGATCCCCGTGCCGGCAGCGTCGGCCCTTGCCTTCACCGGCGCCACGGTGGTGCTCGGCGGCGCCGCCATCGATCGAATCGTCGAGCCGCTGGCGCGTGCCGCGTTTCCGGGCGCGAAGCCCACTCACTCGCCGGTGCCTACCGGCGGCAGCACCAGCGTCACATTGACCTTCACCTCGACCGGTAGCCGGATCGCCCAGGTCGCCATGCTGACGTGCGCGCTGCTGCCGGTGTTGCTGTGGATCGCGCACGGGCTGGCGTTTCCGGAGCAGCGCGGCGAGTTCCTGCAGGAGAAGTGGCCACAGATCCGCCCCGCCCTGGGCCCGTTCTTCGCCGTCGCTCGCGCCGACGTGGGCGAGCCGGTGGAGCTACCGGGCGGCGCCGTCGGCTGGCTGACGCTACCGCCCGGCGCGCCGCCCTACCGCCCAGCGCTGGTGTTTCACGGCGCCGACGAGGAAGGCGCCTACCAGCGCGGCGCGCTGTTCCTGCGCCGCGCACTGGTAGGCCTGGGCTACGCGGTGCTGGCCGTCGACGCTCCCGGATACGGCGCCAGCGCGGCGCCGGGCGACCTGCGCGACCCCGAAGCGTGGGATCCCGAGCCGCTGTCGGTGGCGGCGGCGCGCTACCTGGTGGCGCGCCCCGATGTGGAAGGCAGCGTCCTGGCGGTGGGCCATTCCATGGGGGCGACGCGGGCGCTGCGCTTTCTCGACGCCTGGGTGGTGGCCTCCGGTGCGGTCATCCTGGGGGCCACCGTGATGCCGTCCGCAGCCGACGACCAGCACCTGTACGACCGCTTCCTGGACGACCTCGATCTGGAGAAATCGAGCCTGACGCCGGAGCTCGTGCTCTCCGTGCGCAAACGCTACTTCAACAACGATGCGGCGGCGGGCGCGCTGCGTGAGGGGCACGCTCCGGTGCTGTTCGTACGCTTCGCCTTCGAATACGCCAACATCATCGAAGGTCGCAGCGAGCTGTATGCCATGATCCCCGGCCGCAAGGCGCAATGGGAGCTGAGCACCGACCACCAGTTCCATTCCAGCCGCGTCCAGGGGGTCCTCATCGGCGACTGGCAGACGATACGGCGCCTGCAGACCGGCCTGCGCCGCTTCCTCGAAGGCCGCGCGCCGCGCGACGGCGGCAAGCTGCCGTTCACGCCGCGCCGCTGAGGGCCGCGTGGCGCGCCCGATCTACGGCGATCGAACAAGACGTTCCATCCATTTGGGTGTGCTCCGATCGTGCCCCGATGATGGCGACTCAGAGGAGACGGCGGACAAGCGCCCAGTAGCCACGCAGCACGGCGTTGACGGGTGCGGCCGCGATCTGCAGGCCTTTCGATGACAGGGGGCCGCCGCCGGACAAGCCGCTGGCGTCGAGATATGCGGTGTCCGGGGCGCGCCGGCTCGCCTGGATGCGGCGTCGTGTTGCCAGCACCTCGCCGCGGCCGCGCCAGATGCGAGCGAGGGCGCGGAGCTGTGCGCCGGTAAGACCCTTGAGCAGGAACAGCCCGGCGAGCGCAATCTCGAATACGAGCAGTGCCGGCGCCAGCAGCAGCAGCGTGCGCCCGGCGTACATGGTCAGGATGAAGCGGTAGCGGTTGTGGATCTGCCCTTCGGCGCGCGCCAGGCCGTGCGACGGCACCGGGTGGTAGGAGGTCGCGCCGGAGACGAGCAGCGAATGCAGCCCGGCGATGGCGCCGCGGACGTAGAAGTGCGCGTCGTCGGCCCAGGCGAAGTCGTAGTGGTCGTCGAACCCGCCGATCCTGGCGGCGAGCTCGCGGTCGACCATGGCAATGCCACCGGGAACGGTCGGTCGCGGCGTATCGGACGGTGGCAGCTCCTGCACCGTGCGCCCGCGATCGCTGCGCCCGGAAACAGCGAGGAAGTGCACGCGGCCGACGTCGTTGTGGATCACCTCCGGGTGCTCGGCGCAGAGCATGCGCGGTGTCGCGGCGAGCACGCCGGGCCGCGATCGCATCGCAGCCAGCAGCCTCGTGGGGCAATCCGGCTCGAGCACCAGGTCGTTGTCCAGCAGCATGACGTAGCGGGTTTCGGCGCTGTCGAGCGCGTAGCTGCGCACCCGCTGCACGTCGCCGTCGGCGGCGGTGTGGCGCACGTCGAGCCGCGGGTAGTTTTCCGCCAGCCATTCGCGGCTGCCGTCGGTGGAGCCGTTGTCCAGCACCATGATGCGCATGCCTTCGTCGGGGATGCGCAGCAGCGCCTCGAGCGTCGGCTGCAGCACTTTCACGCCGTTGAAGTTGATCACCGCGATGGTGTAGGCGTCCATGAGCCACCTTGGAGCAGACGACGAGGTCAAAGGTCCCCCGCAAGGGGGCCGAGGGCCGCCGATCTATGTATCCGGCCCGGCCCATCCTAGCCTCCTCCCCGCGAACATCGAAGTCTTGGCCTTCCGCTGCCACAACGCCGTCGCCGCCCCCGTGCAATGAGAGCGTGCAAACGGCGCCACCTCGAAATAGTCTGCCCACATGCGTGTCGCTCGCGACGGTGGAAAGCAGCGGGTCGCCCCCGGCAAGGCCTGGCCGCTGATCAGGCGCTTCTGGCCCTGGGTGCGGCCGCACATGGGCTACGTCTGGATCACGGTGGCGCTGCTGATCGTCAGCACGCCGCTGCCGATGATCTCGCCGCTGATCGTGCGCCGCGTCGTCGACGACGCGGTGAGCAACTCCGACCGCTCCGAGATCCTGTTCTGGGGGATGGTGCTGGTCGGCATGACGCTGCTGAGCGTCCTGTTCGCGCTGGCGATCGGCTACTGCACGACGCTGTTCCACACCAAGGTCATCCGCGAGATCCGCCTGAAGATGTACTTCCACATGCAGCGGCTCTCGTACCGCTTCTATAGCGAGAAGGAGGCCGGCTATCTGATGTCGCGGCAGACCGACGACATCAACAACCTCAGCGGCGTGATGGCCGACTCGTTCGCCACCGCCGCCGTCGACGCGGTGCGCGGCGTCGGCTACCTGGTGATGATCTTCTACGTCGAGTGGCGCATGGCGCTCGGCGGCCTGGTGCTGGTGCTGCTGATCTTCGGCTACCAGTACGCCATCTCCGGCAAGATGCGCGAGCTGTCGCGCCTCAACCGCGAGCTGTGGACCGAGGTAAGCGCGGCGCTGCACCAGGGCATCTCCGGCTATCCGCTGGTGCAGGCCACCGCCTCGGAGCGCCACGAGGGGCGGCGCTTCGCCGAGGTGCTGCACCGGAGCGTGCGCGCCGGGCTGCGCCAGGACATGTTCTTCCTGATCACCCGCAACGTCTTCCGGCTGATCGGCGGCGTCGCCCCGACGATCATCGTGCTCGCCGGCGTCTACCTGATCGTCACCAGCGACCTGACGGTGGGCGGCCTGTTCGCCTTCTTCATGTACCTGATGCAGATGTTCTCGGCCGCCAGCACGGTCGCCAACGTCAACCCGCGGATGCAGAGCTCGCTGGCCTCCCTGGAGCGCATCTACGAGATCCTCGACACCGAGCCCGAGGTCACCAGCCCGGAAGACGGCGTGCGGCTGCCGGAGCTGCGCGGCGAGGTCCGCTTCGAGAACGTCAGCTTCGCCTACGACCCCGAGGTCCCGGTGCTGCGCGACATCTCGCTGGCGGTCCCGCCGCGCACGATGGTGGCGCTGGTCGGCCCCTCGGGCGCCGGCAAGACGACGCTCGCCCACCTGCTGCCGCGGTTTTTCGACCCGGTCGAGGGACGCGTCCTGATCGACGGCCACGAACTCCGCAGCCTCGACCTGCACTGGTACCGCCGCCACATCGGCCTGGTGCCGCAGGAGATCTTCCTGTTCGACCGCAGCGTCGCCGAGAACATCACCTACGGGACGATCGGCGCCACCGAGGAGCAGGTGCGCGTGGCCGCCGCCGCCGCCAACGCGCTGGAGTTCATCGAGCAGATGCCGAAGGGCTTCGACACGCTGATCGGCGAGCGCGGCGTCAGGCTCTCGGGCGGCCAGCGGCAGCGGCTGGCGATCGCCCGCGAGATCCTCCGCGACCCGGCGATCCTGGTGCTCGACGAGGCCACCTCGTCGCTCGACTCCGAGACCGAGGCGCTGATCCAGGAGGCGCTCGGCGTGCTGCTGTCGGGGCGGACCTCGTTCGTCATCGCCCACCGCCTGTCGACCGTGGTGCGCGCCGACGTGATCGTCGCCCTTCAGGACGGCCGCATCGCCGAGCTCGGCCGCCACGACGAGCTGCTCGCCCGCGGCGGCCTCTACGCCCGTCTCTACCAGTCACAGTTCCGCGAGCCGGCGCCGGCGGCGACCTGACGAAGCTCGATCAAAGGCTCTGCTGGAAGCGGCATCGTTTGGAAATGCGATTACCAGATCATGCCGCGACGGGCGGATGCCGGGTCGCGGCGACGGCGCGCTTCGATTATTGGCCCCGCCGCACGTTGCCGAGAATCCCACCCACGTCGCCGGGGCCGCCGCGTTGCGTCGCCGAGCTTCGCTACTGACCCCGCAGCACGTTGCCGATCATGCCGCCGACGTCGCCCCGGCCGCCGCTGCTCGTATGGGCGGTCGGCAGGCGCGGGATCAGCCAGTCGAGGAAAGCCTGGTTGGAGCGGGTCTGCAGCCAGACGTCGCCCTTGCCGGAGAACTCGCACACCAGCCCCTCGCCGCTGATCAGCGAGGTGAACAGCCCCGAGACCTTCTTGACCCGCCACTGCACGGTGGGCTCGAAGGCGACGACGTGGCCGGTGTCGATGATCATGCCGCGGTTGCCGTCGAGCGTGATCTTGTGGATGGCACCGAACGAGCTCAGCAGCGCCTGCCCGGTGCCCTTGAGGTGGAGAAGGAACAGCCCCTCGGAGGAGAAGAACGAGGTGGCCCCGCCCCACTTGGTGTCGATCTCGATGCCCGACTCGCCGGCGAGGAACGACCCCGATTGCACGAACAGCTCGCCGCGGATCGAAACCGGGTTGATGTCGCCGGGAAGGCTGGGCGCGAAGGTGACCTGGCCGGGCCCGCCGGCCGCGGTGAAGGTGTTGACGAAGAACGACTCGCCGCCGAGCACCTTGCGCATCGCCGATTTCAGGAGCCCGCCCTGCAGGCCGCTCTGCACCTGCATGTTCGAGCTCATCGACACCATGGCGCCAGTCTCCGCCTTGACGGTCTCGTTGGCGGCCAGATCGACGATGCCGAGGGCATAGGAAGGACGGTGCTGGACGTCGATGTTCATCGCGCGGCTCTCCGGGTTCTGGGCGACGACTCTCGCGAACTCTATACGAAGTCCCGCCGGG
>DASWHK010000032.1:0-4798 GCA_036398215.1 Acidobacteriota bacterium | reverse complement strand
CGCGAGACGAACAGGGCGGTGAACATGGAGGCAACGATGCCGATCGTGAGCGTCACCGCGAAGCCCTTGACCGGGCCGGAGCCGAACTGGAACAGCAGGACGGCGGCGATCAGGGTGGTGATGTTGGCGTCGAGGATCGCGGAGAAGGCCTTGTCAAATCCGGCGTCAATCGCCGAGCGGACGGTCTTGCCGAGATCGAGCTCCTCGCGGATGCGCTCGAAGATCAGGACGTTGGCATCGACCGACATGCCGATCAGCAGGATCAGCCCGGCGATGCCGGGCAGCGTCAGCGCCGCCCCCAGCGCCGCCATCACCCCGATGACGATGATCAGGTTGAGGGCCAGCGCCACCACCGCGTTGATGCCGGCGCCCTTGTAGTAGACGAGCATGAAGACCACCACCAGCGCCAAACCGATCGCCGCCGCCAGCATCCCCTGACGGATCGACTCACGGCCGAGCGACGGGCCGACGCTGCGGTCCTCGAGGTAGCGGATCGAGGCGGGAAGGGCTCCGGCGCGCAGCACCAGGGCGAGGTCCTCGGCCTCCTGCAGCGAGTAGCTGCCGCGGATGATGCCGTCACCGGCGATCCGCGACTCGATCACCGGCGCCGACTGGATGCGCTCGTCGAGGACGATGGCGAGCTGGCGACCGATGTGGGAGCTGGTGAACTCGGCGAACTTGTTGGCGGCATTGGCGTCGAGCGTGAAGGCGACCGCCGGCGCGCCGCGCTCGTCCTGCGACAGGCGGGCGTTCTTCAGCTCGCTGCCCTCGACGATCGGGATGCGATCGACCGCGTAGTACATCGCCGCGTAGTCGATCCCCTCGATGGTCTCGGGCACCGACTCCATGATCTCGGTGGTCGCCAGCCCCTCCGGGCCGAGGGCCGCGACCAGCGCCTCGCGCGAATCGGCGGGGCCGGCCTGCACCAGCCGCCACTGGAGGATCGCCGAGGTGCGCAGCAGGTCCTTGACGCGCTGCGGATCCTCGATGCCGGGAAGCTGCACCAGGATGCGGCTGCCGGTCATCCCCTGGCGCTGGATCACCCGCTCGCCGATGCCGTACTGGTCGACGCGGTTGCGGATCGTCTGCAGGGCCTGCCGCACGGAGCGCTCGCGGACGTCGGCGCGCTCCTGGGGGCTCATCGTCAGCGTCAGCGTCGGGCTCTCGCCCCCCGAGAGGCTGGTTTCGTAACCGGGGTAGTAGCTCTCGGCCAGCGTCTCGGCCTCGTCGCCGGCGAGCCGCGTGTTGAAGGTCAGCGAGAAGCTGAAGTCGTCGATCAGCGTCGCGGAGGCAAAGCTCACGCCCTCGCTCTCGAGCAGCTCCTGGAAGCGGCCGAAGTCGGCGCGCACCTCGCCGGCGACGGCCTCGTCGACCACCACCTCGAGAACCAGATGGATGCCGCCGCGCAGGTCGAGGCCGAGGTTGATTCGCTCCTCGGGCGGATACGCCAGAAAGAGGCAAAACGCCGCCACCGCGACGATGAACAACAGCTTGTACCAGAGGTTGCGAGGCATGCCAGGGCCTGTCGGACGGGGATGTTGGGCTTCGATGATCTAGGGGGCCGTGATGAGACCCCGATCGGTATGGTTCCCTCTCAAGAGCTCGCCGAGCTGTCGAGGCCCGAGACGCTCGACTTGGTGATCTCGATCTTCACTTGATCGGCGATCCGCAGGGTGATGCGGTCGTCCTTGATCCCGACGATGGTGCCACAAATGCCGCCCGCGGTGATCACGTGGTCGCCGGGCTTGAGGGCGGCGATCATCTGCTCCTGCTGCTTCTGGCGCTTGCGCATGGGGGCGATCAGCAGGAAATAGAAGATCCCCAGCATGATCACCAGCGGCGCGAGCTGTCCCAGCGACCCTAGGCCTTCCATTCTGCTTCCTCCAGCGAACGCACCGGCACCGCTGACCTCGTCGCTTTGACGTTGTTCGCACTCGACCTGAGGGCCCGCGCTGAAACAACCTCCGCAGCCGGTGCAGGAAGCTATTTCTGCGCGGGCCCTGAGTAGCGCGAGAACACGGAATCGGCGGCACCGAATCGGTGCGAAGCTTCACGATTGGGCCGCCCTCGCCACCGCGGCGCGGCGCAGCTCGGCAAAGCTTGCCGATGCGATAGCCTGCCGGATCACCCTCATGGTGTCAAGGTAATGGAAGAGGTTGTGCCAGGTGAGCAGGATGGCCGCCGTCATCTCGCCACGCAGCTCGAGCAGGCGCAGGTAGGCGCGCGAGTAGCGGGCGCAGGTCGGACAGCCGCAGGCCGGATCGAGCGGCCGCTCATCGGCCGCGAATCGCTGGTTGCGGATGTTGAGGCGGCCGGCGGAGGTGAACGCCGTCCCGTTGCGGGCGTGGCGGGTCGGCAGAACGCAATCGAAGAGGTCGACGCCGCGCGCCACCCCCTCGACCAGGTCCTCGGGGGTCCCCATCCCCATCACGTAGCGGGGCTTGCCGACCGGCAGCGACCCGGTCGCCGCTTCGAGTGCCTCCCAGGTTCGCTTCTTGTCCTCGCCCACCGCGAGGCCGCCGACGGCGTAGCCGTCGAAGTCCAACGCCGCCAGCCGCTCGGCGTGGGCGACGCGGAGATCAGGATAGACGCTCCCCTGGACGATGCCGAACAGGCCGCCGGGCAGACGGCCGGCCAGCGCCCGGCTGCGCTCCGCCCAGCCCTGGGTCCGCTCCACCGCCGCCTCGGCGCGCCCGCGGTCGGCGGGGCTGGCGACGCACTCATCGAGGACCATGGCGATGTCCGAGCCCAGCCGCGCCTGGATGTCGATCACCGATTCCGGGGTCAGGCGCCGGGCGCTGCCGTCGAGCGTCGAGCGGAAGGTGACGCCGTCGTCGTCGACCGTGCAGCGGTCGGCGAGCGAGAAGACCTGGTAGCCGCCGCTGTCGGTGAGCACCGGCCCGCGCCAGCCCATGAACCGCTGCAGGCCGCCGAGCGCCTCGATCTCGGCGGCGCCGGGGCGCTCCGCCAGGTGGTAGGCGTTGGCCAGCAGGATCTGCGCCCCCAGCGCCTCGAGGTCCTCGGAGCGCATCCCCTTGACGGCGCCGTAGGTGCCGACCGGCATGAAAGCGGGCGTATCGACGCCGCCATGCGGCGTCTCCAGCCGCCCGCAGCGGGCCGCGGTGGTCGTGTCGGCGCAGGCGATCTCGAAGCTCAGCGGCATGATCTGTCGGGCATCGACCGCCTCTGCGGCGGCGCGGGAGTCTCAGGCGGCCTCGCCCCCCCGCGAGACCGGTCGCAAGCATCATCGCATTCTCAGGAGAAATGGTCCCATCCCCTGGCCGCCAGCGTCTCACGGACGCCGTCGCGGGCGAGCTGCAGGCCTTCCGCCGCGGCGGTGAAGCGTCCGACGATGCGCACCTCGAAGCCGGCCCGCCGGGCGGCGCCGACCAGCCTCTCGCGGTTGCCCTCGGTCACGGCGCCGAGGAGCTGGTAGTCGTCGCCACCGGCCAGGATCCAGCGCTCGACGCCGGCCCCGGGACCGCTCCCCCTCCCGGCACCTGCGGGATCGAGGGCCGCGCCCGGACGGCCTTTCCTCGCGCCGGCAGGGCCCTCGAGGGCGCGGGCCAGCGCCTCCAGGAGCGGGTCGGCGAGCAGCGGGTCGGCGTCGAGGCAGGCGCCGACGCCGGAAGCCTCGCACAGTCGCCGGAGGTCGATGCCGGTGCCGTCGCTGAGATCGATCATGGCGGCGGCGAGGCCGTCGCGGGCCAGCGCGGCGCCCAACCCGACCGGCGGCTCCGGGTCGATGAAGGCTTGGATGCAGCGGATCGCCGCCGCTTCGACTGCGGCGCCGTTTCGGCCCACAACGAGGTCTTCCCGAAGCTCGAGGCGGTCGCCGGCGAGCCGGTAGCCGGCCGCCAGCAGCGCCCGGCCGGCGGCGGCCCGGCCCGGCCGCCCGCTGATCCAGCACAGGTCGCCCTCGGCGGCGCCCGAGCGCCGCACCGGGGCGACGCCGGGCGGCATCCGGCCGACGGCGGTGACGTTGATGCTCACCCGTCCCTCGAGGCGCGCCACGTCGCCGCCGATGACGCGGCCGCCCCAGCGGGCGGCGCCGGCGGCGAGGCCGGCGGCCAGCCGCTCCACCCAGGAAGCCGCGGTATCACCCGGCAGCGCCAGCGCCGCCAGGAAGCCCAGCGGCTCGCCCCCCATCGCCCCCACGTCGGAGGCGTTGACGGCGATCGCCCGCCGCCCGAGCGCCTCGGCCGACATCCAACTCCTTTCGAAATGGACGCCCTCGTGCTGGCTGTCGGTGGTCACCACGACGTCGCCCCCGGCGTCGAGGACCGCGGCGTCGTCGCCAGGCCCGACCACGAGGCGCGTGCCTTCGGGGGCATCGCTGGGTGCAGCAGACCCGCCGCCGAGGATCGTCAGGATCCGCTCGACGAGCTCGATCTCGCCGATCTCCCCAACCGTCCGCGGCGCCATCAGGTCCCCGCGGCCCGCCACGGGGCCGCCATCGACTCGGCTCGCCGGCGCGCCCATTCGCGGGCCGCATCGGCCGTCGGCCAGCGGCGTTGCAACTGGCCACGGGCCAGCTCCTCGAGCAGCGCGCCGAGCTCCGGCCCCTGGGGCACCCCCCAGTCACGTAGCTCGGCGCCGCTCACCCAGCGCGCCTCGGCGGCGCGGCGGGCCAGCAGCTCGAGCGTCTCGCACGCCTTCGGCGCGGCACCGCCGCGGTACTCGGCGCGGGCCCGCGCCAGGAGCGCCGCCCGCGCCGCGGCGGCGTGATCGGCGAGGGCACGATCGACGAGCGTATCGGCCGCCAGCTCCCCGTCGAGGTCGGCGGCCCAGGCGGCGA
>DASWHK010000031.1:0-7468 GCA_036398215.1 Acidobacteriota bacterium | reverse complement strand
ACGAGCGACGAATCGGAGAACCCGGCGATGTACTGGGCCAACCGCACGGCCTGCGCCGAGACGTCGCGGACGTGCTCGCCCTCCAGGCTCCAGTAGCTCAGCTTCGGCGCCACGCTATCGACGATGACGAGCTGGTCGCGGGCGATCGCGATGCGGCTCGGGCGGCGCAGCTCGCCGGGGCCCTCCCCCTGCTGACCGACGCGGAAAAGGTGGGCGCCGCTGGCGGCGTCGAAGGCGAGGACCCGGAAGTTGCCGTTGTCGAGGACGAACAGGCGGCCGTCCCGGGCATCGACCGCCAGCCCGCCTTCGGTGTAGCCGCGCGGGTGCAGCAGCAGGCCTTCGTCGCCGTCCGGCCCGCCGATGGTCAGCTCCTCGACGAGGTCGATCCATTGGTCGCGCTCATCGAGCGGCACGCCGTCGTACTCGACGACCCGCGTCCCCTCCGCCACCGGAAAGGTCCAGTCGGGGAACTCGAGGGGCTCGGAGCAGGCGGTTGCGGCGACCGCGATGATCAGAAGCGTGGCCCGAAGCGCGCGCGATCCACTGCCGAAGGCCGGAAAAACGACCCCCGTGGCCGTCCCATGAGAGGGAGGATCTCCGCCCGCGACCGAGGCTCGGGGCCTTTCGATGAAGGTTCGCGACATCATAAAGTTGCTTCAGCGTGACGGTTGGGCCTGCGTTAGAATCAGAGGCAGTCACCGGCAGTTTCGGCATCCGAACAAGCCCGGCCTGGTGACCATTGCCGGCAAGGCCAACGACGATCTCCCTCCGGGAACCCTGAAAAGCATCTCCAAACAGGCGGGATGGGTCAAATGAGATACCTGGTGATCATCGAAGAGAGCGAGACGGGCTACGGCGCCTACTGCCCGGACCTGGATGGTTGTATCGCCACCGGCAAGACGCTTCAGGAGGCCGAGGCCACGATGCGTGAAGCCGTCGAGTTTCACATCGAGACCCTCAAGGCGGACGGCAGCGACATCCCGGCGCCCAGCTCCTACGTAACCTATGTCGAGGTGGCCGCGTAGCCGCTGCTGTCCTCCTTGCAATCCGGACACCGCCGCGTAACCGGGGCGCCGTTCCGGCAGCGGTCCCGGTTGTCATGCCTGTGCGCGCTACCAAAAGCCCCGGGCCTCCCCCGAAGTAGAGGGTCCGCCGTACCTCGAGATCGCCGGGACCCCTGTCGGCGTAGGCGGCGGCGGCGCGCCGGGCGTCAGGCCCAGGGATCGCCGCGCAATCGTCGGAACGCCTTGGCGAGCCCCAGGTCGAGCAGCGAGCGGCGGCCGCGTCCCGGCAGGCGGCGGACGAAGTCGTGCTTGCGGCGGACGATGCGGTAGGGGTCGTCGCCGGGCTCGTTGCGGCGGCGGTCGGGGCGCCGCGACCAGAACACCGACTCGAAGCTGGCCTCGCGGGCGAGGCCGGGGATCGCCTCGGTGCCAGCGCCGTAGGGAAGGCAAAGGTGGAGGCGCTCGATGCCGAGCCGCTCGCGCAGCGCCGCGCCGGAGGCCCGCAGGTCCTGCAGGATCGGCTCGCGCGAATCGAGTCGCCGGCCGCCGACGATGATCGTCTCGGTGGCGAACAGCGGCCGGGCCGGCCGTGAAGCGACGCCGTCGAAGGCGTGGACGGCGGCCTCGTCGCCCGACGGTCCCCATTCCATCGGCATGTCGTAGAGCCGGTCGTAATCCTCGACCCGCAGGCGATCGCCTTCGGTGAGCCCGACGTGCACCGGGTTGTGCCGATGGCCGTGCGAGCCGATCTCGAAGCAGCCGCTGTCGCGCAGGTCCCGCAGGTCGTCCCAGCCGAGCAGCCGGTTGGGGTCGCCTCCAACCGCGCCGAGGTCGCCTGCGGCCCGGCTGAGGTCGCGTTCGCCCCCGCCGGGATGTTCGCCCCTGCCGACATCACCCCTGCCGAGGCCTCCCTCGCCTCCGCGTGTCGGGCCGCGGTGGTTCGCAGCGGTAGGCGCGGTCCGCCCCTCCGGCGTCAGCCCGGTGATGGCGAAGACCGTGGCCCGGGCGTCGTAACGCTGCAGCAGCGGCAGGCCGACGGTCTTGAGGCTCAGCAGCCCGTCGTCGAAGGTCAGCGCCACGGCCTTCGGCGGCGGCGGGACCGCCTCGGTCAGCGCATCCACCAGCTCGCTCGCCGTCAGCGTTCGGTAGCCGTTGGCGGCGAGGAAGGCGAGGTCCTTCTCGAGGCCGTCGGCGAAAGCGTTGTGGTAACAGAAGACTGGAATGTCCATGCGCTGCGCGGCTCGGGGACGACGATGCGTTGTTCGGGACCGGTCATGCGTTGTTCGGGACCGGTGATGCGTTGTTCGGGATCGCTGAGGCCTTGTTCCGGACCGGTGATGCGTTGTTCGGGTCCCGTAATGCCTTGTTCGGGGCCGGAGAAGCTCGACCGGGACAGATGATACCGGCGGCGACGCTTTCCCGTCCGTTCGCGCCGACTTCGGCGACTGATCGAGGTCTCAGCCCCCCGCGGCAGAGCGGCGCCGGGGCGCGCGTTATCTCGCGGTGCAGCCAGGCGCGGGCACCGCTCCGCAGCCTGTTGACGCTGTATCGAGCGAGAACCCGATCGAGGCCCCTCGATTTCACCTTCGCCGCGGCTCCGGAGGGCATCGGCGGCTGTTAGCATTGCGCTCCGCGGCACCGCTTCGTCAACCTTCTGCCTGATCGAGCTTCTCATCGGACTCCTCGGCACCGTCAAGCACACGCTGACCCGCTGGGCCCGCCGTCTCATGCGCGACAACCGGGCCCTCGTGCGCGGCTACTTCGAGTACCTCTACCGGCGCGAGGATCCCTACGAGATCGGCGAGAGCGCGGCGGAGGAGGAGAAGCGCGCGGCGACGATGGCGGCGATCCCCGACCGCCGCTATGCCACGGGCCTGGAGATCGGCGGCGGCGAGGGCCTGCTCGCCCGGCTGCTCGCCGACCGGGTCGATGACCTGCTGATGGTCGATCTCTCCGAGCGGGCGCTGCGACGGGCCCGCGGCCGGCTCGAGGACAAGCCGAACGTGCGGACCGCGCGGCTCGACGTCGTCACGCAGCCGCTACCGGGGGGCTTCGATCTGATCGTCTGCTCCGAGGTGCTCGTCTACGTGCAGCCGGGAGATCTCGACGCCGTGAGGGCCAAGATCCTGGCGGCGCTCGACGATGGCGGCGACCTGCTGCTGGTCCACTCCCGTTCGATCCACGACGACGACACCGGCCTCGCGTACAAGGACATCGGCGCCAAGACCATCCACGGCGCCTTCATCGGCGCCCCGGGCCTGCGGGTCGAGGACGACCGCTGCTTCCAGATGTACCGTGTGACGCTGCTGCGCAAGCACGCCGGCCCGCGGGAGGCGGCGTGAGCGGCGCGGACGCCGGTGCCGGCGACCGGACTCCGCCCGCGCGCGCCCGCATGCCCGCGGCCCACGAGATCCTTCTCGACGCCCACGTGCACTTCCATCCCGGCTTCGCCCTCGACCCTTTCCTCGACGCCGCGTACGACAACCTGCGCCGCGGCGGCGAGCAGCTCGGCGTCGCCGATTCATTCACCGGCGGCCTGATGCTCACCGAGAGCCACGGCGCCGCGGCCTTCGCCGGCTGGCGCGCCGCCGCCGGGGACGCGCCAGCCGGCAGGGCGCCCACCGGCGGGCACGCGGCTGCGGGGCGCCCGCTCGCCGGCCGGGAGGCACCGCAACCTCTCGACCCAGCCGCCGGCGGGGCGGCGCCGGCCGGGCACCCGCCGGCCGGCGCCCCCTCCGGCGCCTGGCGGTTCGAGCGCACCGCCGAAGCCAACTCCCTGTGGGCGGCCCCCGAACGACGCCCGGGCGCCCGGCTACTGCTGGTCGCCGGCCGCCAGCTGGTGACCCGCGAGGGCCTCGAGGTGCTGGGGCTGGGCCTTGGCGAGGACCTCGGCGAGGGGCTGGCGCTGGACGCCGCCGTCGCCGCGGTCCTTGAGCGCGGCGCCGTTCCGGTGGTTCCTTGGGGCTTCGGGAAGTGGTGGTCTCGCCGCGGCCGCCGGGTCGCGGCGCTGCTGCGCTCGGGCGCCGCCGGCCGCTTTTTCCTCGGCGACAACGCCGGCCGGCCGCGCGGCTTCCCGCCGCCGCGCCTGTTTGCCGAGGCGGCGCGCCACGGCGTGTTCGTGTTGCCGGGCAGCGACCCCCTGCCCTCGCCCCGCCAGGCAACCAAGGCCGGCCGGTGCGGCTTCGCCCTGCGCGGCGAGCTCGACCCCGAGCGCCCCGCGGCCGCGATCGTCGCGCAGCTGCGCGGCTGCCACCGCCAGCCCGACACCTTCGGCCGCCACGCCGGCCCGCTCGACTTCGTCCGCGACCAGCTCGCCATGCAGGTGCGCAAGCGGCTGGGCGCCGGGGACGCCACGGCACCCGGCCCCGATCCGGCGACCGGCGGGGGGCCGCCGTGAAGGTCCTCGCCATCGCTCCGCAGCCCTTCTTCACGCCGCGCGGCACGCCGCTGAGCGTCTACTACCGGACGCTGGTGACCGCCGAGCTCGGCTTCGACGTCGACCTGCTCACCTACGGCCAGGGCGTCGACGCCGACATCCCGGGCGTGCGGATCGTCCGCATCCCGCGCTTCGCCTGGCTGGGGGACGTCAAGGTCGGCCCGTCGCTGCTGAAGGCGTTCCTCGACGTCTGGCTGCTGTTGTGGGCGGTGGCAATGATGGCGAGGAACCGCTACGACGTCGTCCATGCCCACGAGGAGAGCGTCTTCTTCAGTCGTTTCCTGCGGCCGATCTTCCGCTTCAAGCTCGTCTACGACATGCACTCGCTGCTCTCCCAGCAGCTGGTCAACTTCCGCTTCACCCGCTCGCGGCTGTTGATCGGCGTGTTCCGGCGCCTCGAGGACGGCTGCCTGGCGACCGCCGACGCCATCATCACGATCTCGCCGGCGCTCGCCGAGCATGCGGTCGCCCGGGTGCGCGAGCCCGGGCGCCACTTCCTGATCGAGAACTCGCTGTTCGATCCGCTGCGGCTGCGTCAGGGTCCCCGAGAGGGGTCGGCTCGGCGGCCGCGGCAAGGCTCCCCGGACGGGGGCGCGCGGCGGCTGCAGCAGGGTTCGGGAACCGGGCCGGCTCCGGCGAATACTCGTGACGAAGGCGACAATGAGCAGGCCGGCTGGCTGGCGCTGCTCGAAGGACCGCGGCCGGTGGTTCTCTACGCCGGCACGTTCGAGAGCTATCAAGGCATCGACCTGCTGCTGGAGGCGTTCGCACGCCTGCGCGCCGGCGGTGGCGATCGTCCGGCCCGAGGCGGCGGCGGCGATCGTCGAGACCGCGGCGGCGACGACGACACGACCACGATCGGCGCGGAGAACGGGCCCGCGTCCGGCGTGGGGGCCGCGGCCACGCGCGCAGCCGACCCGGTCCTGCTGTTGCTCGGCGGCCGCCCCGACCAGGTGGAGCGCTACCGGGCACACGCCGCGCAGCTCGACCTGCTTCCCGACGACTGCCGGTTCACCGGCCAGGTCTCCCGCGAGCTCGCGCAGCGGGCCAGCCGCGCCGCCGCGGTGTTGACCTCGCCGCGCACCGCCGGCTCGAACACGCCGCTGAAGATCTACGAGCAGATCGCCAGCGGCGTGCCGCTGGTGGCCACCCGCATCGACTCGCACACCCAGGTGCTCGCCGACGACCACTGCCTGCTGGTGGATCCCGATCCCCGCTCGATGGCCGGCGGCCTGGTGGCGGCGCTCGCCGGCGGCGAGGACGTTGAGCGACGCGTCGCCGCCGCCCGGCGCCTCTATCAGGAGCGCTACTCGCCCGCCGCCTATCGCGACAAGATGCGGCGTCTGCTGGCGCTGGTGACCTCCTGATGTGCGGCATCGCCGGAATCGTGGCGCTCGACGGCGAGTCGCGGGTCGGCGAGGAGCAAATCGCCCGCATGTGCGCCTGCATCGAGCATCGCGGCCCCGATGACGCCGCCGTGCACGTCCGCGACAACGTCGGCCTCGGCATGCAGCGGCTGTCGATCATCGACGTGGAGGGGGGCAGGCAGCCTATCTTCAACGAGGACCGCTCGGTGCGGACCGTCTACAACGGCGAGATCTACAACTTCCGGGAGCTGCGGCGTGAGCTCGAGGGGCGCGGCCACCGCTTCGCCACCGCTGCCGATACCGAGGTGATCGTCCACGCGTGGGAGGACCTCGGCGCCGACTTCGCGGCCCGGCTCAGCGGCATGTTCGCGATCGCCCTGCACGACCGGCGCCGGCGCCGCTTTCTGCTGGTGCGCGATCGGCTCGGCATCAAGCCGCTGTACTGGACGCTCGCCGGCGGCTGCCTGGTGTTCGGCTCCGAGATCAAGGCGCTGCTCGCCTCGGGACTGGTGCAGCCGCAGCTCAACATTGACGCGGTCCCCCAGTTTCTCGCCTGGGAGTATGTCCCCGGCGCCGCCACCCTGTTCTCCGGGATCCACAAGCTCGAGCCCGGGTGCCTGCTCGATGTCGATCTGGGCGCGGCGGCCGCGGGCGGCGGCGTTCCAGCGCCGCGGGTTTGGTGGGACCTGCCGGGAGCGATCGTTCCGCTCGGGGGCGGCATGTCGCCCCCTGCGCCGGGCGAGCCCGGCCGTGGCCGCCCCGCGCCGGCGGCTGGGCGGTCCGCGGATACCGGCTTGCCGCAAGCGCCCTCGGGCGTGGCGGTCGGTGACTCGCCGCGGACGGCCGGCGCCTGGGAGGACGCCGTCGACGCGACGCTGCGCGCCTGCGTCCAGCGCCACCTGGTCGCCGACGTGCCGCTGGGCGCCTTTCTCAGCGGCGGGGTCGACAGCTCGCTGATGGTCGCAGGCATGGGGCCGGCGTGGACCTTCAGCATCGGCTTCGACGATCCCAGCTACAACGAGCTCGGCTGGGCGCGAAAGGTCGCCGACCACCTCGGCGTCGACCACCAGGACGAAATCATACGGCCCGACGTGGTCGAGCTGTTCGACCACCTGATGCAGTTCATGGACGATCCGATCGGCGACTTCTCGATCTTCCCCACGTATCTCGTGTCGCGGCTCGCCCGCCGCCACGTCAAGGTGGCGCTCTCCGGCGACGGCGGCGACGAGCTGTTCGGCGGCTACGAGACCTACGTGGCCCAGGGCCTGGCGCGCAAGTGGGCGCGAATCCCGAAGGGGCTGCGCGCCGCCGTCGTCCATCCGTTGCTGCGGGCTCTCGGACCACGGCCCGCGAAGAAGGGCTGGGTGAACATGGCCCGGCGCTTCGTCGAGGGCTTCGAGCACGACCCCGCGCTCGGCCATGCCCGCTGGCGGCTGTTCGCCGGGCCGCAGGCGCTGGCCCGGCTGCTGACGCCCGAGGCCCGCGCCTCGTGCTCGACGCCGGTGGGCGCCCACATCGTCGCGCTGTCGCGGCGCGCCGGCGACCGCGGCGAGCTCGACCGCAGCCTCTACGTGGACCTGAAGAGCTACCTGTGCGACAACATCCTGGTGAAGGTCGACCGCATGTCGATGGCCTGTTCGCTGGAGGCGCGGGTGCCGTAT
>DASWHK010000030.1:0-4216 GCA_036398215.1 Acidobacteriota bacterium | reverse complement strand
TGGCCTTTCCGGTCCGGCGCATTTCCGGCAACGGAAGGAGGACGGCGAATTCCTGTAATTTCACATGCAGGTGAAAATACTCGCCTTGAATCTGACCTCTAGCAGCCCGTGGGAGTTCGGCCACGGGCGGCTAGGCCAAATTACAGGGATCAAGCCCGATACCTCGAAATGGCGCGGCGAAGGTTGGGTTCAGCGTCGGATGATCAGCCGCGGGATTCCTTTCTCGTCCATCTCCTGCACGAGCGCCGGGACGCGGGTGGCGACGAGCTCATCGTAGGTCCGGACGTGCTCGGCGTGGGCGGCCACGGCCTCGTCGACCTGGCGGAGATGGGTGGCGGTCGGGGCGAACGGCGAGCTCTCGATGGCGTTGTAGGCGCCGGAGAGCAGGCCGTTGGCGCGGCGGTGGCGGAAGGCGAGCATGCGGGTGTCGTCGAGCAGCGCGGTGAGCTTCTCCCGCAGGCTGTCGTCGAAGACCTCGACGCCGCGCATCGATGTCTCCAGGGCCTGGAGCTGCGACTCCAGCTCGTCGATGGCGTCGCCGGTCTCGCCGAGCTCGACCTGCAGCGGGCGGATGCGCTCGATGGCGTTCCAGCGGGCGAGGCGCTCCGCCTCGGTGCGAGCCAGCTCGGGGTCGGGCTCGATGACCAGCGTCGTCGTTTCCTCGCGGTCGCCGACGGCGACGGTGACCTGGTAGTCGCCGGGCTGGGCGAGCGGGCCGCCGCCGCCCCGTCCGCCGCCACCACGCTGCCCGCCGCCGCCGCCCGCGCCCTGTCCTCCACGGCCGCGGCCTCCCGCGGTCTGCTCTCCGGCGACGCGCGCGCCGGCGGTCTCGGGCGCGGCGCTGGTGTTTGGCGCGGCGCCGGTGTTTGGTGCGCCGGCGGTGTCGCGGTCGCCGCCTGTGTTGGGCGCGCCGGCGGCTGCGATCGCCTCCGGCCTCTCCCACGGCCCGTGGCGCAGGTCCCACTGCACCCGATGCAGACCGGCGTCGGCTGGACCGCGCAGCTCGCGGACCTTGCGGCCGCCGGCATCGCGGATCGTGATCGTGGCGCCGTCGCTGTCGCGGCCCGCGCCCCCCCGACCGCCGGTCTCTCTCGCGGCCGTGTCGGGGGCTCCCGCCCCGCGGCGCGCCGCTCCCGCGTCCGCGCCGCCCCTGCCCGACTCCGAGCTCTCCGCGCCGTCGGCGACCAGGTAGCTGATCGTCGCCCCGTAGGGCGGGTTGTCCGCCACCCAGCGCTTTTCGCCGAGGAACTGGTCGTCGGAGTAGACCCGGTAGCGGAAGGCGACGGCGTTCTTTGGCGAGAACAGGTGGAGGTCCTTAGCGGCGATCTCGGCGGTGAGCTCCTGGAGCGGCGAGATGTCCATCACGAAGGCGCTGCGCCCGTGGGTGCCGGCGATCAGGTCGCCGTCGCGCGGGTGCACGACGAGGTCGGCGACCGCCACCGTCGGCATGCCGTTCATCAGGCGCATCCAGGAGCCGCCGCGATCGAGGGAGACCCAGGCGCCGAGCTCGGTGCCGAGAAACAGCAGATCGGGGTTCACGACGTCCTCGCGGATCACCCGCACCGGCTGGTCGTCGGGCAAGTTCGCCGCGATGCTCGCCCACGACTCGCCGGCATCGAGCGTCACGTAGACGTGCGGCGCGAAGTCGTCGCTGCGGTGGCCGTCGAAGGCCGCGTAGGCGCGCCGCGCGTCGAAGCGCGAGGCCACCAGCCGCGACACCCAGCGCTTGCCCGCCAGCCCCGGGAAGCCCTCGGTCAGGTCGATCCAGTTGGCGCCGCCGTCGCGGGTCATCCAGACGTTGCCGTCGTCAGTACCGGCGAACAGCAGGTCCCGATCCAGCGGCGACTCGGCGAAGGCCGTCATCGAGCCCACCTTCTGCGGCTCGCCGTCGCGGAAGTCGGGGCGCGAGACGGTGTGGGTGGTGAGGTCGGGGCTGATCGCCTCCCAGTCGTTGCCGCGCTCTCGCGAGCGGAACAGGTGGTTGCCTCCCATATAGATCGTCGCCGGATCGTGGAACGAGATGTGGATCGGCGTCTCCCAGTTGAAGCGGTAGCGCTGCTCGCCGTCGGGCGCCTGGGGCTGGATACGGGTGTTCTGCCCCGAGCGCCGGTCGTGGCGGATGAGGCCGCCGCCCTGCGACTCGGCGAAGATGACGTCGGTGTCGGTCGGGTCGACGCGCACCTGGAAGCCGTCGCCGGTCATCACCTTGTACCAGTCGGCGGCGGTGATCCCGATGCTGTTGCGGGTCGCCGACGGGCCGCCCCACGACATGTAGTCCTGCACGCCCCCGTAGATGTGATACGGCACCTGCATGTCGACGTCGATCGCGTAGAACTGCCCGAGCGCCATCTGGTCGAGGAAGTCCCAGCCCGTGCCGCGGTCGTAGCTGATGTACAGGCCGCCGTCGTTGCCCAGCACCAGATGGTCGGGGTCGGCCGGATCGATCCACAGGTCGTGATGATCGACGTGCACGTTCATGCGCACGGTCTCGAAGCTCTCGCCGCCGTCGTCGCTCACCGCCAGCGAGCTGCCGAGCACCCAGACGCGGCCGGGGTCGGAGGGATCGGCGCGGACCTGGCTGTAGTAGAAGGGGCGCGGGTTGATCGAGTTGACCCACTCGAAGCTCTCGCCGCGGTCGTTCGAGCGGAACACGCCACCGTCCTCCATGGTCGGCGGCGGCGAGGGCCCGGGGTCGGGCGGCAGGTCGGGGTCGCGCGGCCCGCCCACGGTGGTGGCCGTCTGCACGATCGCGTAGACGACCTCGGGGTCGGCCGGCGTGGTGGCGAGGCCGATGCGGCCCTTCTGCGATCGCGGCAAGCCGCGGGTCAGCTCCTTCCAGCTCCGGCCGCCGTCGCTGGTCTTGTGGATGCCGCCGCCGGGGCCGTACATGGTCGCCGGATCGCCGCCGGCGAACCCGTCGCGCCGCACCTGGTAGGCGGCGGCGTACAGCGTCTGCGGGTCGGCCGGGTCCATGTCGAGATCGACGACGCCGGTGTCCTCATCGATATACAGCACCCGCTCCCAGGTCGCGCCGCCGTCGCCGGTCTTGTAGACGCCGCGCTCGTCGTTGGCGCCCCAGATGTGACCGAGCGCCGCCACATAGACGGTCTGCGGATCCGTCGGGTCGATCAGGATGTCGCCGATATGGTGGGAATCGCGCAGCCCGAAGTTCGACCAGCTCCTGCCGCCGTCGGTCGTCTTGTAGACGCCGTCGCCCCAGGAGACGCTGTTGCGGGCGTTGTTCTCGCCGGTGCCCACCCAGATCACGTCGGGGTTGCTCGGATGCACGGCGATCGCGCCGATCGAGTTGGTCGCCTGGTGATCGAAGATCGGCTCGAAGGTGACGCCGTTGTTGGTGCTGCGCCACAGGCCGCCGGTGGCTCCGGCCACGAAGATCGTGTGGGGAAAGGCGCCGACCACCTCGACGTCGACGATGCGACCCCCTGCCCCGGGCGGGCCGACCGAGCGCCAGGTGAAGCTCTCCAGCAGGGCTTCGGAGAATCGGTTCTCCTGCGGCGAAGACAAGGAGGTCGCGGCCGACAGGGCCGCCGCGGACCCGGCTCCCCCCGGGACCGGTGGGGAGAGCGCTTCGGTCATGGCAAGCCCGGCGGGAGACGGCGGGGAGGGGACGGCGCCGCCGTTCGATGCCGCGGGCGTCGCGATCACCGTGGAGGCGGCCAGCAGAGCGAACAGAAGAGCGGCCTTCTTGATCATCGTCAGGCTCCTTGGAGCGTGCGGGCTGTCGCGTGGAACAGGGCGAAGCGTAGCCCGGGGCCGCGAAGGAGTGAAACCGGTCAGAACACTACGTGTGATCGATGCCAGGCCGCTTGGCGGCCCGTCCGTGGCCGAAACCGCATTCGGAGGCTCCGAGCTCGTCTGCATCATGCGGCGTGGCCGCAGCGAATAAATGCGGAAGCACGTGGCCTCGGTACTCGTCGCCGCCTCGCTGTCGATGCCCCTCGTCCATCGCGGCCAGCCGTCATCCAGCCAGGATGAAAGTTACCTTTCGTGGGACGAGAGACGAGCCGTCGAAATCGGAAGGAGCTTCCGCGAAGACGGACGGGTCGGCGGGATTTTTGACACGCGGATCCTCAGCACCAACAGGTCATACAACTACAAGCTTCGTGCGACCTGGATGACCCCGGAGGTCATCCGCGCCTCGGCACGCCTGGCCCAGCTCCGCGAGTTTCTCACCGACGACCAGACGCGAGCGCTC
>DASWHK010000029.1:0-5123 GCA_036398215.1 Acidobacteriota bacterium | reverse complement strand
CTTCGCCGCCTTCGCCCTGGCGCTGGCGGTCGCCAAGCTGGCGCAGCAGTACAGGTGCTGCGGGCCGAATAAGACGCAGGTCGCGGGCGCAATCGACCCGCTTGCCGCAGCCTATCGCCCCGGCCGGTCGCGTTGCCGCATCTCGACCTGCGTGGCTCTGCCCGTCAAGGGGATGACATAGGCGCCGCGTTCCCGGTTGAACGTCCCGACCAACTCGATGGTGCCGACCCCCGCCACCGCCGCCGGCTGTTCGACCCGCAGGCGGGCGCTCGGGGCGCTCTCGGTGGCGGGCGACAGCGTCACTCGGACCTCGCCACCGTCGATCTCGATCTGCTCGAAGGCGCCGGCATCCAAGGTCAGCCACAGGCCCAGCGGCGCCACGTAGACGCGGGAGCGGGCCGAGTCCAGCGGCGTGACCCGCACGGCCTGCCCCTCGACGCTCCAGTTGCCGCCGAAGGCGAGCCAGCCGAGCTCGGGGTCGCGGGCGATGTAGGTCCCCGTGTTGACCGCGTGGCCGAAGAAGCCGGGGCCGTAATCGCCGGAGTAGCCGTCGATCTCCAGCGTCGAAGGGTAGGCGTGGAAGCCGCTGGGACCGAAGCCCTCCTGCGTGATGTTGGCGATGGCGCCCATGACGCCGCCGTAGCCGACCCGCAGCAAGTACAGGTCGTCGGGGTGGTCGCGGTACTCCGACAGCACCGGGATCGCGTTGAGCCCCGAGCCGTAGTGGTGCAGCTGGCGCTCGATGCGCCGCGTCTTGCCGGCGTACTGAAAGTCCCAGTAGCGGCGGGCGCTGCCGTTGTAGCCCCAGTGGGGCACCGTCGGCATGTAGCCGAGGATGGCATCGAGCGTCACCTGGGCCTTCTCGTCGTAGCCGAAGTGCTTGCTCCAGGCGTAGACCTCCTCCTGGCCGGTCGAGTCCCACGGCATCTCGCTGCCGAACGGATAGCCCAGCGACCGCCAGTGGTCGGCGCGCTCCCGCATTGTGGCCTCCAAGGCGTCGGCCTGGGCGCTCCAGCCCTCGCGCCGCAGGTCCTGCAGGATCAGCAGGAAGACGGTGCCGTCCATCTGCCCGAACTGGGCGTAGCGCGGCGCCTGCCGGGCCATCGCCTCGCCGGTCTTATAGGCGCGCTCCAGGTACCACTCCCAGGGGTGGTTGCTGACCAGCCCCTGGTGGTTGCGGGCCAGCCGGTACAGCACCCAGTGGGCTGCGGCCACGTGCGGGTAGTCGTACGAACGGACCACCGACATGGCCTCGTCCTTGTCCCAGCTCGACCAACCGCCGTAGCGGACGTCGTCGCTGTAGGTGCCCTCCGGGAGCTCGTCCGGCTCGTAATAGAACATGCTCTTGCGGACGCCGTACATCCGTTCGCCTTCGGCGTACTGCAAGCCGCCCCAGAGCACCCCGTCGACGAAGCGCTGGAGCTTGTCGAGCTCCGCCGCGTCGGGCCGGACGAGCTGTTTCATGATCGCCGCCAGCCAGGAGCCCGAGCCGCCCTCGTCGCCGAGGCCGGCGATCCAGGCGCGATTGTCCTCGCGCACCTGGCGGCGCTCTTCGTAGTCGTAGCTGATGATCGACGGGCTGCGGCCGAAGGGGTCGTCGCGGTCTTCGTACCATTGCTCGGTGGTCAGGAAGCGGCCGAGATCGGCGACCACCTCGGCCTCCGGCTTGATGACCTTGTAGTGGATGGTCTGATCGATCCCGTCAGCGTAGCTCACGGTCAAGCGGGCCCGGCCCCAACGCCGGCCGCGCAGCACGTAGGCTTGCCAGCCGCTCCCGGTCGCCGTGGCGGCGGTGACCGAGACGGCGCCGGCGGGAGCGACGTCGATCGAGCGGACGGCGCTCCCGTGGCGCAGGAACAGTCGCGCCTCCAGGTCCATCGGCAGCACGTAGCCGGGAACGCCGATGGCGACCGGCCGGCCGGCGGCGCCCAACGTCGGCTCGATGCCGCGGATCGTGTCGGCGAGCAGGAAGCGGACCCCGTAGGAGCGGGTCTCGCCGGGGGCCAGCGTTGCCGACGTCGGCGGGTTCCAGGGCTCGGCCCCGCTCCATTCGTTCTCGGCGTAGGCGGCGCTGTGCGCCATCCACTCGTAGAAGCCCTCGAAGGTGATGCCGCGGCGGGTCGGGTCGGACAATAGCGGCCGGTAGGCCTCAAACGGCGTGCGGCCATGCGGCACGACGACCAGCGCCGGAGCCTGGCCGCTCAGCCGGGTGACCTGCAGGTAGCCGGCGTCGTTGCCGACATAGGGGTCGTAGAAGGAGCTGACGGCGTGCGCCTCGTCGAGCGACCGGCCCTGCAAGATGTTGTTGAAGACCATCGGAATGCCCAGGGCGCCGATCTCCACCGGCTGGCCGCTCCGGTTGGTCAGCTCGAAGCGCAGGGCGAGCTGCCCGCCGGCGTTCTCCCAGTAGCGGTGGACCTGCAGCGGGATGCCGGCCGGCAGGCTCGGCGCCAGGTCGGCGGCTGCCAGCACCGGGCCCGAGGCGGCCAGGGCCTCGACCGGTTGGCGGGCGGCGGCCGTCGAGTAGTCCTGCCAGGCGCCCGTGGCGCCGCTCCGCAGCCGCAGTGTCAGGTCCCCGAGGTGGAAGAACCCATCGCCGCTGCGCCGCTCCAGCCAGTCGCCGGGGGTGAAATCGAAGCCTCCGGCGCCCTCGGGGCGCAGGGCGGCGACCGTCTGGGAGGCGCCGACGAGCTCGAGGTCGAAGCCGGGCGCGTCGAGGCTGACGCGGCCCTGCTCGAGCCCCAGCGTCGGGACGATCTCGGTGCCCCGCCCGCCGCGCTGGTTGCCTCCTGCCGCGACCTGCGGCAGCAGGACCAGGCTCAGCAGCAGCGACCATCCGACCAGCCGGCCGTGACGGTCGGAGGTCGCAGCGCCCGCAAGCGTGCAAACCTGGTGGCGGCGGGCTGCTGCGTCGGCGCCACGTGACTGGCGCAGGGTAGAGCTCGACGCGGCGCCTCGCATACGGTCTCTTGTCATTGCAATCAGCCCCAGCACGCTGTCATTGTGGCCCGCTCGAGCCGCCTCGACGATCTTCGGGTGCGTCGAATGTACCATCCGGGAACGCCCTTGAACCCCGGCGCGGGGTGAACCAAGATCGGCACCTGTTTCTCTCGGCCCATCTGCTTGCTGGCCTTGAACACCGAGAGCCATGACCACAGAGCCCTTGATCGGTGACCGCGAGTACTTCCCGGGGATCGGGCCGATCGCCTACGAGGGGCCCGACTCCGACAACCCGCTGGCCTTCAAGCACTACGACGCCGGCCGCGAGGTCGCGGGCAAGACGCTCCGCGAGCACCTGCGCTTCTCGGTGGCCTACTGGCACTCGCTGTGCGGTCGTGGCGACGATCCCTTCGGAGCCGGCACCCGGGAGCTGCCCTGGAGCACCGCGGGTGATCCGATGGAGGCGGCCGGCATGCGGCTCGACGCCGCCTTCGAGCTGATCACCAAGCTGGGGGCGCCCTACTACTGCTTCCACGACCACGATCTGGCGCCGGAGGGGAGCAGTCGCGCGGAGTCGGAGGCGAACCTGCGACGGCTCACCGAGGTGGCCCGCGCCAAGCAGGACGCCTCGGGCGTGAAGCTGCTGTGGGGGACGGCCAACCTCTTCACCCACCCCCGCTACATGAACGGCGCCGCCACCAACCCCGACTTCAGCGTCGTTGCCTGGGCGGCGGCGCAGGTGAAAGCGGCGCTCGACGCGACGATCGCCCTCGGGGGCGAGAGCTACGTCTTCTGGGGCGGCCGGGAGGGCTATTTCTCGCTGTTGAACACCGACATGAAGCGGGAGCTGGGCCACCTCGCCACGTTCCTGAAGAAGGCTCGCGACTACGGTCGCGCCGCGGGCTTCGCGGGGACGTTTCTGATCGAGCCCAAGCCCATGGAGCCCGCCAAGCACCAGTACGACTTCGACGTCGCGGCGGTGATCGCCTTTCTCCAGCAGCACGGCCTGGCCGGGGACTTCAAGATCAACATCGAGAACAACCATGCCACCCTGGCCCGGCATACCTTCGCGCACGAGATCCAGACGGCCGCCGACGCCGGCCTGCTCGGCAGCCTCGACGTCAACCAGGGCGATCCGCACAGCGGCTGGGATACCGACGAGTTCCTCCACGACCTGTACGACGCCGTGGCGATCATGCTGGTGCTGCTGCGGCACGGCGGCATCGGCCGCGGCGGCCTCAACTTCGATGCCAAGCTGCGGCGCAGCTCCACCGACCTCGAAGACCTGTTCATCGGCCACATCAGCTCGATGGACACGCTGGCGCGCGGCCTGATCGTCGCCGACCGGATCCTCGCCGACTCCGACCTCGAGGCGCGGCGCGCCGCGCGCTACGCCAGCTACGACAGCGGCCGCGGGGCGGCCTTCGCGCGCGGCGAGCTGGGCCTGGAGCAGCTTGCCGCGCTCGCCGCCGAGCTCGGCGAGCCCGAAAAGCGCAGCGGCAAGCAGGAGCTTTTCGAGAGCATCGTCAACCGCTACATTGGCTGATCCGAGCGAGCGCGGTCGTCCACCGGTTCGGCTTTCTGGATTTCGAATCAGATCCTTGAATCGGACAGCCCCGGTGACGGGGTGAGCCCGCGGTTTTCGGGATTGAATCTTCAATATTACGTATTTGACAACGGCCTTATCCGTTTATTGAATGTCTCAATTCCGGCGAGAGTCCGGCAACAGCTTCCTTGTTTTCGGCAAATCGAGGCCGCTTTCCCTCCGGGAAGTTAGCTGCGCTACCTTCGGATTTCCCACAAACTGCGCAAATCCGGCGCGGCGGAACGCATCTTGCTCTCTTGCGGAGGCGTCTACAACCTTTCACCCCATGGGAGGTATTTTGACGCACCGAGCCTTCACACTGTTCGTCGCATTTTTCGTCGCGGCACTGATGTTTGCCGCGCCTGCCCAGGCGCAGTTTGCCCGCGCCAGCGTCGCCGGCACGGTGGCGGACCCCGACGGCGCGCCGCTTCCGGGCGTCACCGTCACCGTGCGCAACGAGGACTCCGGCCTGATCCGCACCGCCGTAACGTCCGGCAGCGGCGGCTACGTCATGCAGGGCCTGGTGCCGGGCACCTACACGGTGACCTTCGCGCTCGAGGGCTTCCGGCCCGTCGAGCGTCCCGGTGTCCTGCTGCGG
>DASWHK010000028.1:0-1888 GCA_036398215.1 Acidobacteriota bacterium | reverse complement strand
GGGCCTGTTGAGATTCAGGATTGAACGAAGCCGCTGCGCGGCATGGGAATGCTTCGCGGGCGGTGCTCCTGACTGGAAGGTTTGGGTTGTCGAGACCCCTTTCCAGACAGGAGCATTCCGATGGCCGAGACCAGCCCTCTTCGTCGCCGCATGATCGAGGACATGACAGTCCGCAACCTCTCGCCGGCAACGCAACGATCCTACGTGCATGCGGTGGCGAAGTTCAGCCGGTTTTTCGGCCGGTCGCCGGACAAGCTGACGCTGGAGGACGTGCGCACCTTTCAGGTCCACCTCGCCTCGAAGGGCGTGGCGTGGTCGAGCCTCAACCAGACGGTGGCGGCGCTGCGGTTTTTCTACGGTGTCACGCTCGGGATGGCGGAGGTTCCCGAGCGGATCGCCTATGCCCGCGAGCCGCGGCGTCTGCCGGTGGTGCTGAGCGCCGACGAGGTGGTGCGGTTCCTCGAGGCCGTGCCCAGCCTGAAGGCCCGCGCCGCGCTGACGACAGCCTATGCCGCCGGGCTGCGGGTCTCGGAGGTCACGAGCCTCAGGGTCCCCGATATCGACAGCGGCCGGATGATGATCCGCATCGAGCACGGCAAGGGCGGCAAGGAGCGCTACGTGATGCTGTCGGCGCAGCTGCTGGCGATCCTGCGCACCTACTGGCGGCTGGCGCGTCCCGGGCACTGGCTGTTTCCGGGGCGCGACGCGACCCGCCCGATCGAGCCGACGACGCTGCACGCGGCCTGCCGGTCGGCGCGGGCAGCGGCGGGGATAGGCAAGAAGGTGACCGTCCACGTCCTGCGGCACAGCTTCGCGACGCATCTGCTGGAGAGCGGCGTCGACATCCGCGTGATCCAGGTGCTTCTGGGTCACGCGCACCTGTCGACCACGGCGCGCTACACCCATGTCTCGCAGGGGCTCATCGGCCGGACGGCGAGCCCGCTGGAGAAGCTGAAGCTCGAGGTGGTCCCGCCGGCCTGAGGCGCCGCCGTCATGGCTGGCGACCTCGAGGTGGCGGACGTCTTCCGCCGCCACGGCCCCGCGTTCCGCGCCGCGCGCTGCGACCATCTCGACCGCGACCAGCGCCGGGTGATGGGCGCGATCGAGGCCTGCCGCACCGCCGCGCTCGGCGGGCATGTCCGCCGCTGCGCCGACTGCGGCCACACGGCGATCGCCTATAATTCCTGCCGCAATCGTCACTGTCCCAAATGCCAGGGTCGGGCGCGGGAGGCGTGGGTCGCCGCGCGGCGGGAGGAACTGCTCCCCGTTCCCTGTTTCCACGTGGTCTTCACCCTGCCGGCGCCGGTCGGCGCCATGGCGTTCCAGAACAAGGCGGCGGTCTACGCCATCCTGTTCCGCGCCGCCGCCGCGACGCTGCGCGTCATCGCGGCCGATCCGCGCCACCTCGGCGCCGAGATCGGCCGCGTCGCCGTGCTGCACGGCTGGGGTCAGGCGATGCAGCACCATCCGCATGTCCACTGCATCGTGCCGGGCGGCGGCCTCTCGCCCGACCGCACCCGCTGGATCGCCTGCCCACCCGGGTTCTTCCTGTCGGTCAAGGTGCTCGGGCGGCTGTTCCGGCGGCTCTTTCTCGAACGTCTCGCCGCCGCCTTCGCCAACGGCGGACTGCGCTTCTTCGGCGATCTCACCCCGCTCGCCGCGCCCCGCGCCTTCGCCGCCCATTGCGCGGCGCTGCGCCGGATCGACTGGGTGGTCTACGCCAAGTCGCCCTTCGGCGGCCCCGAGCAGGTGCTGGCCTATCTCGGCCGCTACACCCACCGCGTCGCCATCGCCAACAGCCGCCTCGTCGCCATGACCGACGACGCCGTCAGCTTCCTCTGGAAGGACTATCGGCAGGAAGGCCGCCACAAGGTCATGACGATCGAGC
>DASWHK010000027.1:0-2893 GCA_036398215.1 Acidobacteriota bacterium | reverse complement strand
CCGAAGCAGACCAGCAGAGCGCGGCGGGGCGGTGAGGCGTCGGCCAGCGGCGCCGGCGAATCGGCGTCGGGCAGGGACGGAAGCGGCGGGGAAGCAGCCAACGGCGAAACGGCCGGGGGATTGGCCGGCGGCGAGCGCGGTCCGCCCTCGTGGCCATGGCCGCCGGCCCATGCGTCCTCCGCTCGGGCGTTCCGCGGCGCCCCGGCTCCCGCACGAAAGACCACCCGCAGCCGCGGCGGAGATTCCTTGTACCAGCGAATGAGGCGATGCAAACCGACCCCTGACTGTCCCCGCGGCAAAGCGTAGCAGCCGAGCGAGCCATCGAACACCGTGGGCCTGGGGCAGACTCGGAAATACGGCCGTTTGGGGGAGTACCGATCGTTCCGAGCTGAGTTGGGGGAATGTGGGTTCCTGCGCGAGCGAGCGGCATTTGCGCAAAAGGACCAGGCTTGCGCCTGACTTTCCCCTTGCTAGATCACGCTAGATCAAATATAGTTGTATTCAATCGATTTGGATCAGCGCCACAGGACGGAGCCGCAGTCATGAGACCCGTTATCGAACCCACCGGCGCCGGCGCAGCGGACGGCCACCATTCGGAGGCTGCGGACGCCCGCCCGGAGGCGGCGGACGCGAACGGGTCGACCGCAAATCGGCCCGACCCCGAGACGTTGCTGCCGCTGCCGCGGCTGGCCTTCCAGATCCTGCTCGCCCTCGCTCGCGGCGAGCTGCACGGCTACGTGATCGCCAAGGAGGTCGAGCGCAACACCGGCGGGCGCACCAAGCCAAGCACGGGGTCGCTGTACATGTCCATGGAGAGACTCCGCGAGCAGGCCTTGATCGAGCGGGTGGAGGCCCCGGACGACGCCGGCGACGACGCCCGGCGGCGCTACTTCGCGATCACCCCGCTGGGCCGGCGCGCGGCGCGCGCCGAGAGCGAGCGGCTGCTGCGGCTGGTAAACCTGGCGCGCGAGCGCAACCTCCTGCAAGATGATCTCATCACCTTCCCCATCTCGGGCGAGGCCCGAGGGTGAGACGATGGCAAACAACCAACGGTCACGATTCGACGGGTTGCTGACCCGTTGCTACGAGCTCGCACTGCTGGCGCTGCCACGCTGGTTTCGAGCTCGCTGGGGCGCCGACATGCGCGCCACCTTCGGCGAGCGCCTCGGCGACGCCCGCCATCGAGGCATCGCCGCCACCGCCGCAACGGCCTCGCGCGAGCTGGCCTCGGTTGCCCGGGCCGCAATCCTTTCACGAGTTGAGCAGGCGGCAGGACGTGTTCATCGCGCGCATGATGCGCAGGACGGAAGCGATGTTTGGCGCACGGACCCGACGCCTGCTCTTTATCCTCAGCACGACCGGCAGAGCTTGAAGGTCGCCTGGCTCGGCGCCCTCGCCTGCCATTTCGTGCTCTTCATGGTGGTGTTCCCGGGCGCCGGCGACAGCATGCCGATCGAGCCGCCGGAGAAGGAGGTGCTGCGCCTCGCGCCCCTGCCGCCGCCGCCACCGAAGGTCGCCCCGCCGATCGAGAAGTTCGTGCAGGAGGCGCCGCCCTTTCCGATTCCGGACCCGACCCCCGACGCTCCCGAGCCGATCGTCGACGATTTCACCGAGTACGTGGCCGAGATGCGCTCGCCGGTGATCGCGGAGTTCCCCGTCGGCGCGCCGGAGAACCCGCCGCCGCCGGTCGAGCGGGTTCGCCCCGGCTCCGGAGTTGAGCCCCCGCGGCTCATCGAGCGGATCGAGCCGGACTATCCGTCGCTCGCCGCGCGGGCGCGACACGAGTGCACCGTCATCCTCGAGGCGGTGATCGGCAAGGACGGCGCGGTGGTCGACGCCAACGTGCTGCGTCGCTGCAGCTTCGGGCTGAACGAGTCGGCGCTGGCAGCCGTCTCCCAGTGGCGCTACACGCCGACGCTTCTCAACGGCCGCCCGGTCGAGGTCATCGTAACGGTGACCGTCCGCTATCTGCTGCGCTAGCCCCCTTTTTCCCGCATTGTTTGTGAGTAGGGCCAGCAGGTTTGAGTAGCTGGCGTCAAGGACACCACGCCGTGCCACGCGGGGGTGGCGAGATTCAGCGGCCTTCGGCGCCGGCGAGCGTGACCAGGAGGTCGGTCACCGGCGGGTCGTAGGAGGTCGTCCGCAGCATGGCGACGCCGACCTTCGAGTCGGGATCGAACCACAGCCCGGCGTTGTAGCCGGCGACCGAGCCGCCGTGGCCGGCGACCGTCACCCCGTCGCGCTCGCGCACCTGGAAGCCGAGCCCGTACGCTTCCGCCGGGGGCTGCGGCGTGAGCATCTCGCGCCGCGACGCCTCCGAGAGGATCGCCACCGGCGACTCCCCCATCATCGCGGCGGCGAACTTCGCCATGTCGATCACCGTCGAGTAGATGCCTCCGTTGGGCACCTTGTAGCCGCGCCCGAAGTGCTCGCGGGTCGCCTGCTCGGCGCTCAGCGCGCCGGTCTCGCGGTCGCGGCTGTAGCCGACGGACAAGCGCGCCGCCAGCTCCGGCGTGTTGACGATGAACGTGCTGCTGCCCATGCCGAGCGGCTTGAAGACGAGCTCTTCGACCAGCTCCATGAACGGCGCGCCGGCGGCGCGTGAGGCGGCCAGCCCGAGGATCCCGAAGCCGATGTTCGAGTAGGCGTACTCGGTGCGCGGCGCGGTCTGGAAGCGGGTGTGGGGAATCGACGCCAGCACCTTGCCCTCCCAGCCCTGGATCGGGCCCGCAGCGGCGCCGCGCAGCTCGGGCTCGCGGATCAGGCCCGCCGTGTGGCTGGCCAGCATCCGGAAGGTGATCGGGTCCATGCCCTCCGGACCCTCGGGATCCTCGGGGCTTTCAGGGCCGCCGGCGAGGCCGGCGACCGCGGGGAAGTAGTCGACCACCGGATC
>DASWHK010000026.1:0-2600 GCA_036398215.1 Acidobacteriota bacterium | reverse complement strand
CTGCGGCGCGCCGGGCATTTGCCGTAGAATCCCGCGGTGTCTTTCCCTCCCCTACGGAGGTCCGGGTGATCGGCAAGACGCTTGGTCATTACGAGATCCGTGAACCGCTCGGCGCCGGCGGCATGGGCGAGGTGTACCGTGCCCGCGACGCTCGGCTCGAGCGTGAGGTCGCCATCAAGGTCCTGCCGGCCGACTTCGCCTCCGATCCCGAGCGGCTGGCCCGCTTCGAGCGCGAAGCCAAGCTGCTCGCCTCGCTGAACCACCCCAACATCGCGGCGATCTACGGGCTCGAGGACCGCGACGGCGTGCGCTTCATCGCCATGGAGCTGGTGGAAGGGGAGACGCTCGGCGAGCGCATCGGTCGGTCCGGGCGCATCGAGATGGCCGAGGCCCTGGAGATCGCCCGCCAGATCGCCGAGGCGCTGGAGGCGGCGCACGAGCGCGGCGTCATCCACCGCGACCTGAAGCCCGCCAACGTCAAGATCGCGCCCGGCGGCGGCGTGAAAGTGCTCGACTTCGGCCTGGCCAAGGCGCTCGCGGCCGACGGTTCCGCCGCGGAGATCTCTCCCGACATCAGCAACTCGCCGACCGTGGCGGCCGCCACCCACGCCGGCGTGATCCTCGGAACCGCCGCCTACATGAGCCCCGAGCAGGCGCGCGGTCGCCCCCTGGATCGGCGCGCGGACATCTGGGCGTTCGGCTGCGTCCTGTACGAGATGCTCACGGGCCGGCGAGCCTTTTCGGGAGAGGACGTCTCCGAGACGCTCGCCGCGGTGCTGCGGGACGATCCCGACTGGAAGGTCGTTCCGGGCGAGACGCCCGCACCGGTGCGCGCGCTGCTGCGACGATGCTTGACGCGTGACGTGCGGGAACGGTTGCAGGCGATCGGCGAGGCGCGCTACGGGCTCGCGCTGGCGGTCCGCGGCGAGGCGCCGAGCGGCGCCGATATGGATCCCGCGGCCGCACGGCGGTCGAGGGTCGCGCTGGGCCTCGGCTTGCTTGCCGTGGGCCTGGCGGTTGGCGCGATCGCCGGGTCGTGGATCAACACGAGGGGATCCACCGGCGCCGCGCCCGAGCAGGCGACCACCGCCGAGCGACGCCCCGTCGCCGGGATCGTCGACCTGTCCGGTGTCGCGCCGCTGGCGTTCGGCCGCGCCGCCATCGGCTTCGACAGCCCGCTGCTGGCGCTCTCTCCGGACGGCGACTGGCTGGTCTTCGTCGGCGCCACGGAGAGCGGATCCGTTCTCTATCGACATCGACTCGACGGCTTCGCCCGGCCCGAAGCGATTCCGGGCACAGAGGGTGCTATCCATCCGTTCTTCTCGCCGAACGGCGAGTGGATCGGCTTTCTGACCGATGACCGTCTCAAGCGGGCGTCGCTGGCGGGCGAGACCGTCGAGACCATCACCCGGACGCGCAGCGCGGTGCTCGCGAGCTGGCCCGATGACGACTGGATCTACTACCAGGACAACCAGAACAACGGACCGCTGCGACGCGTGCACGTGGCGGGCGGAGCGCCGCCGGAGGACATCAGGCAACTGCCCTTCTGGGTGCAGGAGGTCGTTCCGGGGGGACGACTCGCGCTCGGCGTCGAGAGGCTCCCTCCCGTCAATGCAGACTACGGGGCCGTCATGTGGGCCGACCTCGAGACCGGCGAGCTCGGCCGGCTGCCGTTGTCCGGTTACAGCCCCCATTGGATTCCGACAACGGGGCATCTGGTGTTCGTCCGCGGCGGCAACGTGCTCGCCGTTCCGTTCGACGTCGACTCGCACACGGCGGCCGGTGAACCGCTCATCGTCACGTCCGGCGTCGCCATGGAGTCCTTGTTCCTCGGCGCGCAGGTGGCCATCTCGCGCAGCGGCACGCTTGCCTACGTGCCGGGGGCCGACCGGTCCGTCGGTCGCCTCACGGTGACGGACAGAGCAGGTGCGACGTCCTTTCTGGACGCCCCGGCGCAGGCGTACAACACGCTCGACCTGAGCCCCGACGATCAGTCCCTCGCCGTCCATGTCGCCGACGTCGCCGACCGCGTTTGGGTCTATGACTTGCAGCAAGGACGCGGGGCCCAGGTCAGCGGCAGCGACGGCTTCGGGTGGCCGGTCTGGAGCGCGGACGGCAGCAGGTTGGGGTACTCGTCGCTGGCGCGCCGCGCCGAGGAGCTCGAGGTCGAGCTGACCATTCAATCGTACCCGGCGGCCCTGAACCGGATCACGCTGCAGTCGCCCGGGTTGATGTACGCCCTGTCATCCAAGGACGACATCGCCATCGGCGCAAGGGCCAGCACGATCGGGTTCTTGTCGACCACCGGGCCGACGCGGTGGATGGACGATCTGGCCGGCGATCTATGGGGCCCGGCCTTCTCGCCCGACGCGGATTGGATCGTCTACACCTCGAACGAAACCGGGCGCTTCGAGATCTGGGCCCGTTCCTATCCCGACCTCGGCCCGCCACAGCAGCTCTCGTTCAACGGTGGCGTCGAGCCGGTGTGGTGCGGCGCCTGCGGCGAGATCTTCTTCCGCTGGCGGAACGACTTCTTCTCGACCCCTGCCGAGCTGGGGCAAGGAGCCATGCCCAACCCCCGGCACGTGTTCACCGTGCCC
>DASWHK010000025.1:0-12569 GCA_036398215.1 Acidobacteriota bacterium | reverse complement strand
CCTCGCGCCTGGCGGCCGCTTCTCGGGCCTCTTGGATGGCCGGCAAGAGAAGCGCCATCAAGATTGCGATGATGGCGATGACGACGAGCAGCTCGATGAGCGTGAACCCGCGGCCACCGGCGCGTGACGACCAGTTGGATCCGCTGCCGTTCACCTCGACCTCCCTTCGCGGCGCGGGAGAGAGACTCCGCCGCCGATTTGACCCCGCCCTCTGACCCGAAGAGACATGCCCAGTACCGTCGACTGGCCACGGGATTGTACTCTCGTCCCGAGACACTGACCAGAGTTGTTGACGGCGGCCCGCGTCACCGAGCCCGACGAAGAGACGCCCTCAAAAGAGGTCACCGTTGGATAGCTTCCCGAGGAACGTCTCGAGCGCCAGCGATCCGCGACCTTGACCTCGATGTCGGGCGCCAGCTTGCGAAAACCAAGCGCCAGCGCTCAGGTCATCCGGACTTCGGCGAAGATCTTGGTCAGGTCGGCGGTGGGCTTGCCGGCGTCGTCGGCGATCTGGCGGCGTGCCGGCGGCTGGTCGCGGTAGCCCGCGATGCGGCCCTCGATGCGCTCGCTGAAGGTGCTCACCGAGCGGTTCTCCAGAAACACGCCGGCGGGGATCTCCTCGCCCCACTCGTGGGCCTTGGCCATGAAGGCCGCCATGTGCGACTGGAGCGTGAAGGCGTCGGCGTCCGCGGGGATCACCGGGTCGTAGTCGGTGTCCTCCAGCCAGTAGATGCGCGGCTGGCCGCTGCTGAGGTCCTTGCCGGCGTACCAGTCCTTGGTGTGAAGGTTGTTGTAGGTCGGGCAGGGCTGCAGCACGTCGAGATACGACAGCCCCGGATGCTCGATCGCCTGGACGATGAGGTCGACCACCTTCTTGACGTTGTAGGAGTAGCCGCGCCCGATCCAGGTGAAGCCCACCGCCATCGCCATCATCAGGGAGTTGAGCTGGCCCTGGATGTTGGGCTCCGGCAGGCTCTTGGGCTGCAGGCCCAGCGCCAGCGTCGGCGCCGCCTGCCCCTTGGTCAGCCCGTAGACCTCGTTGTTGAACAGGATGTAGGTCATGTCGAGGTTGCGGCGGCCGGCGTGGACGAAATGGCCGGCGCCGATGCCCAGGCCGTCGCCGTCGCCGCCGACGCCGATCACGGTCAGCTCCGGGTTGGCGAGCTTGATGCCCTGGGCGAACGGCAGCAGGCGGCCGTGCAGCGTGTGCACGCCATAGGAGGGGAAGTAGTAGGGCGCCTTGCCGGAGCAGCCGATGCCGCCGACCATCGCCACCTTGTGCGGCTCGAGGCCGAGCTTCGCCAGCGCCTGCTGCATGGAGCTGAGGATCCCGAAGTCGCCGCAGCCCGGGCACCAGTCGTTCGGGTGCGGCACCTGGAAGTCTTTGGCGGTGAGCTTGCGTTCTTCCGTGGCGGTAGTCATGGCTTCATTCTAGCGCGACCCGGCCCCGAGGCGGGACCCGGAGGCTACTCGTTGGGGTTGCGGAGGACGATCTTGGTCTCGTCGGTGCCGGCGACGATCTGCTGGAAGGCGTCGTGCAGCTCGCGGCCGGACATCGGCCGGCCGTTGTACTTGACCACCAGCTTGTCGCAGGCGCGGCCGGTGTGCTGGCGGAGGACCTGGGCGAGCTGGCCGGAGAAGTTGCACTCGACCGCCACCAGCGGGTCGGCGCCGGCGAGCAGCTCGTCGAGCTCCGGGCCGGGGAAGGGGCTCATGATGCGCACCTGGATCAGCCGCGCCTCGACGCCGTCGGCGGCGAGCCGCTCGATGGCCTCGATGATGCCCCCCTTGTTCGAGCCCCAGCTCAGCATCGTGAAGGCCGCGTCGCGGTTGCCGTAGACCTGCAGCTTGTCCTCGAGCGGGATCTCGCGGGCCGCCAGCTCGAGCTTGCGCATGCGCTTTTCCATCTGCTCTTCGCGCACGACGGGGTCCTCGGTCACCCGGCCGTAGCGGGTGTGCTCGCCGCCGGTGAGCCAGTGCATGCCGCCCGGCGTCCCCAGCAGCGGCCGGGGCGAGACGCCCGACTCGGTCGGCTGGAAGCGCGGGAACGTGCCGTGGCCGTCGCCGTTGGGGTGGGCGATCTCGCCGCGGGTGATGGTGATCCGATCGAGGTCGAAGGGCGGCACGGTGCCGGTCTTGCTCGACAGCGACTTGTCGAGGATGTGGATGACGACGGTCTGGTAACGCTCGGCGTACTCGAAGGCGGCGGCGGCGTCGTAGAAGGCCTCGTCGAGATCGCCCGACGACAGCACGATGCGCGGGAACTCGCTGTGGCCGGCGTTCAGGGCGAACCACAGGTCGCCTTGCTCGCTGCGGGTCGGCAGCCCCGTCGACGGGCCGCCGCGCTGGTACAGCGTGATCACCAGCGGGACCTCGTTGTTGCCTGCCCAGCCGAGCCCCTCGGCCATCAGCGAGAACCCGGGGCCCGAGGTGGCGGTGGCGCTCCGCGCCCCGGTGAGCGCGGCGCCCGCCGCCATGGTGACCGCGGCGATCTCGTCCTCGGTCTGCACGATCACGACGCTGCCCTCGCTGCCGTCCTTGAGGGGAAACGTCTCGTGGGCCTCCAGGTAGACGCTCTCGTCGGTGGCCGGGCTGATCGGATAGTAGCTCTGGAAGGTGAGGCCGGCGGCGATCTTGCCCATCGCCACCGCCTGGTTGCCGTTGATCAGGATGCGCGGCTCCTTGGACTCCGTCGGCACGAGGCGGAAGTCGAACTTCGACGTGTCGTAGGTGTCGCGGACGAAGTGGTAGGCGAGGTCGACCGCGGCGACGTTCAAATCGATGATCTTCTGCTTGCCGGGCCAGGTCTTGGCGAGGGCGTCGTAGACGTACTTGCGCTTGTACTCGACCAGCGCCAGCGACATCGCCACCGCCAGCGTGTTCATGGTTCGCGAGGCGAGCGCCTGGGCGACGTCGAGCTGCTCGGCGAGCAGCTCGACGATCTTGCTGAACTCGGCCTCGTATGTCTGCACGCCGCGCCGGCGGGCGTCTTCGAGGACGCCGGCGGTGGTAGCCGGCAGGTCGCGCTCTTCGAGGTAGGCCGTCAGGTCGACCTTGGCGCGCCCGTCCATGAAGGTGATCTTCTCGATCTCCACGTCGGCGTCGGCGGCGGCGTAGAACAGCGCCCCGCCCTCCACGACCGAGATCGCATGGCGGGCCAGCGACTCGGCCTCGAAGGTGGTCAGCAGGTCGATGCGATCGGCGTGGCTGTGGACCGGCTGGTGGGCGACACGGACGTCGAAGTAGCTGTGCCGCCCCATGATGTTGGAGTAATACTCGCGCCGCCCGTAGACGTTGAGGCCGCCGAGAGCACAGGCACGCTGGAAGATGCCGGCGGCGGTGTCGACGCCGCTGCCCTGCGGCCCGCCGACGCGCCATGCCAGTTCCTCGTGTTTCTTGTTCACGGTATCGCCTTGCGACTCGTAGCGCCGATCCACCGAGCGAGCGGCGGCGCCGCCTTGAGTGATGCTGCCCGGCCCCCGGGAGGGAGGCCGAGACCCCTTTTGGAGAAGCGGGGTTCCTGGGAGAGAGTGAACGGATGTCGAGGCGCGAGCGGCCAACCTCACCCCCAAGGATACGGCCTCGACCCGCGGTTGGCTAGACTGATCGTCCCGGCGTCGCCACCGTCGCTTTGTCGCCGCCGCCGATCGGAGATCTTGTGACGGAGCCGACCCATCCCAGCGCAGCGCAGACGTGACGCGCTGCGCCGGAGGCGAGAGGTTGGAGGGGATGGCGGGCTACGCCGACGCCAGGTCCTCGATGTGCTTGAGCAGCTCGGCGGTCTTGAAGGGCTTGAGCAGATAGGGCTGGCCGATACGCTCGAGGATCTCGACCGTCTGTGGGTTGGCGAGGTCACCCGAGATGACCGTCACCTTCGACGCCATCGCCGGCCGGTTCTTGCGCAGCCAGCCGAAGAAGCCCTCGCCCGAGAGGTCGGGCATGCGCAGGTCGAGGATGATGCCGTCGTAGTCGTTGGCGGTCACCAGCTTGAGGGCGTCGCGCCCGGTGGCGGCCTCGTCGACGTCGTGCCCCTTGCCCTTGAGAAAGCGGTGCGCCAGCTCGCGGATCTCCTTCTCGTCGTCGACCACCAGGATCCGCAGCGGCCTGGAGGCCTTGTCCGCCCGGAGAACGAAGTCCGGCGCCTTGCGGGTCCCGCCGAGGGTCTTTTCCGCCGGGTCGATGTCGGCGGCCGCGCGCGGCAGCTCGAGGGTGAACGTCGTGCCCTCGCCGGGCCGGGTCTTCACCTTCAGCTCGCCGCTGTGCGCCTGCACGATGCTGTGGCTCATGCTCAGACCGAGCCCGGTGCCCTCGCCGACCTCGCGGGTGGTAAAGAAGGGGTCGAAGATGTTCGGCAGGATGTGCTCGGGAATGCCGGGGCCGGTGTCGGCGATGTCGACGGCGACGCCGCCGTCGGTGGCGCGGCTGGTGACCATCAGCAAGCGCTCGTCCTCGGCCACCTCGTCGAGCGCCTTCTCGGCGTTGATGACCACGTTGGTGAGGACGCGCTCGATCTGCACCGGGTCCACCCAGACGTGCGGCAGGTGCTCGCCCGGGTTCTCCTGCAGGGTGATCGCGTGGGTCTCGATCTCGTAGCGCCTGCCGCGCAGGACCTCGCGTACCAGGTCGTTGATGTCGTAGGCGTCCCGCTCGCCTTCCTTGCGGCGCGCAAAGACCAGCATGCGATCGGTGACCTCGCCGGCGCGGCTGGCCTGGCGCTCGATCACCTGCACGTCGTCGAGGACGTCCGCGGGGAGGCGCTCGTCTTCCATCAACATCTGGGCCGCCAGCGAGATCGCCGCCAGCGGGTTGTTGATCTCGTGGGCGGCGCCGGCGGCCAGGCCGCCGAGCGAGGCGAGCCGCTCGGCGCGGCGCAGGCGCTGCTCGGCCTCGCGCTCCTCGGTGACGTCGGACATGATGCCCAGCGCCCGCACGGGCTCGCCGCCGTCGCCGTGCTCGCAAAAGCCGCGGTCGCGGATCAATCGCCAGGAGCCGTCGGGACCGCGCAGCCGGTATTCGATCTCGAACATGCCGCCGCGCTTGACGGCCTCGCGGAACTCACCCTCGGCGCGGCCGCGATCCTCGTCGTGCATCAGCCGCAGCGTGGAGCCGACCGAGCCGCTGACGTCGCCGGCGCCGAAGAACTGCTCGATGGCGCCGCTGCGCAGGATCTGGTCGGTCTTCGGGTCCCACTCGTACACCAGCGAGCCCATCGTGTTGACGAGGGTCTCGTAGCGCCGCTCCCAGGCGGTGAGCTCCGCGGCGCGCCTCTCCGAGCTGAGGATCGCGGTGGCGACGCGGGCGACGATCAGCAGGGCGAGGAAGGCCCAGCCCATACCGTCCGCCTCCGGTCCCGAGCCGGCGCCGAGGATCTCGCGGATCAGCAGTGAAAGGCCATAGGCGACGATCATCGGCACGACCAGCGTGCGCAGCGGGCTGCCGGAGCTGGTCAGCTTCGCCTCGCGTCCCTCGGCGCCGCTGCTCGCCCGCTCGGTCGCCGCCGCCGCGATCATCAGCAGCGAGAAGATCCAGGCCGGGGTCAGCCAGTTGGTGTCGAGGCCGAAGAAGTGGTTGTAGGCGAAGATCGTCCGCGCCACGGCTGCCACGAAGCCGCTGAACACGATCAGCAGCCGCGGCACGCCGCCGCCCAGGACCGACGGAGAGATCAGGGCGCCGAGGGCCGCCACGCCGAGCGCCAGCGCCGCGATCAGGTTGACGCCTCCCATCGCCAGCTCGAAGGCGTCGACCGTGTGCGACTCGGGCAGCAGCGAGAAGATCTCGCGGACCAGGAGGAGCCCGATCGTGCCGATCAGCAGCAGGTCGATCACCAGCTCGGCGCGCAGCCCGCGGCGGCCGTTCGCCGACACGCCCAGCGCCAGCGCCATGGTGGTGAAGATCATGAAGGCGACGTAGCCGATCTCGGCGGGGGCGAAGCTCGCGGTGGAGCCGACGAACGCCCGGTAGACGATCCACATGACCTGCCCGGCGAGGCCGGCGGCGCAACCGGCCATCAGCAGGAGCCACGAAAGGCGGTCGCCGCCGCTGCTCACCCGGCGGGCCCGGGACAGGGGCCAGAGCGGCAGCGCGAAGGCGACGAGGAGCAGGACCTCCTTCAGGTACAGGAGGCTGGTCGACGACAGCGGCAGCGCGTAGACGGCGAACGTCGCCACGGCGAGCAGCACCGTGACGCGCATGAACCAGACGTGGCGGGGGTCCGCCTGGTCGATCGACGCGTGGAAAGTCATCAGGCTGGCAAAGTATGTCGCGCCCGCCGGCGCTTGCAATCACAAAACGCCGGCGTTGCGGTGGTTGCGGCGGTCACGGAAGAGATGGCGGTGGTGGCGATGGAGCTTACTCCTGCCGCGGCGGCGGCCAGGATCGCGGGCCCGGAGCATCCCCTGGGCGGCGGCCGGGTGACGCCGGCAGGCTCGCCGGCGGGCGGTTGGCCGCCGGGCGGGTGCCGTACACCGCGGCGCCGGTGGAAACGTGCTGTGCCGGCAGCAGGCCGTCGAGGCCGCCCGGGGCCTGGCGGATCTCGGCGAGCCGGTGGCGCATCCCGGTGGCGCTGGTGCGGCGCTCGGCCGGGTCCTTGCGCAGCGCCTCGTTGATCAGTTGCACGAGGCCGATGGGCAGCCGGGGGTTCAAGGCGCTGGGGGACGCGGGCTCGTTCGAGAGGACCGCGTCGATCACCTGCGCCTCGGTCGCGCCGCTGAACGGCAACCGGCCGGTGGCCATCTCGTAGAGCACGACGCCGAAGGAGAACAGGTCGGCGCGGGCGTCGAAAGCCTCGCCGCGCAACCGCTCGGGGGCGGTGTAGGCGGCGTTCGATCCACCGCCGGCCGCGCTCATGCCGGCGGGGCTCCCGGACCGCTCGGTGCCCAGACCGGCGAGGCCGAAGTCGCGAACCTTGGCGCGCCCGGCGCCGTTGACGAAGACCTTGTCGGCGGTCAGCCCGCCGTGGACGACGCCGCGGCCGTGGGCCTCGCCCAGGGCATCGGCAACCTGGATGCCGATGTCCAGCAGCCGGCCGGTCTCCAGCGCCCCGCCGGCGAGGAGCGCCGGCAGCGGTTGGCCGTCGAGCGCCTCGACGACCACGCCCGTCCGACCGCCGAAATCGCCGAAGTCGTACAGAGCGCAGATGTTAGGATGGTCGATCAACGAGGCGGCGCGGAGCGCCTGTTCCGCCGGGCCGTCGGGGAGCGGTCGAGACCCCGGCGGCATCCCGGACCCGCACGCCTCGGCGATACCTTCAACGGCTTGCGCCGTCGGCCCGCGAGTTTCTCCCTGTGGGGGAGCCGCCGCTGGTCGCGTGCGCAGCAGCTTGATCGCGACGCGGCGCCCGCTGCGCGTGTCCTCGGCGGCATGGACCTCCCAGGTGGCGCCGGCGCCGAGAGGCGCGAGCAAGCGATAGGAGCCGAGGATTGTGCCGATCATCGCCTTCCTCCTCGCGCCTTGATCTCCCCGCGAGACGGCCTGCGAACAACGTCGTACGTATGGGACGTAGTACTCAGGAGGCCGAGCGCCGCGACCCAACAGTAGCAGGAAAGGTTCGCCGCCCGCCCCCCCTTCGTCGCCCTTCTGCTGCGGGCCTGCTAAGCCTCGCCGTCCTTCTTCTTCAGGCGGCCGGCGGCGGCGAGCGCCTTGCGGAGAAGGAACTCGATGTGGGCGTTGAGGCTGCGCAGATCGTCGTCCGCCCAGCGCTTGAGGGCGTCGTGGACCTTGGGGTCCAGCCGTAGCAGGAATGCCTTTCGCTCGGACACGCGCGCTTACCTGTGCCGGAAGCGGCGGGCTCCCGGAAGCCGGCTGCGGCACCGGTCGAACGGATGCCGCGGCCGGCTGTCCCGCCGCCGGCCTCAGCTGTAGAGAGAGCCGGTATTGACCACCGGCTGGGTCTCGTGCTCGCTGCAGAGAACGACGAGCAGGTTCGACACCATCGATGCCTTGCGCTCCTCGTCGAGGTGGAGGACGCCCTTGCGGGACAGCTCCTCGAGGGCGTGCTCGACCATCCCGACGGCGCCTTCGACGATCTTCCGCCGCGCCGCGATGATGGCGTGCGCCTGCTGGCGCCGCAGCATGGCCTGGGCGATCTCCGGGGAGTACGCCAGGTGCGAGATGCGGGTCTCGATGATCTTGATCCCCGCCTTCTCGAGGCGGTCCTGGTTCTCGTGCTTGAGCTTCTCGGAGATCTCCGAGATGTCACCCACCAGCGACCGCTCGTCCTCATCGAAGGCGTCGTAGGGGTACTGGGTCGCCAGGTTGCGGGTGGCGGCCTCGCTCTGCACGTGCACGTAGTTGACGTAGTCGTCGACCTCGAAGATGGCCTCGGCCGTATCGACGACCTTCCAGACCACCACGGCGGCGATCTCGACCGGGTTGCCGCGGTTGTCGTTGACCTTCATCTTGCTGGTCTCGAAGTTGCGGACCCGCAGCGAGACCCGCTGCTTGGTGTAGAAGGGGTTCGCCCAGCGCAGGCCGGGATCGCGGACGGTGCCGACGTATTTCCCGAAGAGCTGCAGCACCTTGCCCTCGTTCGGGTTGACGACGAAGAAGCCGAAGTACAGGATCGTGATCACCGCGATCCCGACGATGTAACCGACGATCTGCACGGCGTTTTCGGCCACGATGCTGGTGATCAGGCCGTAGATCAACAGGGCTGACACGACCAGGAAAATCAGCAGCACCGGGAGGCCCGACGCCGCCTTGGTTTCGATCTCGCGGATCATGGTGAGACCATCCTTCCGGGCCCGACTGGGCCTCCTTCTCCCGCGGCCGCCGGCGCCCGGCTGACGAACCCTTCACGACCTCTCGAGAAGTTCGGCCGATCGCTCGGTGGCGGCCGGCGGGACCGCGCGATGTGATAACAGAATGATATCAGAGTAATAGCACGTGGGCAAGCTGTCTTTCGTGGCAGGCTTCTTCGCCGCGAGCGCCGAGCGAGAGCTTGTTACCGTCTTCCAGGACGGTGCCGGCGGAAGCTGCTGCCGCAGCGTCGGCAGGCCACACCGAATCGAGGAACGGTGGAGGATTTGGCCCGCCAGCAACGGCATCGCCTTCCTCCGCGCCCCTTGACCTCGCCCGTTGTGGCGCCCTTAAAATGCCGCGGACCTCTGACTCAGGACGCTAGCGTTCCTCGAGGAACGCCGCGGCGACCGATCCCGCCAGTCGGCCGCCCCCGAACGAGCGGTCGGAGTTGATCAGCAGGGCCACCACCATGCGGGCCTCGGGTATCAGCAGCAGGAACGCTCGACCGCCCACCGACGAGCCGCCGTGGTGACGGACGCGGAGCCGCGCCAGGTCGTCGTCGCGCCGCGGATCGTCCGCCGCGAACAGCTCGCCGAAGCCGCCGACCCGCCAGCCGATGCCGTAGCCGGTCTCCTCGCCGTCGACGGTGCGCTGCGAGGTGAACAGCAGATCGAGCGCTTCCTGGGGCAGGAAACCGGCCTCCAGGTGGGCCGAGCCGAAGCGCACCAGGTCCTCGACGCTGGAGATGAAGCCGCCGCCGGCCCACTTGTAGCTGTTGTCGACGAACGGCGCGTTGATGATCCGGCCGCTCCGGAAGGAGTAGAAGCCGGCGCGCTCGCGGATGATCCAGCGGGGATCGTCGGCGTGGGTGTGGGTGAGCGCCAGCGGGTCGAAGACGTTCGCCTGCATGTATTCGAGGAAGTCCTCGCCGGCGGCGGCCTGCACGACGGCGCTGATCAGGTTCCAGCCGTAGCTGGAGTACGAGTAGCGCTCGCCGGGGGCGAACAGCAGCGGGTCGTCCTGGAAGATCGCCAGCGCGTCGACGACATCATCGTAGTGACGCTGGCCCTCGCCGATCGACTCGCCGCCGTCGTAGTGGCGGATGCCGGCGATGTGGCCGGCGACCTGGCGGGTGGTGATCGGGCGCTCCTTCTGTGGGAACGAGGGCACATAGCGCTGCACCGGCGCGTCGAGGTCGAGCTTGCCGGCGACGGCGAGCTGGCCGACGGCGGCGGCGGTGACCGGCTTCGAGACGCTGCCGATCCGGTACAAAGTGCTCGCCCGGGCCGGCGCCTGGCTTTCGAGGTCGGCGAAGCCGAAGCCCTCCGACCAGACGATCCGGCCGTCGACGGCGACCGCCGCCGAGATGCCGGGCGTGCCGGACTCGGCGAGGTCTGCCTCGACCAGCGCCCGCGCCTGTTCGATCGCGGCGGCGAGCGACGGGGCGACGGGCGCCGACTGGCCGCCGATCGCCGGCTGGATCGCCAGCGCGGCGACGAGCGCCAGGGGGATCACGGCGGCCAGCGCCGGGCGGAAACGAGGGAGGGGTCGGGCAGCGGGCGGGTGGGTCACGGTCACCTCCAGGGCAGGGTCAGGGCATCGGCGCCGCAATCTTGCCATGGAAAACGCTTCGACCCCACGGAAGGGGTGAAGCTACCCGCCGCTGCCCGAGCGGCGCTCGGCGGATTCCCCCGGGGATCGGCGCACACCCGTGCCGCCCCGGCGTCCATGCCGCCGCGAGCTCGCCTACTCGTCGAGCTCGCTGGGCTCCGCCTCGCTGCGGACGGTCAGCACCGGGCAGCGCGCGTAGCGGACGACCTTCTCGGCGGTGCTACCGACCACCAGGTGGCTGAACCCGGTGCGGCCGTGGGTGGCCATCACGATCAGGTCGGCCTTCTCCCGCTCGGCGGTCTCGACCAGCTCGAGGCCGGGGTCGAAGCCGCGGACCAGCAGCGTGCGCACGCCGACCTCTTCCTCGTCGATGGCGTTGCCGGCCTCTTCGAGGCGCTCGCGGCCGGCCTCCTCGATGGCCTCGCGGTGCTCGGGGGAGATCGGCGGGAAGCGCCACTCGGGGTTGGCCGGGTCGTAGTCCCAGATCGTCACCACATGGACCATCAGCAGCTCGGCGCCATAGTGCCTGGCGATCGAGAGCGCGGTCGGTAGGGCGTGCTCGGCGCTCTTCGAAAAATCGGTGGCGAACAGGATGCGCTCACCGCCGAACGGCCGCGGCGTTCCCTGCCGCGGCGATACCGTCATCACCGGGCACGGGGCTAGGCGCACCACCTTCTCGGCGACCGAGCCCCAGAGCACGTGGTCGAGCCCGGTCCGCGCGTGCGTCGGGATGACGATCAGGTCGACCCCCTCCTCCTCGGCGAGCCGCACGATCTCGGAGTAGGCGCTCCCCCGCCGTACCAGCGAGCGGACCTCGGCGTACTCGCGGGTGTCGTCGTCGACCAGGCCGTCGAGCTGCGCCAGGGCCTTTTCCTGCATGACTCCGTAGTAGTTCTCGATGTCGAAACCCTGCACCACCGGGCCGACGTGCGGATACGGGTAATCGAGGACGTGGAGAAGAAGGAGCTCGGCGTCGAGCTCGGTCGCCAGCGAGATCGCCGGCATCAACGCGAAGCTCGTCGCCTCGGAGAAATCCACCGGGCACAGGATCCTGTTGATCACGACACCCTCCCGGGTCGGGATCGCTGCACCGGCCGGCGCGGCACACGGCGCCGCCGCAACGATCGTAGAGCAGCTCGCGTCGGCGGCGCGTCGCTCTCCACCGACGCCAGCCCACATGCCACATCGTCCTTCTGCTGCGATCAACGGTGACGCGAGATGCGGACTGAGCGCAGACTACTACGACCAGGTCGACCCCGTGGTCCACTCCTACGCGGTCTTCTGATTCAGCAAGTAGATCGACGATAACGACGAAAGAATGGGCCGGATCGAGGCGGATTTGAATCGGAGCACCACCGAAAAAACGGTAGGAAAAGATCCGACAGGGGGAAAAGCTCGGCGACCCGCGCTGGGCCCGGGTTGCCGAGGTAGCGCAAAAAAATGGCTCCTGAGGCTGGACTCGAACCAGCAACCCTCCGGTTAACAGCCGGATGCTCTGCCAATTGAGCTACTCAGGAACCAAAAAATCGCGGCGGGCCGCAACCGCGTCCCGCCATGCTGACGGTAGCAAGTCCTCCCAGGCCGAACAACCCGGCCGACCGGGCGGGCAAGAAACGGGACTGCCCGAGGCGCCCGGCCGCCGAGCGACCTTCCTGCGCCACGGGGCGCACGGGCGCGACTTCCCTTGCCCACAGCTCCTGGAACCGAACGGCGACTCCGCCGCAAGCTTCGGGGGCGTGGAGGGCGGCGTCTACAAGGCGCGCGCCGCGAGGCCGACGGAGTCGTACCACGCGTACGGCGGAGGAGGCGGAACAAGCGCAACGCTGTAGACGCCGTCCTCCGCGCCCCCTGGCTACATGGCGCGCCGCCCTTCCAAAGCTCGGGCCATCGTGACCTCGTCGGCGTACTCCAGGTCGCCGCCGACCGGGATGCCGCGCGCGATCCGGGTCACGCTCCCGACACGGTCGCCCAGCCGCTCGTCGAGATACATCGCGGTTGCCTCGCCCTCCAGTGTCGGGTTCGTGGCCAGGATGACCTCCACGAGCGGGCTGCCGGCGGCGGCGGCGGCGTCGACGCGCTCGAACAGCTCGCGGATCCGCAGCCGATCGGGCCCGACGCCGTCGATCGGCGAGATCGCGCCGTGGAGGACGTGGTAGGCGCCGCGGAACTCGCTCGTGCGCTCGATCGCCAGGACGTCGAGCGGCTCCTCGACGACGCAC
>DASWHK010000024.1:0-6946 GCA_036398215.1 Acidobacteriota bacterium | reverse complement strand
CGGTCGGCGCGCGGCGGCCGCTCGGCGAGCGTCCGCTCCCAGCGTACCGCGCCGGTGGCGAGATCCAGGCAGACGACGCGCCAGGAGTGCACCGAGCCGTCGTTTGCCGAGGCCGAGGTGTCGGTTTGTCCGTGGACGAACAGCGGCTCCGCCGCGCTGGAGACCGCGGTGGTGATGAACACCCGATCCCCCCAGATCACCGGGCTCGAGTGGCCGACGCCGGCGATCGGCGTCTTCCACAGCACGTTGGTCGCCTCCTCGACGTTCCAGTCGAGCGGCAGATCGGCGCCGTCGGCAATTCCCGACGCCCCGGGACCGCGAAACGAGGGCCAGCCCGGTGTCGTCTGTGGCGCCACGGCGACGAGGGCCGCCGCGGCCACCAGGGCCGCCGGGGCGGCGGACAGTTCGCGCACGGCCGTCAGCGCAGCTCGGCCGGGCGCTCGAAGAGGACGGCGTCCAACTCGACGTTGGTCTCCAGCGAGGCGGTCCGCGTGCCCCAGTAGGGGACGCCCTCGCCGTTGAAGGTCACCACGCGCCGATGCGGCCAGTCGAGGCCGCCGGCGCGCCGGTAGTCGGACAGGATGTGCTCGACCGTCCCCCAGTCGCCCTCGGGACCGCGGTCGACGAAGGCGATGCGCGAGATCGTTCCACTGGCGGAGTCGATCGTCAGGGTCCAGCGGTAGTCCCCGTCCAGCTCGACCTCGACCCGCGCCTCCGCCGCCCCCGCGGCAGCCGGGTCGCCGGCGGCCGCGGCGATGAACGCGTCGCGGTCACGCATGCGCAGGATGTAGGCGGGATTGGCGATCACCATCTCGCGGGCGAGGTTGGCGGCCTGGGCGGGGCTGAAGACCTCGGCGCCTCCCGGTGACCGCCACCAGCCCTGGCCGTCGACCGAGACATCGGCCAAGGTCCCGGAGGGAATCTGCCGCTCGCGGCGGAAACGCTCGCCGGCGAAGTCGAGGATCGCCGCTTGGCCGGCGGCGACCTCCCCCTGGGCCGTCGGGCGCATGACCGTGACCCGCTCCACCAGGGTCGCGAGCCCATCGACCGCCGCGGCCCCGCCGAGCCCATCGACCGCCCGCGCGATCAGCTCGCGGCCGCGGCGCAGCTCGCCCGGGCTCGCCGTCTCGCGAAGGGACGCGGGCGGGTCGGGCTCGAGGTACTTCTCGGGGGCCGCCTCGAAGAAGTCCACACAGGTGCTCGACGCGAAGATGTAGATTCGCCCCTCGTGGACCATGTAGAGATCCTGGTCACCGCCGGTCGTGCGGCCGAGCCGGGCGCAGAGGCCGCCCATCTGGACGCCGTAACGCTGCGGGTCGCCGAGGAACAGCCGGCGATTCTCCTCGCTGACGAACAGATAAGTCAGGCCTTCGTGCTGCGCGGTCAGATCGGAGCGACCGAGCTTCTCCTGGCTGCCGATCAGCTCGATGGGATCGAAGCCGAGCAACGCCTCGGCCTCCTTGATCTGCTGCGCGGGAAGCCGCGGGACAGCGCTGAACATAACGCCGACCATCGTGATGACAACGGCGGCCATCGCTTTCGTGATGACGGTTTTTCGCATGGTTTCCTCCAGTTTTTGGGGAGCTGAAGGCACCTCTTGTGTCCTCATTCGACCCGCAGGGCGACCACCGGGTCGATGGCCGTGGCTCGCCGCGCCGGCAGCAGACAGGCGACGACGGTGGCGGCGATCAGGACCGCGGCCGCCGCGAGAAACGTCAGGGGATCGGTGGGCTCGGTCTCGAACAGCAACGCCGACAGCAACGGCGCCGACCACCAGGCGCCGGCAGCGCCGATGGTCAGTCCGGCCAGCGCCATCGAAAGCCCCTGGCGCAGCACCATTCCCACCACGGCGTCGCGTCGCGCCCCCAACGCCATGCGGATGCCGATCTCGTGCGACCGCTGACTGACCGAGAACGCCACGATGCCGCCGATGCCGGCGACGGTGATCAGCAAGGCCAGGCCCGCGAACATGCCGATGAGAGCGGTGATCTGGCGCGGCAGCGCCAGGTATCCGGAGCGCAGCGCGGCAAACGTCCGGAAGTCTTCGACCGCCTGCTGGGGCGCCACGCGGGCCACCGCCTCGCGAATGAATGCGGTCATGACGGCCGCCTCGGCCGAGGTCCGCACCAGGACCTGTCCGGCGCCGCCGAACGAGGTGTAGGGCGCATAGAGGACGTCGGGAGCGGCGCTGGCGAGACCCTGGTAACGGGCGTCGGCGACAACGCCGACGATGGTGTGCCAGACGGGCGCCCCCTCGCGATCGCTGATGGCGATCCTGGTACCGAGCGGGCTTCCCTCCGGCCAGTAGCGGCGGCGCGCCGAAAGGCTGAGCATCGCCACCGGTGCCCGGGTCGCGAACTCGTCCTCGCGAATCATCCTTCCCTCGCGCAAGCTGACGCCCAGGGTCTCGAAGTAGGCGCTGCTGATGCCGATCGGCCACAGCCGGATTGGCCAACCCTCGGCGACCCGCCCCTCGCGGTCGCCCGCGGAAGCGCTCGCCTGCGGGTGCGGAACCCTCGAGGCGCCGGCGGGTTCGATGCCCGCCGCGGGGCCGGTTGCGTCGATCTTCGCGGCTCCGACGGCGGCCCCGCTGACAAGGAACTCGCTGGGGATCCCGGCACCGCCGCCGAACGGGATGGCGTTGGAGACCGCGGCGCTGATGACTCCGTGCCCGTCCTCGATCGCCGCCAGCAGGTCGGCGAACAGCACGTTGACCTCGGCGCCGCTGTATCTCGTCCAGTTGGTGGCGACCCGCGCCGTCAGGAGGTTCTCGTTGGCGAAGCCGGCGTCGACGCGGGTCAGCTTGTAGAGGCTGTTGACCAGCAAGCCGGCGCCGATCAGCAGCATGAAGCTCAACGCCACCTGCCCGGCGATCAGCACGCCCCGCAAGCGCCGGGCGGCGCGCCCCGGCGTCGCCGTATCGCCGGCGCCCTCGTGGAGCGCGGAGGAAATGCCGAGCCACGACGACAAGCCGGGGAGGATCCCGAAGCCGACGCCGGTCGCCACCGAGACGACGAAGGTGAAGGCGAGGACCGGGAGATCGATCTGGATGTCGGCGGTGCGCGTCGTGTAGCGGCCGATGAAGGCCACCAGCAGGTCGAGTCCGGCGGCGGCGAGCAGCAGGCCGAGGCCGCCGCCGAGCAGCGACAGCACGGTGCTCTCGGCGAGCAGCTGGCGCAACAGCCGCCCCCTGCCGGCGCCCATCGCGGCGCGCAGCGCCAGCTCGTTGCGGCGCCGCAAGACCCGCGACAGCATGAGGTTGGCGACGTTGGCACAGGCCACCAGCAGGACGAGCGCCACGGTGGCGGCCAGCGTCCAGACCATCGGCCGCGCCCGCGCGGTGAGGGCGTCGTGCAGCAACGGCGCCTTGAGAATCAGCCCGAAGCCTCGATAGAGGCCGGGGTCGCGGTCGCGCAGCAGGTCCGGCAACGCGGCGATCTGCTCGCGGGCTTGCGCCGCGTTCCCCCCGGCACGCAGGCGGCCGAACACGTGCAGGTTGCGGAAGGCGTCGTAGGGATGCTCGTAGTCGCCCGCCTCCAGCCTGGCCATCGCCGCGGCGCGGAAGGGGCAGGCGGTCGTCGGCATGTAGACGTCGCGGGTCGCCGGGTAGTGGGGTATCGGCGGCAAGACCCCGATGATCCGGTGCGGCCGGTCGTTCATCTCGAACAGCTCGCCGACGACATGGCGGTCGGCGTCCAGCTCGTCGCGCCAAAACTCGTGGCTGATCACCAGGACCGCCTCGGCGTCGGGGCGCTCGTCGGCGTCGACGAAGGTCCGGCCGAGGGCGGCGGTGACGCCGAGGACGTCGAAGAAGCTCGCCGAGACGACGCCGGCCTCCACGGTCTTCGGGTAGCCATGGCCGAACAGGGTGAAGCTCATGCCGTGGTGCTCGACCAGGTCGAGCGCGTCGATCTCCTCGCGCAACGTGGCGAACTCGAGGATGGAGAGCTGGCCGCCGTAGGTGCGCTCGAACGGGCGTGCCTGCACCAGCAGCAGCCGCTCGCTGTCCGGATAGGGCAGCGGCGCCAGCAGGACGCCGTAGATGACGCTGAAGATCGCCGTGTTGGCGCCGATGCCGAGCGCCAGGGTCAGCACCGCGACGGCGGCGAAGCCGCGGGTCTTGGCGAGCGCGCGGACGGCGTAGCCGACGTCCTGGACGAGGTCTTCGAGGAAGCCGCCCCGGCGCTGGTCGCGGCATTCCTCCTTCACCCTCTCGACGCCGCCGAACAGGCGTCGCGCCTCGCGCCGCGCCGCGGCCGGCTCCATGCCCCTCCGCACGTACTCGGCGATCTGCTGGTCGAGATGGAAGCGCAGCTCCTCGTCGAGATCGGCCTCGAGCTGCTCGCGGGCGAACAGCCCCCGGAGCCAGAAGCGGAGCTTCTCGCGGGCGAACAACCCCCGGAGCAGGAAGCGAAACTGCTCGCGGGGGAACCGCCCCCGGAGCCGGAAGCGGAAGCGGAAGCGGAGCTGCTCGCGCCAGCGCATGGGGCCCATCACTCGTTGCGCAAGGCAACGATCGGGTCGACCGCCGTGGCCCGGCGCGCCGGCGTCAGGCAGGCGAGAACGCCGGCGATAGCGAACAGCAGCCCGACGACCACGAACGTCACGGGATCGGCGGGCGCCGTCTCGTAGAGCATCCCCGACAGCGCCCGGCCGAGCAGGAGGGCGCCGGCGACGCCGATCGCCAGCCCGGCGGCCACCAGCATCAGGCCCTGCCGCAGCACCATCGCCATGACCTCCGACGCCCGGGCGCCGATCGCCATCCGGATGCCGAATTCCGGCAGTCGCTGGCTGACCGACGTCGCGATGACGCCGGTGATCCCCACCAGCGTGATCGCCAGGGCGATGCCGCCGAAGAGGCCGAGGAGGATCGCCGTCAGCCTGGGCGTCGCCAGCGCCCCGCTGCGGATCTCGCCGAGGGTGCGGAAGTTCTCGACCGGTTGCTCGGGGTCGACGCCGTGGACGGCGTCGCGAACGGCCGCCGCCACCGCCGCCGGCGCGGCGTTGCCGCGCACCACCACGTAGCCGCCGAAGTTGCCGCTTTGCAGCGCCGGGAAGTAGATCTCCCCCTCGGGGTCCCGATCGATGGCCTGTTGGCGGACGTCGCCGATGACGCCGACGACCTCTACCCAGCTCTGCCCGCCGTCGAAGCTGAGGCGCTTGCCGACCGGGTTGTCCTCTCGCCAGTTGGCCTCCGCCAGCGTCCGGTTGATCACCGCCACCGGCAGCCCGTCCTCGTCGTCGGTGGCGGCCAGCTCGCGGCCGGCAAGCAGCGGCACGCCGATGGCGCGGAAGTATCCCGGCGTGACGTTGCGGACCCGCACCTGCGGGCGCAGCGCCGGCGACTCGTAGGTGGCGCCCTCGATCTCGAACGGCTGCGGGCGGCCGAAGTCGGCGACCAGCGGCAGGCCCGTGGCAATCGCCGCCGCGCTGACCCCGGGGCCGGACTCCAATCGCTCGAGGACGCCGGTGAACAGTCTCCGGCGGCTCACGTCGTCGGTGTACTTCGACCAGTTCGGGAACATCTCGGCGGTGACCACGCTCTCGGCGTCGAAGCCGACGTCGACGCGGCTCAGCTTGTAGAAGCTCGACAGCATCAGCCCGGCGCCGATCAGCAGCGTGAACGACACCGCCACCTGCCCGACGATCAGCGCGCCGCGCAGCCGCTGCCGGTAGCCGCTGCTGGTGCTCTGATTGCCGCCGTCCTTCAGCGAGGTCACCAGATCGGTGCGCGACGACAGCGCCGGCACCGAGCCGAAGAAGATGCCGGTCAGCACCGAGACGCCGAGCGTGAACGCCAGCACCCAGCCGTCGACCGCGATCTGCTGGACGCGGGGCGTGAAGCTGGCGACGAAGCGGGTGAGCACCTCGATCCCCTGCCCCGCCAGCAGCAGGCCGAGGACGCCGCCGGCCAGCGCCAGCAGCGTGCTCTCGGTGACCAGTTGGGCCAGCAGCCGCCCGCGGCCCGCCCCCATCGCCGTGCGCACGGCGAGCTCGCGCTCGCGGCGCATCATCCGCGACAGCGTCAGGTTGGCGACGTTGGCGCAGGCGATCAGCAGCACCAGGCCGGAGGTGCCGAGCAGCACCAGCAGCATCGGCCGGGCGCCGGCGGTGAGCTCCTCGAACAGGGCCACCGGCTGCGCCGCGAAGCCCGACCCCTCGTCGTAGGTCTCCGGGTACGAGCTCTGGAAGCGGGCGGCGACGGTGGCGACGTCGGCGGTGGCGCGGTCGAGCGACGCGTCCGGGGCCAGCCTGCCGAAGGCGCTGAGAGCGCGAAAGGCGCTGCGGTTCTCGTGCATGACGCGCTCGCCGTCGGCGCGGAATGGGCAGGCCACCGTCGGCATGTAGACGTCGTTGTCACGCGGGTACTGCGGGAACGGCGGCAGCACGCCGACGACCGTGTGCGGCCGGTCGTTCATCTCGAACACCTCGCCGACGATGCCCGGGTCGCCGCCGAACCGCTGCTGCCAGTACTCGTGGCTGAGCATCAGTACGGCGTCGGCGTCGAGGACCTCGTCCTCCGCCGTGAAGGAGCGACCGTGGAGCGGCGGGACACCCAGCATCTCGAAAAAGTCGTGGGAGACGACGCCGGTCAGCACGCGGTCGGGCTCGCCGTGGCTCAGCAGCGTGAACGACATCGAGTGGTACTCGACGACGCTCTCGAACGTCTGCAGCTCGTCGCGGTAGTCGACGACCTCCTTGATCGAGAACGGCAGCGCGTCGAAGCCGGCGCCCGGCGCCCGCTGCTGCAGGAGCACGAGCTGGTCCGGATCGCGATACGGCAGTGGCCGCAGCAGCACCCCGTTGATGACGCTGAAGATCGCCGTGTTGGCGCCAATGCCGAGCGCCAGCGTGACGATCGCCAGCACCGTGAACCCGGGGTTGCCGCGCAGCGTGCGCAGCCCGAAGCGGATGTCCTGCACGAGGCCTTCGAATGCGTTCATCG
>DASWHK010000023.1:0-14205 GCA_036398215.1 Acidobacteriota bacterium | reverse complement strand
GCGGGCGGCGGCGATCGCCGGCAGGATCTCGGTCTCCTCCTCGCAGCCGAGCAGGCCGCGCTCGCCGGCGTGGGGGTTGAGGCCGGCGACGCCGATGCGGGGAGGGGCGCCGAACCAGCGCTGCCAGCCGTGGTGCAGGCGATCGAGGGCGGCGATGATCGCCGGGCGCCGGACCATCGCCAGCGCGGTGGCGAGCGGCAAGTGGGTCGTCAGCAGCGCCACCGCCGGCTGGATGCCGGCGAAGACCATCAGCGGGTCGCGGACGCCGGCGCGGGCGGCGAGAAACTCGGTGTGGCCGCGGAAGCCCGGCTCGATCGCCGCGATCCCCGCCTTGCTCACCGGCGCGGTGACCAGGGCGGCGGCCTCGCCGGACGCCGCCATGTCGGCGCCGGCGACGATGCAGTCGAGGGCGACGCGGGCGTCGGTGGGGCGCGGCTTGCCGGGCGTCAGGCCGGTCGCGACCTTGGCGCAGACGTGGACAGCGGCGCGGACAGCGAAGCCGGCGTCCAGGCCGAGATCGCGCCCCAGACCTTCGAGATGGTCGGCGTCGCCCACGATCACGATCTGGGCGGTCACGTCAAGGGCGGCGCAGGCGCGCAGGGTGACCTCGGGGCCGATCCCGGCCGGATCGCCCATGCTGATCGCGATCCGCGGGGCGCTCACCTGCGGCCGCCGCGCAGGGCGGCGCCGACGCCGATCAGCGCCTCCTCCACCGTCAGACGGGCGTTCGGTGGCGGCAGCGAGCGCAGCCGCTCGCCGGCGTCCTGGACCGCATCGAGGGCCGCGATCAGGGCGTCGGGCTCGATCTTGGCGGCCCAGTCGCGCCACTCGGCGGCGCGGTCGAGGTTGGCGACCAGCGCCTCGTCGTCGGCCGCGGCCAGCACCAGCAGGTCGCGCAGCACGTCCCGGACCGCAGCGATCGCCGAGGCCGCCTGGTCGATCTTGCGCTCGCCAGCGCCGGCGGCGAGCAGCGTCTCGGCGGTGGCCAGCAGCGCGGCGCCGCCGTCACGGGCGTCCTCGACCGCGGCTTGCGCGACGTCGCGGCGCTCACCGTGGTCGTCGAGGTCCAGGTCGATGGCGCGGCCGAGGCTGCCCGCCGCCAGCGCGGCGCGCAGCCGGGCTTCCTCGCCAGGAAGGCCGCCGACCTCTTCGAGGTGCTGCCGCAGCAGCGCCGGCGGCAACGGCTGGAAGCGCAACGGCTGGCAACGCGAGCGGATGGTTGGCAGCAGGCTGCCGGGGGCCGGGGTCACCAGCACCAGCATCGACGAGGGCGGCGGTTCCTCGAGGGTCTTGAGCAGCGCGTTCTGGGCCGAAGCGTTCATCGTGTGGGCATCGTCGATCACCACCACCCGGCGTCGCCCCTCGTAGGGACGGTAGCCGACCCAGCTGACGATCGGCTCGTTGGCCGGCTCGGCGTCGGATGCCTCGGACCTGCGAGGCGATACTTGCCCCAGCCGGATGCTGCCGCGCTGCGGCGCCACCCAGAGAACGTCGGGGTGCAGACCGCGGGCCACCTTGCGGCAGGAAGCGCAGACACCGCAGGCGTCGGCGAAGCCACGCTCGGCGCAGTTGAGCGCCTGGGCGAGGATGCCGGCGGTGGTCGCCTTGCCGACGCCGATGGGGCCGTGAAAGAGGATGGCGTGCGGCAGCCGGTTGCGCGCGAGGGCGCGGCGCAGCGCGGCGATCGCCTGCTGCTGGCCGACGATCGCGGCGAAGCCGGCGTCTGGTGGTCGATCGCCCGCGTTCGATTCGAAGCCAGCGGCCGGCGCCGGCGGCGCCGGCCCGCCGGCGTGCGCCAGCGCCTGGTCGCGGGCCGCGATCTCGGCCTTGGTGGGCTTAGGGGGATCGCTGTGCTTGGGCATCGCTGGGTCCGTCGGTTACCAGAGATAGACGACGATGTCGGCGCGGCGGCGCAGGTCGGCGACCCACGCCTCGACGCGACGGTTGACCTCCGCCTCGCTCAGGATCGGCCGGATCCTCGGGGCGACGGCCTCGAACGACGGTATCGGTTGGCCCTGGCGCTGCATCTCGGGGACGAACACCTCGTCGTAGTAGCGGCGCAGCTCGCTGTCGCGGATGTCGACGATGCTCCGGTAGCGGGTGTCGATGTAGTTGCTCACCAGGGCCTCGCGCTCCAGATCGTAGCGCACCTCGGCGGCGGTCAGCCCCTGGCGCTCGAGGTCCTCCTCGAAGGCCTCGCGCGACTCGTAGCCGGCGACCAGCGCCGCGAAGGCCTCGTCGATCTGCTCCTGGATGACGCCGAACTGGGGGAAGCGGCGGACGTGCTGGAACATCAGCAGGCTGTCGATCATGCAATCGAGGATCCGCTGTTCGAGGCTGGCGGCCGCCGGCGACGGGGCACGGCCGCACAGAGCGGCGCCGTTGTCGCCGCCGTTTCCCTGCGCCAGCGCCACGGCGCGCTCGAGCTGGCCGAGGGTGATCACCTCGCGGTCGACGATGGCGACGATCCGCTCGACGACCACGCCCTGGGTGGGCCGTGGCGGCGTCGCCGGCCGGTCGGCCGGGAGCGCGGGCGTGCTGGCGCAACCGGCGCAGAGGGCCGCGAGGCTCGTGCAAAGCAGAAGAAGGGCGGCGGCTCGAGAGGCGTGGTGCAAATCCGCGGCGCCCGCCGTGCTGTTGGCGCTGCTCGTGGATCGGGTCACCGCGTTCTCGAGGACACGATGGGAACGCCCGATGGTTACCGGATGAGGCGGAGTCGCAAGACGGCGTCGATCCATCAGAACGCCTGCCCGATCGCGAAGTGGAGGGTCGAGCCGCCCTCGCCGGTGCGCCGGTCGAGCAGATGGCCCCAGTCGAGGCGCAGGGGGCCGATCGGCGTCGAGTAGCGCACGCCGACGCCGGCGATCTCGCGGACCGCGTCCCAGGAGACCGAGTCGACGTCGGCGAACACGTTGCCGATGTCGGCGAAGACCACGCCGCCCAGGTCTCCGCGGATCGGGAAACGGTACTCGAGGTTGCCGATCAGCAGCACGTTGCCGCCGAGGAAGTTGCCCCCTACGTCGGCCGGGCCGGCCTGGTTGCGCCCGAAGGCGCGCAGCGTCGTCGAGCCGCCGGCGAAGAAGCGCTCCGGCAGGGGCACCAGCGAGTCGCCGTAGGGCACCGCCACGCCGATCCGCACGGCGGCGGCGAGCACCCCGTTGCCGGGCGCGCGCCAGTACCAGTAGGAGCGCCCGAAGATCTTGAAGAATCCCGCCTGGCTGCCGAGAGCCTCGGCCGCCAGCTCGGTATCGAGGGTGTTGTAGGAGCCCTCGCCCGGGTCGATGGGGAAAGGCCGGGTATCGGCGAGCAACGAGTAGATGACGCTGCCGATCACCGCATCGCGATCCTCGGGCTCCAGGAGGTCCGGATCGATCTGGACGTCGAAGGTCTGCTGGTCGCGGAACGAGTAGCGGCCGATGCTGGTGAGCCGTTCCGAGTGCCGCTTGACGACCTGGAAGGAGGCGCCGAGCCGCTCCACCTTGAAGCCCTCTTCGTCGATGCTCTCGAAGTAGCCGACCCCCGAGCCCTCCAGGCGGCGGCCCAACAGATAGGGCTCCGTATAGATGAAGCGCAGCCGCTGCTCGAGGAACGAAGCCCTGAGGCTGGCGGTCGCCTGGTGGTTCATGCCCCAGAGGTTGTCCTGGCCGACCACCACCAGGCCGCGGACCTGCTCTTCAGTCGAGTAGCCGAAGCCCCACGACAGCCGCCGCGTCGAGCCCTCTTCGACCCGCACCACGACCGTCGGGTCGGTCTCGATCGTGTCCGGCCTGGCAGTGTCGATCTCGACGCGGGAGAAGAGGCCCAGCGAATAGAGGCGGCTCTGGCTGCGGATGATGTCCTCCTGGGTGAGCGGCGAGCCGGGTACCAGCGACAGCTCGCGGCGGATGACCTCGTCGCGGACGCTGCTGTTGCCGGCGATCAGCAGCTGGCCGACCCTCACCCGCGGCCCGGGAAAGACCGAGTAGGAGACGTTACGGGTGTAGGGATCGTCGCCGTCCTGGGTGACCGCGGAGGCGACGATGGCGCGCGGGAACCCCTGGTTGGCGAGCAGGATCCGCAGGCGGTTCTCGTCCTGGCGCACGGCGTCGGGGTCGAACGGGCCGCCGTCGCGCAGCTGCAGCTCGTTGGACCACGTCTGCGTGGGGACGCCGTATCCCTCGACGTTCGCCATCGTCTCGATGCCGACCCGGCCGACGCGGGTGCGCGGCCCCTCCTCGAGCCGCAGCAGCGCCCGCAGGCCGCCGATCGAGGCCTCGTTGGTGACGCTTTCCTCGACGATGCGCGCTTCCAGGAACCCCTGGCGGCGATACAGCCCCAGGACGGCGCGCTGATCCTGCTCCCAGCGGCTGGTCAGGAACGGCGAGGTGCGCAGCAGCCCGTGCTCGCGGGTCTCCATCACCGCGCGGATGGCCGCGGTCTCGATGCTGGCGTTGCCGGCGATCTCGACCGCCGCGATGCTGGTCTTCGCCGCCGGCAGGATCGTGAAACGCACCTCGACGTTGCGGCCCGCATCGTCGCGGCGCCGGAAGTACGACACCAGCGGCTTCCAGTGGCCCTCGCTCTGCAGCGCCGCGCGGATGTCGTTGCGCGCCTGGTTGAGGATCCAGTCGGCGATGCTGGTCTCCTCGAAGAACGGCAGCCTCCCGTGCAGCTCCGCTTCGCTGCGGTCCCAGCCGCTGATGGTGAGGTCCACCCGCGGACCGGCCTCGACGCGGATCGTCAGCCCGGCGGTGTTGGCCGCGGGATTGGCGGCCTGCGACTCAATGTCGACCTCGGCGTGGAAGAAATGCGCCTCGGCCAGCGCCCGGCGCAGGTTGTCGAGGCCCTCACCCAGGGCGACCGAGCGGAAGACGCCGCTCTCTTCCAGCCCCAGGGCGGCGCGCACCTCGGCCTCGCCGATGCCGAGATCGCCGACCACCTCCAGGCTGCTGAGCCGGGTGGCCTCGCCGGCCTCCAGATGAAAGACGATCGTCCCCTCGGTGCGGGTCTCGTCGAGCAACAGCTCGGGGGCGACGACCGCCTGGGTGTAGCCCTGCTCGGACAGGGCCTGCTGGACGTAGCCCGCCTGCGCCTCGAGCATCTCCCGGCTGATGCGGTCTCCCGGGCGGATCGTCAGGGCCCTCTCGAGCGACCGGCGGCTCAGCGGATTGTCGCCCTGGTAGCGGATCAGATGGACGTGGGCGGCCGGCAGCACGACGAACTCCAGCCGCAGACCGTCGTCGCTGGCCGCGCCGCTGACCTGAACGTCGGAGACGCCGCCGAGCGCGTAGATGTTCTGCAGGCTGCGCCGCATGTCGGCGACCTCGTAGGGAACGCCCAGGCGCACGGCGATCGCTTCGTTGGCGGAGCGCCGGAGGGGCGCCGGAGCGGTGACCTCGACGGCGATCACCGGCATCCCCTGGAATGGCGTCGCCGCCGACAGCAACGAAGTCTGGCCGCTCTGGGCCGGAGAGTCGCCGCCGGCCGGCGCGACCGGCGGGGCGATCGGCGGGGACTGGGATTGCGGCAGCCCGGGCGGCGGCCGCGAGGGGCCGGCCGCGGCGGCCGCGGGAAACGGCACCAGGGCGGCGAGGAGCAGCAGCGTGGCCGCGGTCGCGGGGCGGCCGGGAAAACGCGAGCCACTGACCACGATGCACACGGCTCTCATTCTCTCGGGCGCTCCGGGGGAGCACCTGCGACTGCCGGCGGGCGGGGTGGAGTTCATCGGAACCGGTGGTCGAAGCGGAAGTCGACGCCCAGCGAGCCGTCTTCTTCGCGCGTTGCGGTGATCCGGATGCCGCGGGTGAGCTGGTACTCGACGGTGACCAGCTGCTCCTCGGAGGTCCCCAGGACGCTGGTCCAGCTAACCCACAGATCGGGGGTGACCTGCTTGCCGATGGTGACCCGGGCGGTGGGGTCGCCCGAGCCCTCGACCACCGCCGGGTCGACCCGGAAGCGGTCGACGCCGAAGACCCGCTGGGCGCCGCGCTCGACCTGCCCCAGGTACTGGCGGGTCAGGAACGAGGTCGCCTGGGCGCCTACCGCGCCCAGCGTGACGGTGTCGTCGCTCGCCGTCCTCGTCCGGTCGGGGGCGTCTCCCACGGTTAGCAACTGGATGAGCTCGAGGTCGGAGAGCGGCGGCGACGACGAGGGGGTCACTTGCAGGTCGCCGCGCGACGGCGAGCCGGAGATGGCGACGGTCACCAGATACTGGCGGATGGAGGTCTCCAGCAGGACATCGACGCTGGGCTCGGTGCGCACCGGGTTCTGGAACTCCACCGAGCCGCGCACGAACCGATAGCGGTGGTCGAGGAGCGTGATGCCGCCGTCCAGGACGGTGGCGCCGCCGAGCAGCACCGGCTCGGCCAGGGTGCCGCGGACCTGCAGGTCGGCGCCGAGCTCGATGTCGGCCATGTTGTTGAGGATCCTGACGTTGGTGGGTGCCGTGACCTCGAGGTCCAGGTTGACGGTACGCGCCAGCTCGTGCTCGACGGAGGCGCCGGAGTCGGTCAATGCCACCATGTCGGCCTCGCTCTCCCAGCGCACGGTGTACTGGGCCTCGCTCACCGACAGCGTTCCGGACAGGATCGAGCGCTCGAGGGTTCCCTCGTGCACCAAGTCCGCCGAGGCGTTCATCCGGATGCCCGGTTGCAGCCGCAGTTGGGCGCTGTCGATGCCGACGTTGAGCAGGAAGCGATGGGTGGCGGGCTCGCGCAGCTGGATCTCGCCGGTGACGTTGACGTTCGACGTGCTACGCGTCCCGGCGCTCCCCAGCGTTCCGATGAAGCGGTCGATGCGGATCAGCCGGCCCTGCAGGGTCAACGTCGCCTGGATAGCGTCGATCGGCTGCAGGATCGGGGTGCTGAAGAGGCCCGAGACGACCTCGACGGTGCCGTCGTAGTCCAGGTCCGGGGGGTCGCCCGATACCCGGAGGTCGACCGTCGCCCGGCCGGCGAGGCCGAAGTTGCCGGTGAGGGCGCTGAGGGGGTCGAGGTTGGCGGTGCCGGTGATCGTCGTGTCGAGGCGGAACGGATCGAGCAGGAAGGTGCCGCCGATCTGCAGGTCGGTGCCGGGGCCGCGCATGACGATGGGCTCGGCCAGCGTGAGGTTGCCGCCGCCGACGGCGATCGACGTCGGTTGCGCCATTTGCAGGCTGAGGTCGTTGGCGAGCTGCACGTCGAGGGAGCGAACGTCGATCGAGCCCCGCCAGCTTCGCCAGTCGGTGCCGTGGCCGTCCAGCGACACGGTCACCGACGTCGCGCCGCCGCTGAGGACCGCGCCCAGGGCGCCGGCACGTTGCCACAGCGGCGCCAGCGGCAGGTCGTCGACCTCGAGCTCGAGGTGGGCGGGCGCTCCGGCTTCGTCGCCGGTCAGGGCGGCGAGCGGGATGAGGCCGTCGGCCCGGAAGGGCCGGCCGCCGACGATGCCGGTGACGCCGCGGAGCCGCAGCTGCCCGCCGACCAGCTCGACGTCGCCGGCGACGCTCTCGACCGACCAGGGCGATGCTTCGTCGGCGAGAAAGACGTTGCGCAGGTTGAAGAGGCCGGCCAGGTCGGTGCCGGCGAGGTCTCCGGTTGCTTCCACCGAGACGTCGATGTTGCCGCCGACGTCGAGCTCGTCGCTGAATACCTGCAAGAGGTCGACGGCGAGGCTGCCGGAGGCGCTGCCTTCAAGCCACTGGCCCTGGATGAGATCGACGACCACCCGCGCCTGCAGGTTCCCGGCGCCGGTCACCAGGCGGGGCAGCTCGGCTCTCAGGATGCCGTTGTCGAGCTGGAACGCGACCGGATCGGGGACCGAGAACGCCAGCCCTCCTTGTGCCAGCGAGAAGCCGGTGAGGGTCGCCGAGCCGCTCCAGCGCTGCCAGTCGTCCAGGGGGCCGGTGCCCTCGAGCTCGATCGCCCCTTCGATTTCGAGGTTCTCTCCCGGCCGGTAGCCCTGCGCCATCAGCGCGGCGAGGATCAGGCTCGACTCGCCGGCGGCGCGCAGCGTCGCCGGGCGCGCCCCACCCAGCTCGGCGCTCAGCGTCGCCGCCCAGCCCGAGGCCGGGAAGTCGGGCAGCGGGATCGGCTGTCCCCCGGCGATCGGGGTCGGTGGTGGCACGGCGGCAACCGTGGGATCGGGGCGGCCGACGGCGGCGACCGCGAGGCTTCCGGCCCGCAGCTCGGCGCTCGCCGCCACCGAGCCGCCCTGCACCCCGAAAGCCTCCGCCCGGGTCCAGCGCAGGACGGCTGCCCCGTCGGGCGCCGACAGCACGCCGTCGATCTGCGCGGTGAGCTCGAGCGCGCCGCTCATCCCGAGCTCGCGGCCCAGCAGCTCGCCGATGATCGCGGCATCGACGGCGGTGGCGTCGATACGAGCCTCGAAGGCGTCGGTGCTGCGGCGCCAGGTCCCGGATGCGATCAGCCGGCCGCGCGGGCCCTGGAGCGCCAGCTCCTCCGCCACCCAGCGATCGCCGTCGACCCGCATGCGGACGTCGGCCGTGAGACCGGAGAGCTGGTTGAGCGCGACGTCCTCGGCGTGCAGGGTGATGGTGCCCGCCGGCGCGGCGCCGAAGTCGCCGGACAGCGAGATCTCGCCGCTGGCCTCCCCCGCCGCTTCCAGGGGCGCGCCGAGCCGCGCCAGCCTCGCCGCCACGGGATAGCGCTGCAGCCGCAGATCGAGCGCGTAATCGGGCCCCGGTCCGAGGCGCTCCCCGATGCGCACCCGAGCCGAGCCCTCGGCGCCGCCGCTGCCCCGCCGCACCCGTAGGTTGTCGATCGCCAGGGCCGATCCGGCCAGCCGCAGCGAGCCGTCGACGTCGCCGATCGACACGTTGGCGACCGCAAGCCCGGTCGTCGCCGCCGTGCCGACGACGGTCGGGTCGGCGAAGCTGCCGCCGATCGTGACGCGCGCCCGGCCGCTTCCCGTAACGCCGAGCGGCTGGGGCTCGGGCTGCTCGCCGCGGTAGCGCCGTAGCTGGTTGAAGAAGCGGTCGAGCATCCGCAGGTCGGAGCTGTCGATGCTCACCGCCAGCGCCAGCTCCCCCGCCGCTCCGATCGACCCGTCGATGGTGGCGCGGTTGCGCGGCAGGCTGACCGTGGCGCTACGGAGGAAGATCGTCCCATCCTCGATGTCGTACAGACCGTTGGCCTCGAGCGGCAACGGCAGCGATGGCGCCGGGCGTGCCTCCGGCACCGGGCCCGGTGGGATCGGGGCCGTCGTGCCGGCTTCGGGGGTCCCGGCCTCGAAGGCAGCGGCGGGCGGTCCCGGGCTCGCCCGCAGCCCCGCGAGGGTCCCCGGCGGCAGCTGCAGGTCGAACACGCCGCTGCCGGCGATCGTCTGGCGCCAGGGGCTCGACCAGGCCAGCTCGCCGGCGAGGTCGCCGATGCCCACGAAGCGGAAGCCGGGCACCGCCCCCGATTCGGTGAGACGGGCGAGGTCGACCGAGCGGGCGCCGTACTCGACCCGCCAGGCGTAGGGATCGGCTTGCAAGTCGCCCTCCAGCCGCGCCTGGATGGCACCGCCGAACGCCGTGGCCTCGATGTCCTCGACGACGAGCCGCTGGCGCGTGGCTTCGATAGAGGCAGCCACCCCGCTGGCCTCGAGGTCGGCGATGAGCAGCGAATCCGCCGTGACCCCGCCCGAGAAGGCGAGCGGCGACTCGCCGAAGACCAGCGATCCGGTCAGCTCCAGCATGCCGGCGTTGGCGGGCGACTCCGGGAGGCCGATGAGCGCCACGACGTCGGCGACATCGACGCTGGCGGCGACGTCGAGGCGGACGTCGCGCCAATCGGTGATCCAGCCGCTGGCGGTCAGCAGACTGCCGCCGATGCCGGCCCTGGCGCCCTCGATGCGAACGATGTCGCCGTCGATCCGGTAGGAGAGCTCGGCGTCGCGCACCAGCAGCTCGCCGGCGGGCTCGCCGGGCTCGGTGAAGCGGCGCAGCCGGACGCTGCCGCCGCCGATCGCGATCGAGCCGCCGCGGGCCGGAGGGTCCGACCCGGGCGCCACATCCGCCAGCAGCTCGAAGCCGACGCCGGTGAGCGCCGTGTCGAGGTCCCAGCGCTGATGGTCGATCTCGACCGCCGCGTCGCGAACGCTCAGCCGGCGGATGTCGAGCTCGAAGCCGCCGCCGGGCCGCGCGGCGTTCTCGGGAGGCAGCAGCGGGTCCCCGGAATCCCAGTGGAAGATCGGCGAGGAGACTTCGAGGCTCTCGATGAAGATACGCCGCCGAAAGAGCGCCCACGCATCGAGACGCACGTCGAGCCGCTCGGCGCGCAGCAGCGGCTGGTCGGCGCCCGGGCTGCCGGCGACGGTGACCCCCGTCAGCGTCGCTCGCAGCGGCAAGAGGTCGAGCTCCAGCAAGGCGATGTCGAGGCGCCTCCCGAGGGCCTCGCTGCCGCGCCGCTCGAGCCAGCCGCGCACGCGCTGCTGGCCGGCATTGCTCTCGATCCACACCCAGGCGGCGATCGACACGGCGACCAGCAGGATGCCGGTGACGGCGGCCAGCTTGGCGATCGTGCGCCAACGGCGGCGGCGCTTGTCCTTGCCTTCGGGCTTCTTCGCGCTCACGTGCGCACCTTGGTGTCGAGAAGTGTTCGACGAGAGTGTGTCGAGCTCGGAGTTCGCCATCGGCCGCGGCCGACCCTGGTGGATGAAGCCGCGGTCGCGTGAAGAGTCGTAGCGCCTGGCGAGCTCATTCGATGGTTGCCAGCAGCGTCCCGCCTTCGACGCCCTGGCCCTCCTCGATCGGGATCGCCACCACGACCCCGGCGCGGGGCGCTCGCAGCTCGTTTTCCATCTTCATGGCCTCCAGGACGACCACGCCCTCGCCCTTCTCGACCCGTTGGCCCGGCGATACCAGCAGGCGCGAGACGCGCCCGGGAATCGGCGCGACGATGCGGGCGACGCCGTCGGCGGCGGCGGCAGCGGCGGCGACACGGTAGCGGCGAGCGTCGCCCGCCCGCACCCTGAAGTTGCGGTTCCCCAGGTGAACCGCCAGCTCGTCGCGGTCGTTCTCGATGAAGACCTCGTACGAAGCGCCGTCGACCAGCAACGAGTAGATTCCCGGCCGCGGGCGGCGCCAGTCGACCGTCACCGTTGCGTCGCCGCCGGCCGGCGTCAATACCAGCAGGTGATCGTCCTGGCGGCGGACCCGGTAGCGGCGGGGGGTCTCGTCGTCGAGGCTGACGTCGACGATCATCGCGCACCGTCCGGCAGGCCGCGGCCCGCGGAGCGCTCCCCGTCGAGCGCCGCGGCGCGACCGGCGAGCTTCCAGGCCGACGCGGCCGTCGAGGGCGGCCGGAAGGAGCGCTGCTCGGCGCCCAGGAAGACGTGCACCGCGGCGGCGATCCGCGCGATCTCGGCGTGCCGGTCGCCGCCGGGCTCGGCAGCGGCGCCTGCCGCGGCGGGCTCCGGACCGGCACCTGCTTCCGCCGCCGCGGCCCCTCGTCCTGCGTCCCGCGCACTGCGGAGCAGCCGATCGAGGTAGCCGGTGTCAAAGCGCCCGGCGGCGAAGTCGTCGTCGGCGAGCACCCTCTGGTGTAGCGGGATCGTCGTCGCGATGCCGCGCACCTTGTACTCGCCGAGCGCCCGCCGCATCCGCCGGATCGCCGCCGGCCGGTCGACGCCCCAGGCGATCAGCTTGCCGACGAGCGGGTCGTAGTGGATCGGCACCTCATAGCCCTCGAACAGGCAGGAGTCGTCACGGACGCCGGGGCCGGCGGGGATGCGCACCGCTTCGACCACTCCCGGGGAGGGCGCGAAGTCGTTGTCCGGATCCTCGGCGTAGATGCGGCACTCGATCGCGTGGCCGCGCAGCTCGACGTCCTGCTGCCGCAACGAGAGCCGCTCGCCCTGCGCCAGCGCGATCTGCTCGGCGACCAGGTCGACGCCGGTGAGCATCTCGGTAACCGGGTGCTCGACCTGCAGGCGGGCGTTGACCTCGATGAAGAAGAAGTCGCGCTCGGCGTCGAGCAGGAACTCGACCGTCCCGGCGTTGCTGTAGCCGGCGCTCGCCGCCACCGCCAGCGCCGCCTCGCCCATCCGCTCGCGCAGCGCCGCGTCGACGACGGGCGAGGGGGCCTCCTCGAGCACCTTCTGGTGGCGGCGCTGCAGCGTGCATTCGCGCTCGCCCAGGTGGATCCGGTTGCCGTGGACGTCGGCGAGGATCTGGATCTCGACGTGGCGCGGCTGCACGATCGCCTTCTCGATGTAGATGCGATCGTCGCCGAACGCCGATCGAGCCTCGCCGCCGGCCATTGCGAAGGCGCTCGCCAGCTCGCTCTCGGAGCCCACCAGCCGCATGCCCTTGCCGCCGCCGCCGGCGGCGGCCTTGAGCATGACCGGGTAGCCGAGATCGGCCGCCGCCCGGCGGGCGGCGCCGGCGTCGGCGACCGGATCGGGCGTGCCCGGCACCACCGGGACGCCGGCATCGACGGCCGTCTGCCGCGCCGCGGCCTTGTCGCCGACCAGCGCCATGCACTCGGCGGTCGGCCCGATGAAGGTCAGCCCGGCCGCCGCGCAGCGGCGGGCGAGCTCGGGGTTCTCGGAGAGGAATCCGTAGCCCGGATGGAGGGCGTCGGCGCCGGACCGGCGCGCCGCCTCGAGGACCCGGTCGATATCGAGGTACGACTCGGCGGCGGGGGCCGGGCCGATCGGCAGCGCGCGGTCGGCGAAGCGGACGTGCAGCGCTTCGCGATCGACCTCCGAGAAGACCGCCACCGACTCGATGCCGAGCTCGCGGCAGGCACGGATGATCCGCACCGCGATTTCGCCGCGATTCGCCACCAGAATGCGCTGAATCGGTTGTTGGGCCATCTGTCAAGCGTAGCCCGAACTACCCGATCGGTCACGGCTCGGCGGTGTGCGAGGCAGGTGCCGGCCGCGTCGCGCGACGAGTTGATCGTCAGGGGAGCCGGCCCAGCTCCTCGCGGACCAGCGCGGCGACCCGCTCCCGGTCGGCGGCTTCGAGCTTCTCGTGCATCGGCAGCGCCAGGGCGCGGGCGTACACGTCGCCGGTCACCGGGAAATCCGCCGCGTCGTAGCCGTAGCGCTCCCGGTAGTAGGTGGTCATCGGAATGTTGTAGGTGCCGATCTGGGCCTCGACGCCGCCTGCCGCCAGCCGCCCGATCAGCTCGACGCGGCCGGCGGAGGCGGTGGGCGGCAGCAGGGTGACGTACGACTGGTAGACGTGCTCGCTGCCGGCCGGCACCGCCGGCGTCTCGACGCTGCCGGCGAGCAGCTCGTCGTAGTGGGCGGCGAAGCGGCGTCGCGCCGCGACGTTGCCGGCCAGGCGCCCGAGCGCGGTCGCCCCCAGCACCGCCTGGAACTCGGTCATCCGGTAGTTGAAGCCGGGGGCGATGAACCTCGGCGGCGAGGAGCCCGCTTCCTGGCCGTGGTTGCGCAGCGCCCTGGCCGTCGCCGCCAGCTCGGCGTCGGCGGTGACGATCATCCCGCCCTCACCGGTTGTGATCGTCTTGCGGGGGTGGAAGCTGAAGCAGCCGGCGCGCCCGATGGTGCCGGCCTGGCGGCCCGAGAACGTCGCCCCGAGGGCGCAGGCGGCGTCCTCGATGATCGGGATGCCGTGGCGCGCGGCGAGCTTGCCGATGGCGGCCATGTCTGCCATCAGCCCGAAGGCGTGGACGGGAACGAGCGCCTTGATCGGCGCGGCCCCGGCCGGCCGCTGCAGGGCGCGCTCGAGCTGCCCGGGATCCATGTTGAACGTGCGCGGCTCGACGTCGACGAACACCGTCTCGGCGCCGCACAGCTCGACGACGTTGGCGGTGGCGACGAACGAGTAGGCGGGGACGGCGACGGCGCTGCCGGGGCCGATTCCCAACCCGAGCAGCGCCAGGTGCAGCGCCGAGGTGCCGCTGTTGACGGCGACCGCGTGCTCGACGCCGACCAGCTCGGCGATCGCCCGCTCGAAGGCCTCGACCTGCTTGCCCTGCACCAGCCACCCCGACGCCAGGACCTCCATGACCGCCTGCAAGTCCTCTTCGGGGACGCCCGGCGAGGCCAGCCTGATGAGCCGCATTCGTCACCGCCCTCCGGCCGCGGGGGCGATGAGCCGCGAGCAGAAGCGCACGTCAATCGTGCTCCCGGTAGTACTCGGCGGTGCGCCGGATGCCGTCCTCGAGGTCGACCTTGGCCTCGAAGCCGATCAGCCGCCGGGCCTTGTCGACCGAGGGGATCCTGAGCTCGACGTCGGCGTAGTCCTTGCGGGTGAAGACGATGTCGGAC
>DASWHK010000022.1:0-2511 GCA_036398215.1 Acidobacteriota bacterium | reverse complement strand
GCCCACTCGGACTGGATGCGCTCCCCCGCCACCGCCTCGATCGCGGCCACGCCGGCGGCGATCCACGAACGGCTCTGGGCGTCGATCTCGAAGCCGTCGAGAGTCGCCACGTAGCGGGCGGCGCGCAGCATGCGCAGCGGGTCCTCGGCCAGGGCCGCGGCGGACAGCGCCCGGATCGTGCGGGCATCGAGATCGCGGCGGCCGCCGAAGGGATCGATCACGCCGGAGGTTTGCCGGAGTCCCTCCGGGTCGATTCGCCCAGGCCCGGGCGCTGCGATCTCCCATTCGCCTCGTTTTCCGTCGTTTCCGCCGGCCCCGGGATCGGCGGCACCCAACGGCAGCGCCATGGCGTTGATCGTAAAGTCGCGCTTGCCGAGGTCCTGCTCGACAGCTCCCAACAGCAGCGCGACGTCCACCTGGATGCCGGCGCAGATCGTCCGGTGGGTGTCGCGCCAGGCGTCCTGGATGGCGACCGGGCGGCGGCCGCAAGCGGCGGCGAAGCGGTCGAGAAAGCCCGGGAGGTCGCCGCCGACGGCGATGTCGAGGTCCGCCGGCGGCCGCCCCAGAAGCGCGTCGCGGAGGGCCCCGCCGACCAGCAGGACCGGGGCCGGGTGGGCGGCGGCCGCCTCGACGATCAGCGGCAGCGGCGGCAGCGCCAGCAGACCGGCGAGGATCTCACTGTCCCGACTCATCCAGGAGGTCCTTGAGCTCGGCCATGAACTCGTTGATGTCCTTGAACTGGCGGTAGACCGAGGCGAAGCGCACGTAGGCGACGTCGTCGAGCTGGCGGAGCCGCTCGACGACGTGCTCGCCGATCGTCGTGTTGGGGATCTCGCGATCCGGCAGGTCGTGCGCCATCCCCTCGACTTCGTCGCAGATCGCCTCGAGCTGCTGCAGCGGCACGGCGCGCTTCTCGCAGGCCTTCAGCAGCCCCTCGAGCAGCTTGGCGCGGTCGAAGCGCTCGCGGCGGCCGTCCTTCTTGATGACCATGATCGGCGCCAGCTCGACCTGCTCGTAGGTCGTGAACCGCCTGCCGCAGGCCTCGCTCAAGCACTCTCGCCGGCGACGGATCACCTGCCCCTCGCGGCTCTCGCGCGAGTCGACGACCTTGTCCTTGAGATGGCCACAGTACGGACACTTCATGGGTCGTCCTGTTGCAGCGTGATGATCACGTCGCCGAGACCTCGGTTGGCGTTCGCAGGTCGTCGTGGACGTGTGATGGGTCTAAAATTGGGGCGAGAAAGGCCGGGTGCAAGGCGCCGCGGCACGGCTCCCACCGGCGCCACCACGGCGGCCGCCGGCTCGGTAGGCTCGCCGATTATATCCCGCTCGGTGGCCGGGGCGGCCGCAAGGATCCTTGCGGCCACCAGTAGGGACCCGTGGGTACGGCTCATGCTCGCCACGCGGGCGGCGACCGCCGGGAACGCCCGGCCTCAGCTCTCCTCGAGCTCCTCGAACGACCGCACCGACATGCCCTCGCGAGCCAGCAGCAGGATGCCGATGAGGGTGATCGGCACGAACACGGCGGCGTGGGTGACGATCGCGTAGCTGATCGCCTGGTCGTTGGGGACGCCCCACAGCGTCGCCAGCCCGATCTGGGCGGCGGCGTGGAAGGAGCCCACGGCCCCCGGCGTCGGCACCATGACCCCGATGACCAGCAGCACCACCAGCGGCATCGTGGCGTAGAACGGCAGCCGGATGTCGAAGGCGTTGAACATCAGGTAGTAGCTGATCAGCACCACGAACCAGATGCCGAGCGAATGCAGGACGATGGCGGCGAGCAGCCGCGGCTCGCGGATCCCGGTGAGCCCCTCCAGGAAGCGCCGCCCGATCGGCAGCAGCTTGTCGCCGAGCCGCCCGGGCAGGCGCCCGGCGACCGCCGCCATGACGGCGTCGACCCGCCGCGGCCAGAGCTGCGTCCCGACGACGAACGCCATCGCCACCAGCAGGACCGCCAGCGCCACGACGCCGCTCAGCCGCATGGCCGCCATCACCGCGGCGCCCTCCCCCTCGATGCTGGCCGGCAGCGGGAAGGCCAACAGGTAGACGACGAGGATCACCAGCACCGCCAGCAGGTCGAAGAGCCGCTCGAGCACGATGGTGGCGAAGGTCGCCGTCTTGCTGATCCCCTCGCGGCGACCGAGGAGCACCGGCCGGGCCACCTCGCCGAGCCGGCCCGGCAGCAGGCTGGTGAAGGCCCAGCCCATGAACGTGCACGAGGCCAGCGGCCAGAGCGCCACCGAGCGGATCGGCAGCAGCAGGTAGTGCCAGCGGAGGGCGCGGTAGCCGATGGTGGCGACGCTCAGCGCCGCCCCCAGCACCACCCAGCGGTACTCGGCGCCCCGCAGCTCGGCGCCCACCGCCGCGAAGTCGGCCTCGCGCAGGAAGATCCACAGCAGCAGGGCGGACAGGCCGATGCCGGCAGCGAACTGGAGTCGGCGTGACAATGGACCTCGCGCGGTCGAGGGGGAAGGAGGCGCCGGCCGGAAAGGCCGTGAAGAGCGCCTGAGG
>DASWHK010000021.1:0-17336 GCA_036398215.1 Acidobacteriota bacterium | reverse complement strand
GGAAGCTCGGCGCGCCGGAGCGGAGGCGTCCGCGACGCAGCTTACGGGCCGCCCGGCAAGATCAGCCGGTACCGCTTCACCATGATGGTGCCGGCCTCGTCTTGGACCTCCATCAGCCACATGTCGTCGCGGACGAAGATGGTGCTCGCCCAGCCGACCGGGCTGATGACGTCGCCGAGGTACTTGCCCTCGAGCGTGAAGAGGTCCCAGAACCAGTCGGTCCGCCAGCAGCCGGGGAAGGGATTGGCGGGGTGGTCCTCGCACCCCTCGATGCGGCGGCTCGGCCCCTCACGGTAGACCAGGATGCGGTCGCTCTGGTCGGGGATGAGGGCAGCGAACGCCGGCTTGTGGGCGGGGATCTCGGCGCCGTCCCAGGACCGGCCGGGGTTGCGAGCACGGAGCTGCGCCTCGACCCGGCGCCGGTGGTACTCGCGCAGGTCCGCCGATACCGGCACTGGGTCCCCGTGGCGCTCTATTCGCGTCACCCGCCCGTCGAGCCAGTGAATCTCGAACGCGTACTCGTTGCTGAAACCGCCGACGAAGGCGCCTGCAGGCACCAGGGCGGAGCGGTGCGCGGCAGCAAACGGCACGTTGGCGGATGTGCCCTCGACGGCGGTCAGGCGAGCATTCAGTCCAACCGGAAACGAGGACGTGAACGGCGGACCGACGGCGCCCCCGGCGTTCACCTCCTGCATGCCCAGGGTGTCGTCGTGGTGCTCGGCCTGGTCGGGCCCCGGATCGATGGACCTCAGGAACACGCGCCCGTCCGGATGGAGCACCGGCCGTCCGCTCGCGCGGACGCCGCCAAGCGACCAGGTCTCCAGCGGCTCACCCCCGGGCGAGTAGACGTTCACCCGGCTGCTGTATCCCTCGTACACGAAGACGCGACCGTCGACGGCCGTCATCACCGTCTCGGGGCGCAGGAACTCTCCGGGCCCCTGCCCCGGGCGCCCTATGCTGCCGATCCAGCGGCCGTCGTGGTCGAAGACCCGGACCGCGCGAGCCTGGAGGTCGACGACGTAGATCGCCTCGTCGGTCCCCCAGATCGAGGTGACGAGGCCGAACATGTAGGGCCGGTCGCCGGACTCCACGCCGATGGACGCCTCCTCGCGCAGCGTCGCCGTCCCGCCCCACACCGATCCGGACTCGTTGACGACGGTCGTGACATCGCCATCCGTCGTGATCGTTCCCATCCAGTCGCCTTGCGCCGTGAAGCTCGGCTGCGACGGCGTGCAAGCCGCCGTACAGATGAGCGTGGCGGCGGCGATGCCGTGCAGGGCGAAGGGCGCGCGGGCTATTGTCGATCTCATGTGTGCCCCTAATAACTCGAAGAGGCCCCAACGGGCAAGGTCGCTGGCGTTCTTGTCGCCGCCGTCGCGGCTGGTCTGGCCCCTTCTTCTCGCCGGGCTGGTCGCGATGATCGCCTGTAGCGACGGCGCCGATACCGCCGCGGAAGACCGAAACGCGCCGACGGTGGGTGAAGACGGGGCTTCGCCGGCGGCGGGTGGAGCCGGGGCCGCGCCGGGGGCGGGCGAAGCTGGAGCCACGCCGGAGGGGGGCGAAGCTGCGGCCACACCGGGCGCGACCCAACCTCCCGATTCCCGTTCTCCCGGAGGCCCATCCACGCAGGGCCACGCCGGGTCCTTTTCGCTGTCCCGCGGCAGGGTCGTGTACGAGAGCCACGGCGCCGATCGGGTCAGCATCCACCGCTATGAAGCCGGCACGGCGGCACCGGTGGCGCTCACCGACCGTCGCGCGCGCGACCTGCGGCCGCGCTGGTCCCCGGATGGCGTGCAGGTGGCGTTCTTCTCCGATGCTTCGGGAAACGACGACATCTGGGTGGTCAACGCCGACGGCAGCGGGCTGCGGCAGCTGACCGACCACCCCGGGGCAGATTTCGACCCGGACTGGCTGCCGGACGGACGGCTGCTGTTCGCCTCCGACCGCGACGGCGACCAAAACATCTACATGCTCGACCCGCGGAGCGGGACGATCACCCGGCTCACCCACTACGACAGCGGCCGCACCGGCGGGCCGAGCGCTGCCGCCGACGGTCGCCGGATCACCTTTTCGAGCGACGGCATGTTCTCCTGGCAGGTCTACGTGCTCGACCTCGACAGCGGCGCCATCGAGCGCATCACTGGTCCCGTCCCGGGGGCCTGCAACTCGGCCTGGAGGCCGGGGTCGGATCGCATCGCCTACATGTCGGGAGGCGACCTGATCGGCACCGATCTGCGCAGCATCGCGCCTTCCGGCGCCGATTCGCGGCGGTTGGCGGGGGACACCGGCAACAACGAGGATCCGCAGTTTTCCGAGGACGGCAGCCGCCTGGTCTGGGTATCGGACCGCGACGGCAACTGGGAGATCTGGGAGGCGGACGGCGACGGCAACGGCGAGAGGCGGGTCAGCCGGACCCCCCAGGACGAGCGCCACCCCGACCTCCATTTGGGCGGCGGGCGTTGAGCAGTAAAGCCCTGCGCTCACGGCGCTTTGCACTTGACTGGCGGCCGTGGCCACCCCTAGGATCAGGACCTATTGCCCACCTGGAACCTGCGGTTTGCGGACGATCGCGGTCTGTAATCTGAAAGGTGGCGTCGGCAAGACGACAACCACCGTCAACCTCGGCGCCTGCCTGGCGCGCAACGGCAAGCGGGTCCTGCTCGTCGATTGCGACCCCCAGGGCAGCCTCTCCAACTGGCTGCGCGCGATCCCGACCAACGGCGAATCGACCCTCTACGAGATCCTCCGCGGCCAGGCCACCGTCCGCGCCGCCGCCGTGCCGACGCGCTGGCCCAACCTCTCGGTGGTCCCCTCCTCGCCGAAGCTCCACGAGATCGACCGCGGCGCCCTCGCCGGCGAGCGGGTGCTCTGGGCCCGCATGTGCGAGGACTTCGACTACGCCCTCTTCGATTGCTCGGCCGCCGCCGGCGTGGTGCTGACCAACGCGCTGACCGCGGCCGAGGAGGTGATCGTCCCCGTGCAGGCCCGCGGCATGGCGATGGGCGGCGTCCAGCGACTGCAGCGGCTGCTGCAGGACATGACCGCGCGCGGCAACCGCGAGGTACAGCTGACCGGGATTCTGGTCTGCCAGTTCGACGCCCGCACCACGATCTCCCGCCAGGTGCTCGGCCAGTTGCGCGCCGAGTACGCCGGGCTGGTCTTCGACACCGTCGTCCACGAGAGCGTGCGCCTCTCCGAGGCCGCTGACTGCCAGCGACCGATCACCGACTACGATCCCGGGTCGCGGGGGGCCGCCGAGTACGCCGCCATCGCCTTCGAGCTGATGACCCGCGAGCGCCGGCCGCTGCAAGCGGCGGCCGCGGGCCGCGCCTCCGGCTGCGACCTGGCGGCGCAGTCGGCGCGTCCGTTCGCGGCGCGGTCCGGCGCCGTCCCGGACCCCGCCACGCGTTTCGGCCTCAACCGTGGCGTCGCCGCCGGCCCCGAGGTTCGCGCCGCGGCGCCGGCACCGGCGAGAGCCCACCACGCGCCGCCGCTCAGGAACCCGTTCGGACGCGATTGAGGGCGACGGTTCCCGCTCGGCTCGCCGGTCGCCGGTGAGACGCCTGCATCCATCCACCTGGCCGCTGGGCGTTTGGGTGATCGCCTCGGTGGCCGCCGGCCTGCTGCAGGTCCGTTACACCCTGGGGTCTTTCTCGTTCGCGCCCGCCGTGGCGCTGCTCGCCGGCACCTGGCTGGGGGCCCGCCGGGGAGCGCTGATCCAGGCCATTGCGCTGGCCGCCACCAGCCCCCTGCCCTTCCTGTTGCCGGAGCGATTCGGGCACGACCAGCTCGGCTTCGGCGCCGGGCTGGTCGCCGCCGCCTACCTCGCCGGCAGAATCTGCCGCCCGGACAACCGTGGCGCCGCGCCGAGCCGAGCGGTCAAGCTCACCGTCCTCGGCTTTGCCGGCTTTTCTGCGGCGCTGGTGATGATGGTGGTGCCGCGCGCCACCTCCGGCCCCGTGGGGGTGCTCTTCGCCCTCACCTTTCTACTCGGCTCGGCGATCGCGGTGTTCTACGCCTACCGGATGGTGCCCGAGCCCGGCCGGGTGATCGGCTACGCGTTTTGCCTGATCCCCTACTACGCGGCGGGGCTCGCCTGGAGCCTGGCGCTGGCGCGGTTCCTCCCCGCCAGCATGCCGCAGCGCTGGAACGACCTGCTCCTGCACGCCTACCTCTCCCACCTCCCGGTCGATCTGATCGCGCTGGTCGTGATCGCCTACCTGGTGTGCGCCGTCGACCGCGAAGGCGCCGCCAAGGGGCCTTTCGCCATCGGGGCCTCGCGTTGACGGATCGGCGCAAACCCCGCTATAATCGCAGCTTTGGCGGTTTTGCGGTCTTCACGTCCTGGTGGCCGCGGCCGGCCTCCCCGCGGGGGCTCGGCGAGAGGGAACGCAGGCGCGTAGCTCAGTTGGGAGAGCGCTTCCCTGACGCGGAAGAGGTCGTCGGTTCGAGCCCGGCCGCGCCTACTCGTTTCCCGCATCCTCCCCTGCCCTTCACCGGTACGACGACCGGATCAACGTGTCCGAACTGATCGACATCCAAATCGGCGACAAGCAGCTTCGCGTCGCCTCCGATACCCGTGCCGGCGAGCTGCTCGACGAGCACGCCCCGGAGTGGCGGGAGCGCGGCATCGGCGTGCAGATCGGCGGCGAGGTGCTCGACTTCCAGACGCCGCTGCGGCGCAGCGGCGAGCTGCGCCCGGTGATCCCCGGTGACAACGGCCCCGAGGCGCTCGATCTCTGCCGCCACACCACGTCGCACGTGCTGGCGCAGGCCGTCAAGCAACTCTACGAAAACGTCCAGGTCGGCATCGGGCCGGCCACCGACGAGGGCTTCTACTACGACTTCCTGCGCGACGATCCCTTCACCCCCGAGGACCTCGAGCGTATCGAGGAGCGGATGCGCGAGCTGATCGCCGCCGACCAGCCGCTGCAGCGCCACGAGATGGCCAAGCAGGAGGCCGAGGAGCTGTTCGCGGGCAAGCACGAGGCGCTCAAGGTGGAGCTGATCCGCGACAAGGGCGGCGCTCGGGTCTCCTGCTACCAGCAGGGCGAGTTCATCGACTTCTGCACCGGCCCGCACCTGCCGTCGACCGGCCGCATCCCGGCGGTCAAGCTGCTGCACACCGCGGCGGCCCACTGGCGCGGGCGCACGGACGCCCCGATGATGCAGCGTATCTACGGCACCGCGTTCTTCTCCGAAGAGGAGCTCGAGGCGCACCTCGCGCGGCTCGAAGAGGCGCAGAAACGCGACCACCGGCGCCTGGGGGTGGACCTCGACCTGTTCCACTTCGACGAGACCGCCGGCCCCGGCATGGCCTACTGGCATCCCAAGGGGGCGATGGTGCGCCACCAGATCGAGACCTTCCTGCGAAACGAGCAGCTCGGGCGCGGCTACGACCTCGTCTACACGCCACACATCGCCCGCCATCACCTGTGGGAGACCTCCGGGCACTACTCCTACTACAAGGACCACATGTTCCTGCTCGACGTCGACGAGCAGGAGTACGTGCTCAAGCCGATGAACTGCCCCGGGCACATCCTGATCTACCAGAAGGGCACCCGCTCCTACCGCGACCTGCCGATCCGCTACAGCGAGTTCGGGACCGTCTATCGCAACGAGCTATCGGGCGTCCTGCACGGGATGCTGCGGGTGCGCGGCTTCACCCAGGACGACGCCCACATCTTCTGCCGTCCGGAGCAGATCCAGGAGGAGGTCTCGGGGGCCCTCGACCTGGCGCTGCACGTCATGAGGACCTTCGGCTACGAGGAGTACCGGATCGACCTGTCGCTCCACGATCCCGACGACCGCGCCAAGTACGCCGGCGACGACGCCCAGTGGGCGCTCGCCGAGGGGGCGCTGGCCGACGCCCTGGACGCAATGGGGCTGGTCTACGAGCGCAAGAAGGGCGAGGCGGCCTTCTACGGCCCCAAGGTCGACTTCCATCTCATCGACGCCCTCGGCCGCCCTTGGCAGGGCTCGACCGTGCAGCTGGACTTCAACCTGCCGGAGCGCTTCGACCTCCACTACGTCGGCGAGGACGGTCGCCAGCACCGGACGGTGATGATCCACCGGGCCATCTACGGGTCGCTCGAGCGCTTCGTCGGCGGCCTGATCGAGCACTACGCGGGCGCCTTCCCGCTGTGGCTGGCGCCGGTGCAAGTCGTGGTTCTGCCGATCGCCGATCGCCATCTAGAATATGCGGAGCGGACCGCGGAGGCCCTCGAGGAGGGTGGGCTGCGGGCCGAGGTGGATCGACGGAGCCAGAAGATGGGCGCCAAGATCCGCGATGCACAGCTACAGAAGGTCCCGTTCATGCTCGTCGTCGGTGACCGGGAAGCCGAAAGCGGCGAGGTTTCCGTCCGCCACCGCAGCGCCGGCGACCTCGGCAGCCAGCCGCTGCCGGAGTTCATCGCGCAGGCACGGCGAGACATCGACGATCACGCCGTGCAAGAATGGCCGTTACGTCAGGGTTCTGCCGCGCCGGCATGAAGGCACGTCCGGCGTATCGCCTGCCCGGCAGGCCGAGCACAGGGAGCTAGCGTATTACCGAACAGAAAAAGCACCGGATCAACGAACAGATCAGGGTTCCTCAGGTCCGCCTGATCGACGCCGACGGCGAGCAGCTCGGCGTCGTTCCGACAGAAGCCGCGAGACAGCGCGCCACCGAGCTCGAGCTCGACCTCGTCGAGGTGGCGCCCAACGCCGATCCGCCGGTTTGCCGGATGATGGACTACGGCAAGTTCGCGTACCGGCAGGCCAAGGAGCACAAGCAGCGGCCGCACAACACCCAGCTCAAGGAAGTGAAGTTCCGGCCCAAGATCGACGAGCACGACTTCGACTTCAAGATGAAGCACATCCAGCGCTTCCTGGGCGAGGGCCACATGGTGAAGGCGACGGTGATGTTCCGGGGCCGCGAGGTGGTCCACCCCGAGTACGGGCGCAAGATCCTGGACCGGGTGATGGAGGAGCTGGGCGAAGAGGTCCGGCTCGACAAGGCGCCCCGAATGGAGGGGCGGCTGATGACGATGATCATCACGCCCCGCCGCGACTAGCGCCCGCGGAGGCGCAAGAAGCCAATCGACCCGGCGAGACGGAGCGGCGGGCCGGCAAACGACAGATATGGAAGGTGCCGACGAGGCGCCTCGAAGACGAAAAAGAGGACGACATGCCGAAGATGAAGAGCCACCGCGGGGCCGCCAAGCGCTTCAAGCGAACCGGCACGGGCAAGTTCAAGCGTCACCAGGCCTACGCCAGCCACCTGCTGGGACACAAGTCGCCGAAGCGGAAGCGCAAGCTCCGCAAGTCGACGATCGTCACCGCCGCCGACGCGCACCGCCTCGCGCGGCTGCTTCCCGAAGGCTAGCACCCACGAATAACGGAGGAGCGCCATGCCCCGCGTGAAGCGCGGCAACGTCCACGCCAACCGACGCCGCCGCATACTCAAACAAGCCAAGGGCTACTACGGATCCGACAGCCGGCTGTACGCCTCGGCGCGCGACGCCGTCGACCGCGCCATGCAGTACGCCTACCACGGCCGCAAGCGCAAGAAGCGCGACTTCCGCCGGCTCTGGATCACCCGCATCAATGCCGCTTGCCGGCAGCACGATCTGTCCTACAGCCGCTTCATGGCCGGCCTCAAGGCCGCCGGGGTCGGCCTTGACCGCAAGGTGCTGGCCGAGATCGCGGTCGAGGACCCGGCGGCGTTCGAGCAGCTGACGGCCACCGCCAAGGACTCCCTCGCCTGATCCACCCGGGACGATATCGACGTGGCGGATGAGGCCCAGGCGCAGCCCGCAACCAGCGCGGATCCGATCGACGAGATCGACCGCCTGCGCCGGGACTTCGAGGCGGAGGCCGAGAAGCTCGGCGATCCGGCCGGCCTCGAGGAGCTGCGGGCCCGCTACCTGGGCCGCAAGCGCGGCCGCCTGACCGCCGTCTTCGACGGCCTTCGCCAGCTGCCCACAGATCGCCGCGGCGCGGTCGGCAAGGCCGCCAACCTGGCCCGCCGGGCGATCGAGGCCCGGCTCGAGGAGCTGGAGACGGCGCTGGCAACGGCGTCGACAGCCGCGGAAACTCGCCGCCTCGACGTCACCCTCCCCGGACGCCGCCCGGAGACGGGCTCACTCCACCCGATCACACTGACCTTGCAGGAGATCGAGGGGGTCTTCACCCGCATGGGCTACAAGATCGTCGAGGGGCCCGAGGTGGAGCACGACTTCTACAACTTCGAGGCCCTCAACATCCCCCGCGACCATCCGGCCCGCGACATCCAGGACACCCTCTACCTCGGCGGCGACTGGCTGCTGCGCACCCACACGTCGCCGGTGCAGATCCGCACCATGCAGGCCCAGCAGCCGCCGCTGGCGATCATCGTGCCCGGTCGCGTCTACCGGCGCGACACCCCGGACGCCACCCACACGCCGTCGTTCGTGCAGTGCGAAGGGCTGATCGTCGATCGCGACATCACCATGGCCGACCTGAAAGGGACGCTCGATCATTTCGCCAAGGCGCTGCTCGGCGCGCAGACCCGCACCCGGCTGCGTCCGGGCTACTTCCCCTTCACGGAGCCGTCGGCGGAGCTCGACGCCAACGCCGGCTCCGGCTGGATCGAGATGCTCGGCTGCGGCATGGTCCACCCTGCGGTCTTCGAGGCCGTCGGTTACGATCCCCAGGTCTGGCAGGGCTTCGCGTTCGGCATGGGCATCGACCGCATCGCGGCGCTCCGCTACGGCATCGACGACATCCGCATCCTGTACGAGAACGACGCCCGATTCCTGCAGCAATTCGCTGCCTAGCAGGCCGTGTGAAACCACGGCCTCCTGACGGGCCCCGCTCCACGGCCGGCTGGCGCCACGCGACGATCCCCCGGTGCCGGGCGCGGCGCTGGGCTCGATAGAGACCGACATGCTGTTTTCAACCAGCTGGCTCTCCCGCTACGTGGAGCTGCCCGCCTCGCACGATGAGCTCGCCGAGCTGCTCACCGGCTGCGGCCTCGTGGTCGAGGAAACGCATGCCCGCGGCGGCGACACGGTCTTCGATCTCGACGTTCCCAGCAACCGGGTCGACGCGATGAACCACGTCGGGGTGGCCCGCGAGATCGCCGCCTCGCGGCGCCTCGAGCTGCGGCTGCCGGCGGTCCAGCTCACCGAGAAGGCGCCGGCGGCCGCCGAGCTCGCCGGGGTCACGATCGACGACCTGCAGCTCTGTCCCCGTTACGCCGCCCGCGTGGTCCGCGGCGTCGAGGTCGCGCCGTCGCCACCCTGGCTGGCGAAGCTGCTCGAGGCGATCGGCCTGCGGCCGCTCAACAACGTCGCCGACGTCACCAACTTCGTCCTCTGGGAGCTCGGCCACCCCTTGCACGCCTTCGATCTCGCGCGCCTCGCCGGCCAGCGGATCGTCGTCCGCTGCGCCCGCGAAGGCGAGCGCCTCGTCACCCTGGACGGGGTCGAGCGCCCGCTGGTGGCCGAGGACCTGGTCATCGCCGACGCCGACAAGCCGGTGGCCCTCGCCGGCATCATGGGCGGCGCGGAAACCGCCATCGGCGCCGGCTCCCGCGACGTGCTGCTCGAAGGCGCCTGGTTCGGCCCGACGGTGGTCCGCAAGACGGCGCAGCGGCTGCACATGCACACCGACGCCAGCCATCGCTTCGAGCGAACGCCGGCCCGCGACGGGATGTTGGCGGCCCTCGATCGCGCCGCGGCGCTGATCGCCGAGGTCGCCGGAGGCGAGGTCGCCGAGGGCATGATCGACGTCGTCGGCCCGCTTCCCGGCCCGGTGGTCTGCGACCTGCGCATGGAGCGGCTCAGCGGCCTGCTGGGCGTCGAGATCGCCGCGGCGGAGGTCGCCGACATCCTCGGGCGCCTGGGCTTCGAGCTCGAGGAGACCGACGGCGGCTTCCGGGCCGGCGTGCCGAGCTATCGCGCCGACGTCATCCGCGAGGAGGACCTCATCGAGGAGGTCGCCCGCCACTACGGCTACGACAACCTCCCGTCGACGCTGCCCGAGGTGCGCGGCGTCGAGGAAGCAGGGACCCCCGAGGTGCTCGGCGAGCGGCGGCTCAAGCGCCTGCTGGCGGCCGCCGGCTATCGGGAGGCGATGGCCAGCTCGCTGAGCTCGGCCGCCGAGCAGGAGCCGTTCCTCGACGGGTCTGAGCAGGTGGTTGCGATCGCCAACCCGATCTCCGAGAGCCTCGCTGTCCTGCGCGCCCACCTGACCCCCGGCTTGCTGGCGGCGGTCGCCCACAACGTCAACCGCGGGGCGCTCGACCTCAAGCTCTTCGAAGTCGGACGTCGCTTCGGCGGCCCGCTCGGCGAGGACGGCGTCGTCGAGCGCTGGGCGGTGGCCGTCGTGGCCACCGGCCGCCGCCGTCCGCCGCACTGGGACGAGGGCGACGCCGGCGCCGATCTGTATGACCTCAAGGGGGCGATCGAGGCGGTTGGCGAGCAGATGGCCTGGCCGGCCTGGCAATGGTCGGCGGGCAAGCGCCCGGGGCTGGCGCCGTCGACCACCGCCCTGCTCCGCCGCGGCGAGCCCGGCGGCGATTCGACGGCCGGTCATGGCTGGGCCGGGAAGCTGAGCCGCGAGACGGCGGAGCGCTTCGGCCTCGCCGTCGACGTTTGGGTCGCCGAGCTCGACATCGACGATCTGCTGCCGCGCCGCCATCCGACGGCGCGCTACCGGCCGGCATCGCGCTTCCCCGGCGGCGTCCGCGACCTGGCGATCGTCCTGCCCGAGACGGTCGCCTACGCCGAGGTCGAGGCCGCGGTGCGGGCAGCGGCGGCCGGCGACGCGCTGCCGCTCGAGGGGCTCGAGCTGCTCGAAATCTATCGTGGCGACGAGATACCGGCGGGCCACCGCGGCCTGACGTTGCGCTTCGCGTACCGCGCCGAGGACCGCACTCTGACCGCCGAAGAGATCGACGGCGCCCACGGCTCCCTCGCCGCCATTCTGCAGGAGCGCCTCGACGCCCGCCGGCGCTGAGTCGCCGGTCACGGCCCCGTCGCCAGCACCCGCTTCGTCGCACGAGAGAGATCGCCGAGACGGTGACAACGCTTGACGACGATTTCGCCGTCTTCCGCTACGGCCCCAAACGCGACCAAGCGTTTACGCTCATCCGCTGAGCCGCCGCAGCGGAAGTCACTTTCCTGACGTGCGCCCGGCGCCGGTCGCCGTTGCAATCCTCCACGGCCTCTGTAGAATTGAGGGTCACTCAGCATACCGATACCGTCAGCTTGCTGGCGCTTGATAACTTCCGAACGATTACGACCCTCGAAGAACGGGAGGGAGAACCCGCGAACCGGCCCGGAGGCTACCGTTCCTCCGAGTGAGGACCGTCGCCGAAAACAGAGATCGTCGGCTTTTGATCGATCAAAACCTGCGAGAGTTTGAAATACACGAAAGCGGCTGGATGGTGCATGGATTCGGTGGTCTTGAACCCCTTGCGTGCGGTGGCACCTCGTTAGCCCCCTAGGGCGCGAGCCGCCCCCATTTCAGCGCGGACGTCTCTCGCCGCTTTCGGCGCGGGTCCGGCGACTGCCGGTCGCACCCCTTCTCTCTCCTCGTGACCCGAGGCTGTCAGGGGGTGACCATGCAGGGCACCGGCTTTATCAGCACCCTCGGCCTCGGCCTCCCCATACAGGACAGCACGCCGCCGTCGAGTACGACGGCGATCGCGGTCGCCGTTGCCATCGGCGTCCTGGCCGGCGGCGCCGCGCTGGTCGCCCTCTGGCTGGTCGCCCGGCGCCGCTTCGCCGAGCGCCTCGTCACCGAGGCCCGCGAGCAAGCCGAGGAGCTCGACCGCGAGGTCGAGCGCCAGGCCGAGGCGATCCTCAAGGACGCCAAGATCGAAGCGCGCGAGGAGCACCTCCGGGCCCGCCAGGCGTTCGAGGACGAGAGCCGCGACCGGCGCCGCGAGCTCTCCAAGCTCGAGCGCCGAATCGCCCGCCGCGAGGAGAAGCTGGATCGGCGCACCAACGCCTTCGAGGACCGCGAGAAGGAGCTCTCCCGCCTCGAGCGGGAGCTGCGCCGCAAGAACGAGCGGGTCGAGTTCCTCGAGCGGGAGGCCAACCAGAAGCGCGGTGAGGCCCTCGATCGGCTGCAGCAGATCGCCGGGCAGACCTCCGAGCAGGCCAAGCAGGCGTTGATGCAGCTCATGCAGCAAGAGGCCCGCGACGCCGCCACCAAGACGATCCGCCAGGTCGAGGAGGAGGCCAAGCTCACCGCCCGCAAACAGGCCGAGAGGATCATCTCGATGGCCATCCAGCGGGCGGCCGGCGATCACGTCGCCGAGCACACCGTCTCGGTCGTCGAGCTGCCGTCGGACGATATGAAGGGCCGCGTCATCGGCCGCGAGGGGCGCAACATCCGCGCCTTCGAGCTGATCACCGGCGTCAACCTGATCGTCGACGACACCCCCGAGGCGGTGCTGATCTCGACCTTCGACCCGCTACGGCGCGAGATCGCCCGTCTGGCGCTCGAGCAGCTGGTCAGCGACGGGCGCATCCACCCGGCGAGGATCGAAGAGGTCGTCGGACGGGTGCGCTCGGAGATCGAGGAGCAGATCCGCCAGGACGGCGCCGAGGCCGCGGCCGACCTCGCCATCCACGATCTGCACCCCGAGCTGGTTCGCATGCTCGGCCTGCTGAAGTTCCGCACCTCGTATGGGCAGAACGTCCTGCGCCATTCGGTCGAAGTCGCCACGATCGCCGGGATCCTCGCCGCCGAGCTGGGCACCAACGAGCACGTGGCGCGCCGCGCCGGCTTGCTCCACGACATCGGCAAGGCCGTCGACCACGAGGTGGAGGGCACCCATCTGACCATCGGCATCGACCTGCTGCGGCGCTACGGGGAGGACGAGGCGGTGATCCACGGGATGGAGGCGCACCACTTCGACATCGAGCCGGCGACCGTCGAGGCGGTCCTGGTGCAGGCGGCCGACGCGCTGTCGGCGGCCCGCCCCGGGGCCCGTCGCGACATGCTCGAGACCTACGTCAAGCGCCTGCAGAAGCTCGAGGAGATCGCCGACACCTTCAACGGCGTCAGCAAGGCCTACGCGATCCAGGCCGGCCGCGAGCTGCGGATCATCGTCGAGGCCGACCAGGTCAGTGACAACGAGGCCGTCTGGCTGTCGAAAGACATCGCCAAGCGGATCGAGAAAGAGGTCCAGTATCCCGGAGAGATCAAGGTCACGGTGATCCGCGAGACCCGTGCGGTCGGGTTCGCGCGGTGAGGGTCCTGTTTGTCGGCGACGTGGTCGGCCAGCCCGGTCGCAACATCCTGGTCGCGCGCCTCGCCGACCTGCAGGCGGAACGCGACGTGGACTTCACGATCGTCAACGTCGAGAACATCGCCGGCGGCCGCGGCGTGACGGCGCCTCTCGCCGACGAGGTGCTGGCGCTGGGCGCCGACGTGCTGACGACCGGCAACCACATCTGGGCGCAACGCGGCATCGAGGATTACCTCGAGGCGGAGCCCCGCTTGCTGCGGCCGTTGAACTACCCCCCGGAGACGCCGGGCTTCGGCGTCTTCGAGGGCCGCGCTCGCAACGGCCACCCGGTGACCGTCGTCAACTTGCAGGGGCGGGTCTTCATGCCGCCGATCGACTGCCCGTTCCGCGCCCTCGACGACGCCCTCGAGGGGCTCGGCGATCGCTCGCCGGTGGTCGTCGTCGATTTTCACGCAGAAGCGACGTCGGAGAAGCTCGGCATGGGCTGGTACGCCGACGGCCGGGTGAGCGCCGTGCTGGGGACCCACACCCACGTGCCGACGGCCGACGCCCGGCTGCTTGCCGCGGGGACGGCATACTGCACCGACGTGGGCATGACGGGGCCCTACGACTCGGTCATCGGCACCCGTCCGGACCTCGCCCTCCACCGCCTGATCACCGCCCGGCCGGTCCGCTTCCTGGTCGCCAGCTCCAACCCGCGGGTCGCCTGCGCGCTCCTCGACATCGACGCGGAGACCGGCAAGGCGACGCACATCGAGACGTTTCTCGACCCGCCCGGGCCGCTCCACAACGGCCCCGGCGCGGGCGAATGAACGGGCCTGTCGCGGGACCCGCGCGCCGGGTCCTGAGCGTCAGCCAGCTGGTCAGCGTTTCGCGCGACCTGCTGGCCGAGGCGATGCCGTTCGTCTGGGTCCGCGGCGAGGTCAGCGGCTTCGCCGCCGCCTCCAGCGGTCACTGGTACTTCGACCTCAAGGACCAGCAAGCCCTGGTCCCCGTGGCGATGTTCAGCCGCGCCAACTCCGCCGTACCCTTCCGGGTCGAGGAGGGCATGGAGCTGATCGTCGGCGGCGAGGTAACGATCTATCCGCTGAAGGGAAAGTTCCAGGTCGTCGCCGAGATCCTCGAGCCCGCCGGCTGGGGGGGCCGGCAGGTGGCCTATGAGCAGCTCGTGCAGCGGCTCGCCGGCGAGGGGCTGTTCGATCCGGCCCGCAAGCGCCCGCTGCCGCTGCTGCCCCGCTGCGTCGGCGTCGTGACCTCGGCGAGCGGCGCCGCCTGGCGCGACATGTGCCGGGTCTGGCGCGACAACCAGGTCCCCATCCGGGTCATCCTGGCACCCGCCCAGGTGCAGGGCAGCGGCGCCGCGGCGCAGATCGAAGCCGCGATCGCCCGTCTCAACCGCCACGCCGCGCCCGACGTGTTGATCGTCGGGCGCGGCGGCGGCTCCCGCGAAGACCTCTGGGCCTTCAACGAGGAGGTGACGGCGCGCGCCATCGCCTCGTCGGCGATCCCGGTGGTCGCCGCCGTCGGCCACGAGATCGACCAGACCATCGCCGACCTGGTCGCCGACCACCGCGCCGCCACCCCGACCGCCGCCGCCGAGCTGGTCGCCGCCAGACGCCAGACGCTGCTGTCGCGACTGCATGGCGCGGAAGGGCGTGCTCGAGGCGCCCTCCGCCACCGTCTTCTGGTGAGCCGCAACCGCCTTGCGGAGCCTCGGCTGCAGCGCTATCTGATGCACCCCGCCCGCCTGCTGGTCGTCTACCGCCAGCGGCTCGACGAGGCGCTCGAGCGCTTGGCGACGCCGCTGACCCGCTGCCTGGGCCGCGATCGGCGGCGGCTCGAGGCCTGCTCGCGCGCCCTCGCCGCCCGCAGCCTCGCCGCCCTCGCCCAGCAGCGCCGCGCCCGCCTGCGAGCCGCTGTCACCGCCGCCCAGGGCGCCGCCCGCCGGCTGCTCGAACGGCGGCGGTCGCGCCTGCTGGCCGCCGCGGCGCGGATCGAGGCGCTCAGCCCGCTGGCCGTCCTCGGGCGCGGCTATGCGATCTGCGAGCGGCAGCGCGACGGCCGCATCGTGCGCGCCGCCGCCGACGTCGAAGCCGGGGAGAAGGTCCGCGTCCGGCTGCTACGCGACAACCTGGGGTGCACCGTCGAAAGCGCCGAGAAAGGCGCCGAGCGCCCGGCTTTGTGAGAGAATCCCCGGACCATGAGCGCCCAACGATCCCCGCGAGCCGACGAATCCGATCAGGAGACCCTCACCTTCGGCGATGAGACGCTCAGCTTCGACGAGGCGCTCGTCAAGCTCGAGGAGCTCGCCGGCCACCTCGAGGAGGGCGACGTGCCGCTGGAGCAGGCCCTCGAGGTCTACGAGGCCGCCGTGCACCTGTTCGCGTTCTGCCGGCGACGCCTCGATGGCATGGAGCAGCGTATCGAGCAGCTCTCCGAGACCCTCGACGGCACCCTCTCCACGGCGCCCCTCGAGACGGCCGGCGACGATGAGAACGGCTGACGGCCCGAGCCGGCCGCGGGAGCTGGAGAGCGCCCCTCGCTTCGACTTCGGCGACTACCGTGCCCTCGTAGACCAGGCTCTCGACGAGGTCCTGCCGCCGGCCGAGCGGCCTCCCGAGCGTCTCCACGAGGCCATGCGCTACTCGGTGTTCGCCGGCGGCAAGCGTCTGCGGCCGATCCTGCTGCTGGCGACGGGCGAGTCCTGCGGCGCCGCCCGCGAGGAGTTGCTGCCGGCCGCCTGCGCAGTCGAGCTGATCCACACCTACTCGCTGATCCATGACGACCTGCCCGCCTTCGACGACGACGACTACCGCCGCGGCCGGCCGGCCAACCACAAGGCCTTCGGCGAAGCGGTGGCGATCCTCGCCGGCGACGCGCTGCAGACGCTTGCCTTCCAGTGCCTCGGCGCGGCGGCACGGCTCTCCACCCATCCGGAGCGCTGGGTCGAGGCCGTCGCCGAGCTGGGCGACGCCGCCGGCAGCACCGGCATGGCCGGCGGCCAGTACGCCGACGTTGCCGCCCAGGGCGCGGCCCTCGATCTCGATGCCCTGCGGGCGCTGCATGGCGCCAAGACCGGTGCGCTGCTCACCGGCTGCGTCCGCGTCGGAGCAATCCTGGCCGGCGCACAGCCCGACAGGCTCGAGCGCCTCGATGCCTACGGCAAGGCCGTCGGCCTGGCGTTCCAGATCGTCGACGACATCCTCGACGTCGAGGGCTCGCTCGAGGACCTCGGCAAGCGACCCGGCGCCGACGCAGCGCGCGGCAAGTCGACCTATCCGGCGTTGCTCGGCCGCGAGGGCGCTCGTGCCGACGCCGAGCGCCTGCGCGCCGTGGCGCTGGCCTCGCTGGAGCCGCTGGGCGCCGGCGCCGCTCCCCTCGCCGCTCTCGCCGACTACATCGTCGAACGCAGTCGTTGATGGCCCCTCTCCCCGCCCGCAGGAGGTAAAAGGGCGATGGCAGATGCGGGCTAGCCCGAATGAATCGTCGCCGCGGGCCGCCGCGGCGGGAGCCGGATGACCATGCCGGCGAAGCAGCGGCTTGATCAGGCGCTCGTCGCCCGTGGCCTGGCACCGAGCCGCAGCCGCGCCCGCGCCCTGGTGATGGCGGCCAAGGTCCGCGTGGCAGGCCAGGCGGCCACCAAAGCCGGCATGCTGGTGGCCGAGGACGACGAGATCGAGGTCGCCGAGGCGCCCCGCTTCGTCGGCCGCGGGGGCGACAAGCTCGCCGCCGCCCTCGAGGCGACCGGCCTGGATCCCCGCGACCGGGTTTGCCTGGACGTCGGCGCCTCGACCGGCGGCTTCACCGATTGCCTGCTCGCCCGGGGGGCTCGCCGGGTCTACGCTGTCGACGTAGGCTATGGGCAACTCGACGCGCGACTGCGAAACGACCCTCGGGTGATCGCCATGGAGAGACAGAACGCCCGCCACCTGGCGCCGGATGCCTTGCCCGAGCGGGTGGATCTGGTGACGATCGACGTCTCCTTCATCTCGGTGGTCAAGGTGGTGCCGGCCCTGTTGCCGCTCGTCAAACCGCAGTTCGAGGCCGGGCGTGCGGCGGTCGGCAAAGGGGGCGTGGTGCGCGACGAGGCGGTTCGGCGGCGCACCGT
>DASWHK010000020.1:0-4446 GCA_036398215.1 Acidobacteriota bacterium | reverse complement strand
CCTGCAACGGCAGGAGGGGCGCGGCCGACGTGATCACGACTCCCCCCGCAGGCGCGGCACCGACCCTGGCGAGCCGGTCAAGCATAGGCGTAGCGCTGGGCGGTCATGCGCAGCGTCATTACGAGAGCGTTGACGCCGAGCGCAATGGCGAGAAGCACGATGCCGAGGGCGAGGGCGAGCGGCAGGTCTCCCTTCGAGGTCTCGAGGGCGATCGCGGTGGTCATCACCCGCGTCAGGTGGTCGATGTTGCCGCCGACGATGATCACCGCGCCGACCTCGGCGACCGCGCGGCCGAAGCCGGCCAGCGCCACCGTCAGCAGCGAATAGCGCGCGTCCCAGATCAGCGCGGCGACGGCGGTTTGGTTGGGCACGCACAGCGAGCGGAACTGCTCCGCGTACTCGTCGTGCAGATCCTCGAGCACCTGCCGGGACAAGGCCGCGATGATCGGCGTGATCAGGATCGTCTGCGCGATGATCATTGCCGCCGGCGTATAGAGCAGCCCGAGCCAGCCGAACGGTCCCGCCCTCGACAGGAACAGATAGACCATGAGCCCGACCACGACCGGAGGCAGCCCCATCAGCGAGTTGACGACGACGAGGGTGGCGCCGCGACCGGGAAAGCGGCTGATCGCGAGAAGCGCGCCGAGCGGAAGGCCGACCACGCAGGCGACCGCCATCGCCGTGAGGCTCACCCGCAGCGACAGGCCGATGATCTCCAGCAGATCCGCGTCGGCGGAGGCAACGAGCTGCAGCGCGAGCCTGAATGCTTGGCCGAAATCCTGCATTTTTTCCCCGCTTTAGATCAGCCTCGGAAATTATCCTATAAAATGCAACACTTTCCCGATCCGGACAAGCCTTCAGAAGCGCCTGTGGCACGCGTGTCCCCCCGTCCACGGCGCGGCGCGGCCGGCCGACCCACCAAGTGTCCGGCTTGACCGAGGTCAAGGCGCGCCAAGCTCGGTGCGATTATCAGACGCAGACGGTCGCGGCCGGGGCCGACGGGGCCGAGGTCTGGCTTCGCAGAGGATATCCCGGCGCCGGCCGGTTCAGTCGCAGGAGACGAGAGCCATGCTCGATTGCGGGCCCGCCCGCCTCGGCCACAACGTCGCCGGCATAGACGTCGACGTCGAGGTCCGGTTGTTCAACGCCATCGCCCGCTACGCCGGCCCGCACGGCCCGCGCCGGCGGATGACCGTGCCCGCCGGCACGACCGTAGGCGAGCTGGCCGACCGGCTGGGCGTTCCGAGGAAGGAGCTGTTTCTCGTTCTGGTGAACGGCCGCGACATCACGCCGGGACGGGTCGGCGACGGCATCAGGGATTACCACGTTCTCGACGACGGCGACGTGATCGCTTTGTCCGGTGCGGTGCCCTACAGCTACGGCTACGGCTCACCGGTCGTCTAGACGCGCGTTCCTTCGCGGCAGCCAACCCACGGGGTTCGAACCGACATGGCACCTCGAGCAGGCTCCGAGACGACGGTCCGACCGGCGGCCAAACCGAGATATCGCCGGGGCTCCGGGCCGGTCTGGCTCTCGGCCGGCTACCGCCCCTTCTTCCTGCTCGCAGGCCTGTGGGCGCTCGTCGTCCTGCCGCTGTCCGTTGCGGCGATCCGCGGCGGCGTCGCGCTCCCCCTCGCGTTCGATCCGGTGCGCTGGCACTTTCACGAGCTGATGTTCGGCTATGTCGCGGCGGCCCTCGCCGGCTTCCTGCTGACCGCCGTGCCGAACTGGACCGGCCGGCTTCCCCTGCAGGGCGTGCCGCTGTTGGGCCTCGTTGGCCTGTGGGGCGCCGGCCGCCTGGCGATGGTCGCCTCCGGGGCTATCGGACCGGCGGCCGCGGCCGCCGTCGACCTGCTGTTTCTCGCCGTCCTCCTCGCCGTCGCATCCCGCGAGATCATCGCCGGCCGGAACCGGCGGAACCTGCCCATGCTCGCCGTCCTCGCCGCGTTCCTCGGCGCCAATGGGCTGTTTCACGCCGTCTCGGCCGACCTGCTGCCGGCCGACGGCCTGGACCAGCGCGCCGCCATCGCCGCAATCGCGTTGCTGGTCGCCTTGATCGGCGGTCGTATCACGCCGAGCTTCACCCGCAACTGGCTGGCAAAGCGCGGAGATACCGCGCTGCCGGCGGCCTTCGGGCCTTTGGACCGCGTGACGCTGCTGGCGACGCTGATCGCGCTGGTGGCCTGGACGCTCGAGCCCGAGGGTTCCGCTACCGCCGCCGCGGCGGCGATAGCGGCGGCGCTCAGTGTCGCACGCCTGCTGCGCTGGCAGGGTCACAGGGTGCTCGGCGAGCCGCTCCTCTGGGTCTTGCACCTCGGCTATCTCTGGGTCGCGGCCGGCCTGGCCTTCCTGGCGGCGAGCGCCGCCGGCTGGGGGTTCTCCGGCATCGCCGCCGTTCACGCCCTGACCGCCGGGGCGATGGGCACCATGACCCTGGGCGTCATGAGCCGCGCCGTCCTCGGCCACGGCGGCCACGAGCTCCGCGCGGGCCCCGCCCTGACGGCCGCCTTCGCGCTGGTGAGCCTCGCCGCGGCGGCCCGCGTGGCCGCGACGCTCGCAAGCGCCCTCTACGACCCGCTCATCTACCTGGCGGCGGCGGCCTGGATGGCGGCCTTCGCGTTGTTCCTCCTCGTCTGCGCGCCGAAACTGTTGACGGCCCGCAGCAGCGGGTGACGCCTCTCGCTCGCCTGCGGCTAAAGCAGCCTGCGGACGCGGCCGTCGTCCTCCACCACCGTGATCCGCGTGACGCCGAGGTCGCGCAGCGCGGCCGCCGCCAGCAACGGCCGGCCGGCGACGGCGAGCGCCGTGGACAGGGCATCGGCGTCGCACGCCCGCTCGGCCACCACGCTGGCGGACCGGTAGCCTCGGGCGCAGCCGCCGCTGAGCGGGTCGAGCAGGTGGTGAAACCGCCCGGCCTGGTCGAACCGCAAGCCCGCGACCGACGACGTGGCCACGGCCTGGTCGGCCAGCTCGATCGTCTCCGGCAGGCCGCCGGAGCCCCCCGGCGCCTCGAGCCCGACGCGCCAGGCTCGGCCGTCGGCCGGGCGACCGACTCCCCGGATTTCACCGAGCGAGACGAGAACCCGGTCGAGACCTTCGCCACGGAGCAGGTCCGCCACCCGGTCGGTGATGTAACCCTGGGCGATGCCGTTCAAGGTGACGGCCATGCCGGGGCGCGCCAGGCGGATGCGGGCGGGCGCCACCTCGAGCCCGTGCTGGCCGACCAGACCGGCGGCCGCGGCCAGGTCCCGAGGCGGCGGACCGCCGCGGTCGGCGCCCGGGCGGGAAAAGTGCCGGCTCAAGAGCGCCCAGAGCGGCTGGACGGTGACGTCGAAGGCGCCGCCCGTGCGACGGCTCCAGTGTTGGGCGCGGGTCAGGAGCTCGACCAGCTCCAGCGACGGATGGTCGACATGCTGCCCGGCGTTGAGCCGAACCAACGCGGAATCGTGCCGGTAGAGGCTGAAGATCGCCTCGAGCCGCTCGACCTCGCCGAGCGCCAGGCCGACCAGGCGCTTGGCGGCAGCCGGCTCAGGATGCGCGACCGCCAGCTCCGCCTCGGCGCCAAGGGCCGTGCCCCGCCAGCGCCAGAGCGGAACGTCCCGCCCCGCGATCGCCGCGGCGCCGGCCCCGGCGAGGCCGGGAAACCCGACGCCGGCCACGGCGGCCAGCAGCCGAAGCGTTCTGCGCCGTCCGATGCCCCCCGGCGGGCCGGGCGACCCGGCGCCCGCGGGGCGTTTCTCAAGGTGCGGCATGGCGTCCCAACGGCGTGTCATCGGCGCAAGCGAGCGGCCGGTCCCGACCTAGGCGGCCGCCCTCAGATTGAACTCCGCCCAGATCTCGGCGAGGGCCGAGATCAGGCGGTCGATGTCGGCGTCGCTGTGGAGCGGCGAGGGGGTGAGGCGCAGGCGCTCGCTGCCGCGCGCCACGGTCGGATAGTTGATCGGCTGGACGTAGATCGCGTGGCGGCTCATCAGCGTGTCGGTCACCCGCTTGCACAGCACCGGGTCGCCGACCAAGACCGGCACGATGTGGCTCGCCGAGGGCATGGCCGGCAGGCCGGCTTCCGAGAGCCGCCGCTTCAGGGTGGCGGCGCGCTCCTGGTGGCGGGCGCGCTCCTCGCCGCTTCTCTTCAGGTGGCGCACGCTCGCCAGCGCCCCCGCCGCCACCGCCGGCGGCAGCGCGGTGGTGAAGATGAAGCCCGAGGCGAAGCTGCGCACGAAGTCGACGAGCGCCGCCGAGGCCGCGATGTAGCCGCCCAGGACCCCGAACGCCTTGCCCAGCGTCCCCTCGATCACCGTCAGGCGGTCCATCACCCCCTCGCGCTCGGCGATGCCGCCGCCGCGGGCGCCGTAGAGCCCGACCGCGTGCACCTCGTCGAGATAGGTCATGGCGCCGTGGGCCTCCGCCACCTCGCACAGCTCCCTAACCGGCGCCACGTCGCCGTCC
>DASWHK010000019.1:0-4351 GCA_036398215.1 Acidobacteriota bacterium | reverse complement strand
GCCGATCGTCTGGTGATCGTGCAGGCGCGGGCGCGGAGGGGTCGGCCGCTGCCGTTGGCGACCCAGCAAAGCGTGCTCCCCGCCTACCTGCGGGTCATGGGGATCCCGCTGCGCGAGGGACGCGACTTCACCATCGAGGACCTCGAGGCGTAGCGCCCGGCGCCGGTCGAGGCTTGCGCCGACGCCGCGGCAAGCCCTGGCCCCGTTGGCCCCGCTGGTGGACCGCCGTATAGTGTGGCGGCGCAAGGCTCGCGCCGAGGTGCCACCATGGTCGTTGCCGAGGTCGTCGACAGAGCGCTCGCGATCGCGAGCGCGGTAGGAAGGCCACCCGCGTCTCGGGCAGCGTCGGGGCGTCTCCCCGTGGGCGGCGGCGCGACGCCGCCCGGCCGCCGGGCGGGCGTTGGAGCGCCCGCCGCCCGCCATCGCAGGAGCTCGCGGACCCTTCGCATCCTGGCCCTCGCCGCGGCTTTGAGCGCAACGGCCGCGGCGGCGTCGGCGCGACCCGCGGGACAGGAGACGATCGCGATTCGCGCCGGGCGCCTGATCGACGGCACCGGCGGCGCGCCGCAGCGCGACGTGGTGGTCCTCGTCGAGGGCGAGCGCATCGTCTCGGTCGACGCCGGCGGCGCGGTCCCGGCCGGCGCGCGGGTGATCGACCTCGGCAACGCCACGCTGCTCCCCGGCCTGATCGATCTCCACACGCACCTCACCGACAGCGGCTCGATGCACTGGGAGGAGGTGCTCCTGAAGACCACGCCGGGACAGGCGGCGATCTACGGGGTGCGCAACGCCGAGGCGACGCTGCTCGCCGGCTTCACGACCTGCCGCGACATGGGCCCGACCTGGCCTTACGTGGACGTCGACCTCAAGAAGATGATCGACGAGGGCGTCGTTCCGGGGCCCCGCCTGCAGGTTGCGGGCAACTGCATCTCGGCCACCGGCGGCGCCGGCGACGCCCGCCAGTTCTCGATCTACGTCGACGTGCCGATCGTCCAGAACCTCGCCGACGGGCCCGACGACGTGCGGCGGGCGGCGCGCACCAACTTCAAGAACGGCGCCGACTTCCTCAAGATCCTGGCCACCGGCGCCGTGCTGTCGAAGGGCATCCCGCCCGGCGCCCAGCAGTACACCGACGAGGAGATCCGCGCCGCCGTCGAGGTGGCCGAGCAATGGGGCCGCTTTACCGCCGCCCACGCCCACGGCGCCGAGGGGATCAGGGCCGCCATCCGCGCCGGGGTGCGCACGATCGATCACGGGACGATGCTCGACGCCGAGGGCATCGCCCTGATGAAGGAGCGCGGCACCTACCTGGCGCCGACCCTGTACGTCGGCGACTACATCCTCGAGGAAGGCGCGGCGTCGGGGATCCCCGAGAGCGAGATCGAGCGCGAGCGCGCCCTCGCCGACACCGACAACGCCTCGTTCCGCGCCGCCCTGGCGGCGGGCCTGCCGATGCCGCTGGCGACCGACGCGGGGGTGTTCCCACACGGCCTCAACGCCCGCGAATTCGCGGTTCGGGTGGGCGAGGGCGAGACCCCCATGCGGGCCATCGAATCGGCGACCCGGATTGCCGCCCAAGCGATGGGCTGGGACGACCGCCTCGGCACCGTGGCGGCGGGAAAGCTCGCCGATCTGATCGCCGTCGCCGGCGACCCGATCGCCGACATCACCGAGCTCGAACGGGTACGCTTCGTGATGAAGGGTGGCCGCGTCTATCGCGACGAGCTGTCGAGGCGCTGAGCAGGCGCGGCTTCACCTCCACCGACCTGCCGCTGCTGGCCGATTCGAGGAGGGCCTCGATGATCGTCACGTCCGCGAGCCCCTCGTCGCCGGAAGGCTCCGGAGCGCGGCCCTCGAGGATGGCATCGGAGAAGTGCAGCAGCTCGGCAGCCACCTGATCGCGACACTGGAAGTGCTCCATGCGCGTATTGTCGCCGATCTCCAGGATGTGGCCGACGCCGTCGTGGGAACCAAACGCCGGTCGCACCAGCAGGTTTCCCTCGGTCCCGAACACCTGGTAATAGTCGTGGTCGGCCGCCGCGAAGCTGGTCGTGAAGGTCGCCAGCCGATCGTCGGAGAAGCGGAGGATCGCGGAGGTCATCTCGTCGCAGTCCGCGAACCGGCCGTTGCCCATGGACGCCAACGCGGTCACCTCCACGGGCTCGTCGCGGAAAAGGTAGCGCGCCGCGTTGATGCAGTAGATCCCGATGTCGTAGAGGGTGCCGCCTCCCTCGCTGAGCGGGCCGAGGCGGATGTTGTCGGGCTCGTCGACGCGGTTGGAAAACGATGACACGAAGAAGCGCGGCTCGCCGATCTTGCCCGACCGGACGACCTCCATGGCCCTCATGTTGGCCTCTTCGAAGTGCAGGCGGTAGGCGATCATGAGCCGAACGTTGGCCTCCTCGGTGGCCTCGATCATCGCCTCACAATCTCGCACGGTAACCGCCATCGGCTTCTCGCACAGGACGTGGACGCCGGCCGCAGCGGCGCGCTCGACGAACTCCCGATGGTGATCGTTGGGCACAGCGACGTAGAGAGCGTCGAGACGGGCCTCCGACACGACCGATTCGAGCTCGTCGGTATCCGCCGTGAGCTCGACCTCGTAGCGGCGGCCGAGCTCGTCGAGCTTGTCCCCGTCGGTGGAAAGCAGCGCCACCAGGCGCGAGTTGCGGCGCGCATGCTCGAACGCCGGAAGCACCGCCGTCTGGGCGAACCAACCCAGACCGACGACACCATAGCGAACCGCGCGATCCCGTTCTCGGCGGCGATCGTCTCCTTTCGCTCGGCCGGAGCGCTGCTGCTCACTCCGTGATCTATTGGCCATGCATGTCACCACGCCTCTCAGCCTTGCAGACGCGGGCGGCAACCCGCCGCCACGGGCCAAGGCCGCTGGTTTCGGCGCTCGGCGAGCGCCGGCCCCACCCCCGTGCCTAAACGTGTGCAAGGCGTATGCCGCCAAGCGGCCTGGCCAGGCAACCGGCGTTTCGACGATCTGTGCGCCCGAAAGACGCAAGGCCTGCAGCCGGCCGTGCAGCGATTGCATCGCCGGCGGAACGGGGCGCCAGTGCTTTTCTCGGGGGGCGGCCCCTTCTTGGACGTCAATCGGAACGGTCACGGTGACGCTGGGCCATCAGCTGTTACGATCTCCGAAACCGAGGAGGATCCTCCATGCACACACGCCTGATGAGCTGTTTCGCCCTCGCCACCGTCATCGCCGCCTTCACGCTCATGCCGCTCGAGGCGGCGTCCGGACAGCTGCCGCAGCTCCAGAACTGGCCGCAATGGCGGGGCCCCGAGGCCACCGGCGTGGCGCCGGCCGCTAACCCGCCGGCCGAGTGGAGCGAGTCGGCCAACATCCGCTGGAAGGTGCCGGTCCCCGGCCGCGGCTCCGGCTCGCCGATCGTCTGGGGCGACCGCGTGTTCGTGCTGACCGCGGTCTCGGAGAGCGGCCAGACGGCGGAGGGGGTGGTGCACAGGTACGTCGTGATGGCGTTCGACCGCGAGACGGGAGCCGTGGTCTGGGAGAAGGTCGCTCGAGAGGAGGCGCCCCACGAGAGCACGCACCGCCAGAACGGCACCTATGCCTCGGCCTCGCCGGTGACCGATGGCGAGGTGCTGATCGCCAGCTTCGAGTCGCGCGGCCTGTACGCCTTCGACCTGGACGGCAACCTGATCTGGGAGAAGGACCTGGGCGACAAGCTCATGCGCAATCAGTTCGGCGAGGGCAGCACGCCGGCGCTCCACGGCGACACGATCGTCCACGTCTGGGACCAGATCGGCGGCCAGTCGTTCGTCGTCGCGCTCGACAAGCGGACGGGAGAGGAGCGGTGGCGCCAGGATCGGGACGAGATCGACACCTGGGCGACGCCGCTGATCGTCGAGGCGAACGGGCGCGCCCAGGTGATCGTCCCGGCGATGGAGCGGGTCAAGAGCTACGACCTGCAAACCGGGGAAGTCGTCTGGGAGACCGAAGGCCTGACGATGAACGTGATCCCGTCGCCGGTGTACGAGGACGGGCTGGCCATCTTGATGAGCGGCTTCCGCGGTAACAGCCTCAAGGCGATCGACCTGACGAAGGCCGAGGGCGACATCACCGGCACCGACGCCATCGTCTGGACCCACGATCGCGACACCCCATACGTGCCGTCGCCGCTGCTTTATGACGGCATCCTGTACATCCTGAAGTCCAACAGCGGCATCCTCACCGCGTTCGACGCCAGGACCGGAGAGCCGCACTACGCTCTGCAGCGGCTCGAGGGCGTCGACGAGGTGTTCTCGTCGCCGGTCGGCGCCGCCGGCCGCGTCTACATCACCAGCCGTGGCGGCCACACCGTCGTTCTCGAGCACGGCG
>DASWHK010000018.1:0-14016 GCA_036398215.1 Acidobacteriota bacterium | reverse complement strand
TGCCCCACCTGCCGTTCGATCGCGTCGCGGCCCCGCCGGAGGAGGTCCCGATCACCATCGGCCCGCTTGATGATCTCCAGCGAGTTGCGGATCGGCGCCAGCGGGTTGCGCAACTCGTGGGCCAGCGTCGCCAGGAACTCGGTCTTGCGGCGGTCGGCGTCGCGCAGCGCCTGCTCGGCGCGCTTGCGATCGGTGATGTCGCGGGCGATCTTGGAGGCGCCGACGATCTCGCCCTCGTCATCCCGGATCGGAGAGACCGTGAGCGAGACGTCGACCCGCCGGCCGTCCTTGGCGACGCGAACCGTTTCGAAGTGTTCGATGCGCTCGCCGCGCCGCAAGCGCCCCAGGATCGAGAGCTCCTCCTGCCGCAGCTCCTCGGGAATGATCAGAGTGATCGACTGGCCGATCGCCTCGGCGGCCGCGTAGCCGAAAAGGCGCTCGGCGCCGGCGTTCCACGACAGAATGACTCCGTCCAGTGTCTTGCTGACGATCGTGTCATCCGACGTCTCGACGATGTTGGCGAGCAGCGCGCTGGCCTCCCCCGCGCGCTTGCGATCGAACAGCGCTCTCTTGTCGCGTTCTGCAAGCGCTCGTAGGGCCTCCGCGAGAGAGATGATCACGACGGACGAGACGGCGTAGGTCGCCAGGAGGAAGACACCGGCGATGCCGTAGAACCCGAAGCCACCGCTGGGTCCGATGAAAAGATACGCGCAGGCGGCGTAGCCGAGGACGGCGGCGAGCACCGCGGCCGGCCAGCCCCCCACCCAGGCCGCGGCTGCCACCGCCGCGGGTAGGGTGATCAGGGCCGCTTGCTCGCCCAGCCAGGGATCGAAGATCCAGCGGGCCGCGACGGCGGCCGCCGTGAAGGCGATGGCGAGCAGATAGCCGGACCCTGGCGATCCAGATCGCCCCGGTGGGGGGAGCGGCATGGATCCTGACACCGAAAGACCTCCCGGCAGCGGTGACGGGGTATCAGCGGGCAAAGAAGCCGGAAACGCTGATGTATGATCCCCCGAACCCGCCCCGTTGAATGCAACGGGATCGACCGTCTCAAAAGTGCGGCACAAAGGCCCGCAAACCGGGCCTTTGTCCCAACCAGAGTCTACCTCAGACTGGGTCTCGATTTCGATGAACCACTTGCGCATCGCGGTCATCGGCACCGGCTACGTGGGCCTGGTCTCGGGGGCCTGCTTCGCCGAGTTCGGCATCAAGGTGACCTGCGCCGATATCGACGAGGACAAGATCGCCGCGCTGATCGGCGGCAAGATCCCTTTCTATGAGCCGGGGTTACGCGAGAAGGTGGAGAGCGGCGTGGCGGCCGGGCGGCTGGCTTTCACGACCGACGTGGCGGCGGCGATTCGCGAGGCGCTGGTGGTGTTCATCGCCGTCGGCACGCCGGCCAACCGCGACGGGACGCCGAACCTCGGCGCCATCGACGCGGTGGCCGGCGAGATCGGCCGCAACCTCGACGGCTACAAGGTGATCGTCACCAAGAGCACGGTGCCGCCGCGCACCGGCGAGCGCGTGCGGGTGCTCATCGAGGCCGAGGCGGGCTCCGGCGCCGGCTTCGACGTGGTCAGCAACCCCGAGTTCCTGCGCGAGGGCTCGGCGATCGAGGACTTCATGCACCCCGACCGCATCGTGGTGGGGGCCGACTCGCAACGCGCCATCGAGATCATGAAGGAGCTGTACCGGCCGCTCTACCTGATCGAGACGCCGTTCATCGTCACCGACGTACGGACGGCGGAGATGATCAAGTACACGTCGAACGCCTTCCTGGCGCTGAAGATCTCCTTCATCAATGAGGTCGCCAACCTCTGCGAGCGGGTCGGCGCCGACGTCCACGTGGTCGCCAAGGCGATGGGGCTGGACGGCCGCATCTCGCCCAAGTTCCTTCATCCGGGCCCGGGGTTCGGCGGATCCTGCTTCCCGAAGGACGTCAGCGCCCTGGTGGCCGCCGCCGACGGCGTCGACTACGACTTCAAGATCGGCAGGGCGGTGCTCGAGGTCAACGCCCGCCAGCGCCTCCTGATGGTCGACAAGATCCGCCGCGCCGCCGGCAGCCTCGACGGCAAGACGATCGGCTTTCTCGGCCTCGCCTTCAAGCCCAACACCGACGACATGCGCGACAGCCCGACGATCGCGATCATCGAGGCGCTGCAGGCCGAGGGCGCCACGATCCGCGCCCACGATCCGGCCGCCATGGACAACGCCCGGCAGATCTTCACGGCGATCAGCTACTGCGACGACGCCTACGAGGTGGCGGAGGGGGCCGACGTGCTGGTGGTCGCCACCGAGTGGAACCAGTTTCGCAACCTCGACCTCGAGCGGCTCAAGGAGGCGATGGCGACGCCCGTAGTCGTCGACCTGCGCAACGTCTACGATCCGCAGCGGATGCGCGAGCTGGGCTTCGAGTACGAAGGCGTCGGCCGGCCGCTGCTGATGGCCTTGAAGCCCACGGCGGCGAGCTGATTGGCTCGTCGGGAGAACAGTCAGGAGGGCGCGGTGGACCGTGAAGAGGTCGCTCGTCGCCTCGAGAAGATCCGCGGGGCGGTGCGCGACCAGCTCGCCACGCAGGGCCCTGCGGATTTCGCCGTCGGGGCGCGCCAGGAGGTCCCCTTCCACATGCGCCCGGGCATCGGCATTCGCATCGGCGGCGACCCGGGACTGGCGGCGGGCGAAGACCTCGCGGCGGCCAATCGGCTGGCTGACCCGGATGCGTTCGAGCCGTCGAAGGCCCCGGTGGTCGGCCCGCTCGTCAATTTCATCCGCCGGCTCACCTGGCCGCTGGTGAGGGTGCTGCTCGGCTCCCGCATCCGCCAGCAGCAGCAGCTCAACGCCCACCTGGTTCGCCATCTCAACGACCTCGGAAACCGTCTCGAGCACCGTGTCCAGGGGCTCGAGGAGGCGCTCGAAGCCTGGTCGGCGAACCCCGGGGGCATCGAGGCGCGGCTCGAACGGACGCTCGAGGATTACGACGCGGCGCTGCGCCAGCGGCACATGACGCTGTTCTCGGCGCTCGAGGAGGAGATGCTGGTGGCGCACACGGCGGCGCACCGGGTGCAGAAGCTCGAGGAGAAGCTCGTCGAGCGCGCCCAGGCCGTCGATCGCCGCTTCGAAGAGAAGGACGAGGTCCTCAACAAGGCGGTCACCGAGGCGCGGCGCCGCGAAGAGGCCTTCGGCCGCGTCGAGGGACAGATCGGCGAGCTGATGGCGCTGCGCTCGTTGCTACGCAAGGCGCTCGAGAGCGCCGCCGCGGCGAGCCCGGCGGCGCCTCGGGCGACGGCCGGAACTGCGGCCGCTGATCGAAAGGGACGGGCGGCGAAAGCCGCTGGGGAAGAGCAGACAGCGGCAGCGGGACACGCGCCCGCCGGGCCCCCGGCGACCGCCGAGCCGAGCGCCTGGAGCGCCCTCGGCGAATGGATGGGCGACGAGGACTACCGATCGTTTCAGGCCCGCTTCCGCGGCGACCCCGAGATGATCGCCGAGCGGATGCGCGACCACGTGGCGCGCTTTTCAGGCACCGGCGCCGGCGCCAAGGTCGCGGACCTGGGCTGCGGGCGCGGCGAGTTCCTCGACCTGCTGCGCGACGCTGGCATCGAGGCGGTGGGCGTCGAGATCAACGCCGCCGACGTCGAGGAGTGCCGGCGCCGCGGCCACCAGGCGGTGGTCGCCGACCTCTTCGACTGGCTCGAGGAGCAGAGCGACGGGGCGCTCGGCGGCATCTTCATGGCGCAGGTGATCGAGCACCTGCCGCCGATGGACTGGCAGCGGCTGGTCGAGCTGGCGGCGCGCAAGCTCGCCGGCGGCGGCCGCCTGGTCATCGAGACGATCAATCCCGAGAGCCTCTACGCGCTGGCCCGCGCCTACGTCATCGATCCGACCCACGTCCGTCCGGTCCATCCGCAGCTGCTCTCGTTCCTGGCCCGCCGCGCCGGGCTGCACCCGGTGGAGATCGAGCTGCAGTCGCCGGTGCCCGACGACGAGCGTGCCACCGGCGTTTGGCTGTTCAAGTCGCCGGCGCCGCTCGACGAGCAGCTCGCGGCCTTCAAGGAGGCGCTGGTGCGCCTCGACAAGATTTGCTGCGCGCCGCAGGAGTACACGCTGCAGGCGACGCGGCCGATCTCCGAAAGCGAGGCCTGATGCGGCGGTATCGCATCTGCGTGGCGGCCCCCCAGGTGCCGTATCTGCGCGGCGGCGCCGAGCTGCATACGGACCTCCTGGTCGAGGCGCTGAAGCGCGAAGGGCACGACGTCGAGCTGGTCACCCTGCCCTACATCTGGACCAGCGATTCCAGCTCGGTGGAGCAGTGCCTGGCCTGGCGGATGATCGACGTCGCCACCGAGATCGCCGGCATCGACCTGGTCATCGCCACCAAGTTCCCGTCGTATCTGATCGGCCACCCCAACAAGGTCGCCTGGATCTTCCACCAGCAACGCGAGATCTACGACCTGCACGCGACGCCGTTCGGCCACCTGTCGGCGGGCGCCGGCGACCGCGGCCTGCGCCAGGCGCTGGTGGAGCTGGACCTGCACGGCCTCGGCGAGGCGCGGGCGCTGTTCACAAACAGCCGCAACACCGCGGCGCGCCTGGCGCGTTACAGCGGCATGGAGGCGCGGCCTCTGTACGCGCCGCCGAAGTTGCACGAACGGCTGCGTCCCGGCCCCTACGGCGACTACCTCCTGTACGTGGGGCGCCTCGACCGCATCAAGCGCATCGACCTCACCATCCGGGCGCTGGCCGAGACCCGCGCCCCGGTGACCCTCAAGATCGTCGGCAAGGGCCCCCATCTCGAGGAGTTGCGTCGCCGGGTCGCCGAGCTCGGCCTCGCCCGGCGAGTCGAGTTTCTCGGCTTCGTGAGCGACGAGCAGGTCGTCGATCTATACGCCGGCTGCTTTGCCGTCGCCCTGACCCCCCACGATGAGGACTACGGGTTCACGACGCTGGAGGCATTCTTCGCCGGCAAACCGGTGGTGACCACCGGCGACGCCGGCGGCGTGCTCGAGTGGGTGGAGGAGGGCGTCACCGGCTTCGTCACCGCTCCCGAGCCGGGACGGATCGCCGAGAAGATCGACCTCCTCGCCGCCGACCGCGGGCTCTGCGAGCGCCAGGGGATGGCCGGGCGCCAGCGGGTTCGGGCCCAGGTGAGCTGGCCGCTGGCGATCGGCGCGCTCACCGCCACCCTGGAGTGACGATGCGAATCGCCGTGGGAATGCCGAGCTTCGCGCCGGGCGCCCGGATGCGGCGCTCCATCGACGCGATGGTCGCGCACCTCGTCGGCGCCGGGATCGAGGTCGAGGGCTTCGGCGAGCGCGATCGCTGCGCCGAGGGCGGTTCTCCGCCGGTCTTCCACTACTTGCGGATGGCGGAGCGACACCGGGCCGCGCCTTTCGACACCGCCCTGTATCCATTGGGCCGCGACGCTTCCCCCTACCAGGGCGTCTTCTCGCTGATGAGCCGCTTCCCGGCGGCGGTCTGGTTCCTCGACCCGATCGTTCATCACCTCGCGATCGGAGGCATCGCCCTCATGGAGGATTGGGCCGGCTATCGGAGCCTGCTCGACGAGGCCTATGGCGACGCCGGCGGCGCCGTCGCCCAGACGGTGGCGTGGAACTGGGGCACCGGGGCGTTGTATCGGCGCTACGACCTGGTGGCGGCGGTGGCGGCGTCGCAGCCCGGGGTGCTGGCGGCGTGGCCGGCGCTGGCGGCGCAGATCTCGTCGCGGCTCGGCGGGCGCCGGGTCGGCGTCGTGCCTCTGGCAACGATCGATGACGGTGGGTTTGCCGGGGAGTCGCCGGCGGGCGCGGCGCGGCGCAGCGGCGTGAACGTCGGCCCCCGAGTCGTTTCGAGCGCGCCGGCGGCCGAGCCGGGAGGCGGAAAGCGGGGCGCCGGCCGCCGGCTCGACGTCGCGGTGATGAGCGTCAACGAGTCGTACGCGACCACCGCCGTGCACGCCGCCGCCGCCGCCTTCGAGGTCGACCCCGCGGCGCGGGTCCGCCTGTGCATGAGCAAGCCGATCTACAAGGCGGAGGGACGCGGTGCCGCCCGCCGGCTCGAAATCGACCGGCGCATCGGCTGGGAGCTGACCGCGTCGCCCGAGAGCCTGGCCGGCATTGCGGCGGAGAGCGACGTCCTGCTTTGGCTCTCCCCGGAGCTGCAGGGCGGCCACCGCCAGCTGCTGATCGAGGGGTTGGCGGCCGGCAAGCTCACCGTCGTTCCCGACGGCGCGCTCTACGACGACCTGCCTGCCGGGGCGGTGGCGAAGCTCGACCTCGGACGGGCCCTGGGGCCGGAGCTCACGGCGCTGCTCCGCGCCACCCTCGCGGGCGGCGGGCTGCGCGACGGTCTGCTCGAAAACGGCCGCGGCTTCGCGGCGGAATGCCCGGGCACGGCCGCCGCCGCGGCAGCCCTCGCCGCCGAGCTGGAGCGCCTCGCGGCGGCCGGCGCCCTTCAGGAAATGCCCGTCTCGCGGCCGGTCTGGGAGCGGGTGGATCGAGAGATCATGGACGCGGCGTCCCCCGGAGGGGCGTCGCTGGCAGCGCGGCAGGCGATCGCTTCGAGACTCCACGCCACCACCCGGCCGGGTCGCCGGTGAGCGCCGGAATGGACGGGCCGGACATCCTCTTCGCCGTCGCGATCGCCCTGTCGCTGTGGTTGCCGGGATGGCTGCTGCTGGGGCGGCTCGGCGCCGGCGGCCCGGCGGCGGCGCGACCGCGCCTCGCCGAGCGGACGTTTATCGCCGTGATGCTCTCGGCGCTGCTCGTGCTCTGGGCGGCGGTGACGCTGGCGGAGCTCGGGGCCCTGTCGCGCCTCAGCTTTCTGGTGGGCGTCGCCTTCGCGGCCGCCGGTCTGGCCTGGGCGCCGCGGCGCCGTGCCACCGGCGCGGCGGCGTTGCCGGCGGCGGGCCGCGCCGCGCCGCTCGACGCCACCCTGGTGATCGTCGTCGGGCTGGTCGCGGCAGGGGCCTGGCTGTACCGGCCCCCGTTCGAGCAGATCGTCGGGGCGCGCGACCCCTACACCTACACGCTCGCCGGGATCGCGACGGCGCGCGACGGCGGCTTCGTCGTCGAGGACGAGCTCGTCACCCAGATCCCCGAGAGCGCCTGGCCGGACCTGCTGGGCCACGACTACCGGGAACAACGCGCCCAGTACGGGTCGCGCATCCAGGGCTGGTACCTGCTGGATCCGGACAGCGGAAAGGTCGTGCCCCAGGGCTTGCCGCTCTACCCGGCGGCGATCGCGGTCGGCTACATGGTTGCTGAAATCGGCGGCGCCCTGCGGGTCACCGCCGTCCTGGCGATCGCCGGCGTCGTCTCGCTGTTCTTTCTCGGCCTGCGCCTGTACGGTCCGGCGGCCGCGACGACGGCGGCGATCCTTCTTCTGGTATCCGCCCCACAGCTGTGGTTCTCCCGCTTCGCCAGCGCCGAGATCCTCGCTCAGGTGCTGATGATCGCCGGGCTCTACGGGCTGTTGGTCGACCGGCGCGAAGGCAGCCGCGCCCATGCGCTGCTCTCCGCCGTTGCCTTCGGCCTTGGTTGGCAGACGCATGTCTGGACGGTGTGGCTGGCCTTCCCCTTGCTCGGCATCCTGGCCTTCGACCTGCTGCGCGGCCGCGTGACGCGCCGCGACGTCGCCTGGTTCTGGGGACCGCTGTCGTTGCTCGGCGGGCAGGCGCTGCTGGTCGCGATCTTCCTGCTGAGGGCGTACCTGTACGACATCCTGCTGGTGTTGATCAGCTCGCTTTGGGTGCTCTACCCGCTGGTTCCGGCGCTGCTCGCGGGCCTGTTCGCGTGCTGGCGCGTGGGTCTGCGCCGCCGGTCGGACGACGGCGTCGGCGGCGGTCCTGCGGGGGCCGCTGACGGCCCCGATCAGGGCCGCCGGTCGGCTGCATCGCCTGCCGCCGCTGCCGCCGATCGGAGGATCGGTTGGGTGCGGCCCCTGGTCGCCGCGGCGGTCGCGGGGCTGGCGGTCTACGGGTACTTGATCCGGCCCGGGCTCATCGAGGCGGAGTTCAACTGGAGAGTCGAGTCCGTCGTGCGCCTGGTGGTGGCCACGACGCCGGCCGCTTACTGGCTGGCGATAGCCGGCATCACGCTGATGCTGTTGGATCGGCGGCGCGGCGAGGCCGACATGCTGGTGCTCACCGTGGTTCTCGCGACCAGCGTCCCGATCCTTTACGACCCGACGATCACGCGCGACTTGATGTGGGCGCTGCGCCGCTACGAGACCATCTATCCGTTCGTATTCCTCTTCGCCGCCGCGGCCGTCTGGTGGTTGCCGTCGCGGATCCGCGCGACCCGAGGCGACGGCACGGGTCGGAGCTCGGGGAAGGGCGCAGGCACTGCGCCGTCAGGGATACGTGGGCCCGGAGGCGCTGGCGCCGAGCTCGGCTGGTCGGCCGCCGCCGCCGTGGCCGGCGCGTTGCTGATCGCCGGCGTCGCCCACGAGGGCCTCCGCTACCGCGACGTCAACGAGCCCGGGCCCGCCATCGCGATGGTCGAGGAGATCGCCTCCAGCCTCGATGACAACGCCGTGCTGGTCTTCGAGGCGCGCTCCGACTGGGGCGTACGGGATTTCGCTCCGGCGCTGAAGTTCTGGAAAGGCTTCGACGTCGTGATGCTGCAGACGAAACAGATGGCCGGTGAGCGGGCCCTGCTGGACTTCGTGCGCCGCCAGGCCCAGCGGGGGCGTTCGGTCTACTTCTTTACTCAGGGGTTCAACTACTACTTCCCGACGCCGCGGCTGGTGCCCCACCGCAACTGGGTGTTCCGACGCCGCGCGCTGGAACAGGGGTTCGGCGAGCTGCCGCGCCGCGTGCTGGAGAACGAGATCCGCTTCGCGACCTACCGTCTCGAGCCGGGCGGGACCAACGGGCCGCTCGCCGGCGGCCTCGACGTCGGCGAGTGGGACGACATCTACGTCGGTGAAGCGCTGTCGGCCGAGGTCTCCGGCCCGTTCACCGCGCGCTGGACCAAGGGGACCGGGAGGTTCTGGCTGCCCGGCCTCGACGCGGCCGCCCGCGAGATCGTCGTCCATGCCGACACGATCGGGGGCTCGGGCGCGTTCAACCGCACGCTGCGGGCGCACCTCGACGGGGTCCCGCTGGGCGAGATTACGATCGAGCAGGGATGGACCGACTACGTTTTCGAGGTACCCTCCGACTGGCGGCCGGCAGAAGGAAGGGCTCCCGTGCTCGAGCTGTTTACCGAGCCCCTCCAGCCCGACGCGGTGAGCGGCAGCGGCGACATGCGTTACCTCGGCATCTTCGTCAACGCGATACTCTGGCATTGAGTTGCGCCCGCGCGAGGGTCCCGGCGAGGCTCCGATGAAGTTGATCGTCCAGATCCCCTGCCACAACGAGGCCCAAGCGCTGGCCGCGACGCTGGCCGCCATCCCCCGCCGGATCGAAGGGATCGACGAGATCGACGTCGTCGTCGTCGACGACGGCTCCACGGACGAGACGGTCGCGGTGGCCCGTCGCGAAGGCGTTCGATACATTGTGCGCTTCGCCCGTCGCCGTGGCCTGGCGCGCGCCTTCATGGCCGGGCTCGATGAATCGCTGCGGCGCGGCGCCGACATCATCGTCAACACCGACGGCGACAACCAGTACGAGGGCGCCGATATTGCCAAGCTGGTGGCGCCGATCCTCGCCGGCGAGGCCGACATCGTCGTCGGCGACCGCAGCCCGGCGACGCTCGCTCATTTTTCCCCCCTCAAGAAGGCGCTTCAAAAGCTCGGGTCGTGGACCATGCGGCGGCTCTCGGGCACCGGCGTCGCCGACGCCCCCAGCGGCTTCCGCGCCTACAGCCGGGAGGCGGCGCTGCAGCTCAACGTGGTGACCGACTTCACCTACACGCTCGAGACCTTGATCCAGGCCGGCAAGCGGAAGATGGCGGTGGTCGACGTGCCGATTCGCTCGCGCGCCACGCCGCGCTCCTCGCGGCTGGCGCGGACGATGGGCCACTACGTCGCCCAGGCCGGCGCCGCGATGGCGCGCGCCTACGCGCTCTACGAGCCGCTCAAGATCTTCAGCGTCGGCGGCTCGTTGATGGTCCTGGCCGGCGTGTTGATCGGAATCCGCTACCTGTATCTCGGCGCGGGGACCGGCAATGTCCAGTCGTTGATCCTGGCGGCGATCCTGTCGATCGTCGGCTTCCTGCTGCTGGCCATCGCGATCCTCGCCGATCTGTTGGCGACCAACCGCCGCCTCCTCGAGGAGATCACCTACCGGGTGCGCAAGAACGAGCTCGACCGGGCAGAGACGCGGCGCGCCGCCGCGCCGGCCCCCCGAGCCCGCGTCTCCCCAGGCTCTCCGGCGGAAAAGCCGCCGGCCGCCGACGTCCGAGGCTGAGCCGATGCCCTCGGTGAGCGTCGTCCTGCCCGCCTACAACGAGGCCGAGATCATCGGCAGCGTCATCGCCTCGCTCCGCGAGGTGGCCGCCGGCGACTGGCAGATCATCGTGGTCGACGACGGCTCCGCCGACGAGACCGCGGCGCGCGCCGCGGCGGAGGGCGTCACCGTCATCCGCCATCCCTACAACAAGGGCAACGGCGCCGCGGTCAAGACCGGCCTGCGGGCCGCGACCGGCGACATCGTCTGCCTGATGGATGCCGACGGCCAGCACGACCCGCGGCAGATCCCCGCGCTGCTCGCCGAGCTCGCGACCTACGACCTGGTGATCGGCGCGCGCCAGGACGGCGGCGGCAGCGGCGGCTTGCTGCGGCGGCTGGGCAACGGCTTCTACAACCGGCTGGCGACCTATCTTTCGAACCAGCGGGTCCTCGACCTGACCTCGGGGTTCCGGGCCGCGTGGCGCGACAAGATGGTGGAGTTCCTGCCGCTGTTTCCCAACGGCTTCTCGTACCCGACCACCAGCACGCTGGCCTTCATCAAGGCCGGTTACAATGTCGGCTTCGTGCCGATCGAGGCGAGCCGCAGGGTCGGCGCGAGCAAGATCCGCCTGTTTTCCGACGGCACCAAGTTCGTCGTCATCGCCCTGCGGATGATCGTGCTGTTCTCGCCGATGCGGGTGTTTTTGCCCGCCAGCATCCTGATGTTCCTCGCCGGCGCCGGTTATGGGGCCTACACGATCGCCAGCAGGCTCGACGTCACCGACGCCACGGTCCTGCTGTGCACGATGAGCGTGGTGACCTTCCTGGTCGGCCTGGTTTCGGAGCAAATCGCCCTGATGCGCTTCGAGCGCCTGCAGAAGTGAGCACGCCGGCCAAGCGTCCCTTCTGGATGGCGACGGGATGGCGCCTGATCGGCGTCGGCCTGCTGCTGGTCGTCCTGTGGCGCGTCGGCGCCGCCGATCTTGCCGCGGCACTGTGGAACGTCGATCCGCTGCCGGTGGTGCTGGCGGCGCTGCTGGCCACCGCGGTGCTGCTGCTGCGCTCGCTGCGCTGGCGGCTGCTGTGCGCCGGCCTCGGAATCCCGCTGCCCATCGGCGAGGCCGTCCGCCTCTATCTGCTCGCCACCTTCGTGGCGGCGATCACGCCGGGCCGCGTCGGCGACCTGGTGAAGGCGTACTACATCCGCGACCGGCGCGCCGAGGCCGGCCTCGCCGCCGGCATCGCGTCGGTCGTCTACGACCGCTTCCTCGACCTCGGCCAGGTCTGTGCCCTGGCGCTCGGCGCCGTCGTGATCCTGCCCGGCGTGCCGCCCTGGGCCGGTCCGGCGCTGGTGGCGCTCGGCCTCGCCGGGTTCGTCGCTGGCACCGTGTGGCGGCCGACGCGCGAGGGCCTGCTGGCGCGACCTTTGAACTGGGCGCTGCGGCGGCTTCCGGGGGCCGACGGCGTCTCGCCGCCGGCCCCCCCGGCCGCCCACGTGCTGCTGGCGCAGGTGCTCACGGCGGCCAGCGTCGCGGGCTTCGCCGGTGCCAGCGTGCTGCTGGCGCGCGGCCTGTCGATCGACGCCTCGGCGTGGTCGCTGGCGGTGCTGTCGGCGCTGGGCGCGCTCGTCGGACTGATGCCGATCACGGTGCTCGGGATCGGCACCCGCGACGCGCTCTATGTCGCCGCGGCGCCGTTCCTGGGGGCCTCGTCCGAGGCGATGCTGGCGCTTTCGTTGCTGCTGCTCGCCATGTACGTGCTCAACAGCGTCACCGGTTGGGCCGCCTGGTTCCTCAGCCCGCCGCGCGACCGGCAACCGCCGGCGGCTCGATGAACATCCTCCATCTGGCCACCACCTATCCCCTGAACGAGGAAGACAGCAGCGCCGCCTTCGTCGCCGCGCTGGTCGAGGCGCTCGGCGCCCGCGGCCACGAGGTCCACGTGCTGCTGCCGTGGCACCCGCGGCTGCAGCTGCAACGAAAGGGTCAGAAGGCGACCCTGCACGCCTTCCGGACCACCCCGCTGGAGCGCTGGCACCCGTGGGGATACGCCCAGGCGCTGACCGCCGACCGCAGCCTGCGCTGGGACGCCTACCTGGCGGCGCCGTGGGCGGCCGCCGCGGCGTCCCGCGCGCTGCGCCGGATCCTGGACGAGCGCAGCATCGACGTCGTGCACGCCCACTGGCTGCTGCCGGCGGCGCCGATCGTCGCCTGGGCGCTGCGCGGCCGCGACGAGCCGATGGTGGTTTCGTGCCACGGCAGCGGCGTCTTTCTGGCCGAGCGCCGCCGCTGGGCGGCGGCGGCGGCGCGCTGGGGGCTGCGGCGGGCGGCGGCGCTGACCGCTTGCTCCCGCGACCTGGCGGCGCGGGTGGGGGCGCTGGGCGCCGGCCCCGCGCCGGCCTGGGTCCCCTACGGGGTCGACATCGAGCGTTTCCGCCCGCTCACCGCGCAGGTGCGCTCGGCCTTCCGCTACCGGCTCGGCGAGCGCCACGGCTTCGACCCGGACGATCCATTGATCCTGGCGGTGGGACGGCTGGTCTACAAGAAGGGCTTCAACCACCTGATCGCGGCGCTGCTGGCGGTGCGCGCCCGGGTGCCGGCGGCCCGGCTGTTGATCGCCGGCGACGGGCCGCTGCGTGAGTCGCTCGCCCAGCAGGCCGCGGCGGCCGGTGTCGGCGGCTCGCTGCACCTGATCGGCGCGTTGCCCCACCAGGAGCTGCCCGACCTCTACGCCGCCGCCGACGTCATCGCGGTGCCGTCGGTGCACGGCCCCGGCGGCAACGTCGACGGGCTGCCCAACGTCTTTCTCGAGGCGCTGGCGAGCGGGACTGCTGTGGTCGCCAGTCGGGTCGGCGGCATCCCCGACATCGGCCGCGACGGCGAGACCGTGGCGCTGGTGGCGGAGGGCGACGTCGCCGCGCTGGCGGCGGCGATCGCCGACCTGCTCGAGGACGACGCCCGCCGCGCGGCGCTGGGCCGCGCCGCCCGCGCCGACGCCGAGGCGCGGCTGGACTGGGACCGGGTGGCGGCCCGCTTCGAGGAGCTGTATGCGTCGCTGGCGGGCGCCGGCGGAGGTGACCGGGCAGGCGCCGGCACGGGCCCGGCCGGAGACGACGTCGCCGCGGCCGATCTGCGGGAAGGCGCGGGCTGACGGAGGCGTGATGCGCATCGACCTGGTGTTTCCCCGCTTCAAGCTGCTGTCGGGGGCGGAGCGGGCGATCCTCGGCCTCGCCGGCGCGCTGGCGGCGGCGGGGCACCGGCCGCGCATCGTGTGCCACCAGTTCGACGCCTCTTGCCGGCCGCGGCTCGACGCCGGGGTCGAGCTGGTCACCAGCGGCGCGCGGCTGGATTGGAGCCGCAGCCGCTACCTCAACGCGGTCTCCGACTACACGCGCACCTTCGGGCTCGGCCGCCTGCTCGACCCCGAGGCCGACTTCCGAGTTTTCTTCGGTCCTGCCCTTCTCCTTGCCCGGCGGCGACTGTCCGCCAGCCGCGCCGCCGGCATCCCGTCGATCTACTACTGCTGGGAGCCGCCGCGGGTCCTGTTCCAGGATCGCGAGGAGGTGCTGCGGCGGCTCGGTTGGGCCCGCTGGCCGATGGCGGCGGCGCTGGCGATCTACCGCCGCCTCGACCAGCGGATGGTCGCCACAATGGACGCCGTGGTGACCTCGAGCCCGTTCGCCGC